>JBCBVN010000036.1:0-20088 GCA_039817625.1 Bacteroidota bacterium
CCCTAAAGCCATTGACGTACTCATTGAAATTTTGGCCCTTCACTTCATTAATGGCCCTTGATATCCTGGGTGATGGCAGTTGAGTGACAGAAGCCACTCGCTTCAGATTGAGGTCTGCCTCCAGAAAGAGCTCCTGTTCTGACATGGCAGTATCCAACTGATCGGCAATCTGTTTTAGTTCTTCCAGCTCTTCGGATCCTACACTACTGTTGTTGGTGGTTTTTGGCTCAAATGATTCTTTTGTTTTTTCGCCCAGAGCCACTGGCTGAAAGTCTAGTACCTGCCGAAGTTGTGTGTGAGCCTGAGCTCCCTGGATGGAAAGAAAGTAAATGACTACGCCCCAAGCCATATAGAAATACCAACTGGTTATATAGGCATCGTTGGCGATGATACCCAGCTGCATGAGCAGACCACGCGTAAACCATACAGAAAAGGCAATCAGCATAAGTGGCAAAAACCGCCCCAACCAACGGAATGAGATATGGGCATCATCTGAAAAATTTTCATTGACGTATTGTCGATATCTTCTGAATAGATAATAGGTATAGGCCCAATAAACGAGGCTAAGCGGCGTGCTGAGGGTGTGTAGTGCAATCCCCAATTTACCTAGGCCAGTTTGATACCATTCGCCATATGCTCCGCCGTCATAAGGCAGTATTTCCCCATTCAATTCTTGTGTGATGAGTAAGTCGAAAATGGCAGAGACTATATGCGAAACTACGATCAAGGCAATGGGCAGGAAATGAAGCCAATGTGCTCTCTTTAATCTGAACGTGGTATTGGTCAGTGCCCTAAAGTAAAAGTAGAGCAATGGGCCCAGCGCTAAGGTCCAGTCCCATATCGAATAGTACATGAACTGAGTTCGCCCATCTTTTTCATTATACCAGCCTGCAAACCCAAGCATCCACTGGGCAACCAATAGTGCAGCAAAAATCAGGAAGAAGCCGAGTAATCGATCAGTCAGTCGCTGTTCGCGTAAACCACGTACTAATAAAACCAGACCAAAAATGAGTCCTTGTAGTACTATGGGCAGCAGTAGGCCACTGTGTAGGTTGAAGTCAAACCACACCTTCGATTAGTTTAGATAGGTACATGAGGGAGTTCTCAATGTAATCAGTTTTCCGCTTTTCTGATGAGCGCTATCTCATCAATCTCAAAAGCCATGGTCGTGTGAGGTGCTACGACTTGCTCTCCATCGGCAGTTTGCAGCCCCTCTTCGCCATAGGCCAGGTCGCTGGGCACCAGTAGTCTGATGGCGGCACCAGGCCGCACTTTCTGTAAAGCGTCATTCCAGGCTGGAATCATAGCCCCAACATAAAATTCGAGTTTGCCTCCTTGCAGGCGAGAATCGTTAAAAACGCTACCATCCAGCCTCATACCTCTATAATGCGCCTCGACCAAGTCTCCCCACTGCAAGAGCTCACCCTCCCCCGCCTGTAGGTGTTCCACAAAATATCCGGCTTGAGCAGCTTCCACATCCCACAATCTGTCTATGGCAAAATTGATCAGCTCATTTCGTTGCTGACCTGCCCGATCATCGCTGGGGCTCAGCTCAACCATCAGCCGCTCTTCTATCTCTGCGCGCTTTTCCGCATCTACAGTTTGATTGTTGTTTGGACTTCCGCAGGTGGGTAGAATCGTCGCGATCCAGAGCAGGCAGGTGCTGTAAAAAAGAGGTCTCACTGATATTTGTGTATTTGCTTACTTGTAAATTTACAAGTAAGCAAATATGCAAATACCCCACATTATATCTACGAAACTTGTTAGCGATAAAATCTACATCTACGAATCTCGTTTCTCTCCTGTATACTGCTTTTTTCATCTATAGATTTTAGTCCATTCGCCTATGCTATCCAGATTGATTTTTCTATTGGCCTTAATTACGAGTATCTGGTCTTGCGACTCTAGCCCGGATCAGGTTGAAGACTGTGATGACCAGGGCTACTGCGAACGCTTTCAAATAGACAAAGAGACGGGACTTCGAGAGGGAAAGTATGAGTTGGTCGACCCAGAAGGTAAGGTGCAGGAGGTCGCTTTTTACGAAGGGGGCGAGCTCAATGGTATTCGGGCAGTTTTCGATGGCAACGGCGACACCATTCAAGTCGAGACTTACGAAAATGGGCAGTTTAGTGGGCCTTTCCGTTTGTACAATACCGAAGAAGACTACCTGCGTCAGTCAGGCCAATACATAGACGGGGCTATGGCCGGAACCTGGTATGTGTATCATGCCAATGGACAACTGGCCGAAGAAGTATCATTTGAAGATAATCTCGAACAAGGTCCTTTTAAAGAATGGCATCCGAATGGGCAACTTAAAGCCGAGGGTTTTTATCTCGATGGCGACAATGAGCATGGTGAGCTATGGCTCTATGCCGAAAATGGCGATCTTGAGCGCTTAATGGATTGTACGAACGGCGTATGCCACAGCCGTTGGCGCCAGGGCGATCCCGGGCCAGCCCCTCAAAAAGATTAGGATTTTATGCAGTTGCGCTCACTACTCTTACTACTCTTTTTGCTTACCTTTTGTCTGGAGTCCAGGTCTCAGGTAGGAGGCATTACGGCCTATCAGTTTCTCAATTTGCCCAACTCTGCGACCATCGCAGCTATGGGAGGGCATCATATTGCCCTGGCAGATGATGATCTCAGTCTGGCCAATCGCAATCCTGCTCTACTCAATGAAAGTATGGCCAGGAGAGTGGCCATCAGTCACGCTTTTCATCCTGCTGGTATTAGCAACAGCTATGTAGGATATGCAGTCCATAAGGAGGATCTCAGAATGACTTTCCAGGCCGGACTACAATATGTGGGCTATGGAGATTTTACCCGACGTGATGTGACCGGCCAGGATATCGGTAGCTTTACAGCTTCTGATTATGCACTCACACTTGGGGTCGGCCGCCAGCTGAGCGAGCGTTGGCGACTGGGTGTGAACCTGAAATTTATCAACTCACAGTTGGCTGATTTTAGCAGCTTTGCACTAGCGAGCGACATTGGCATCCATTATCAAGATACGACTGGCCGTTTCGGGCTCAGCCTGGTCGCCCGAAATTTGGGCAGACAAGTAAGCAGCTATAACGAACTGCGAGAACCACTACCTCTGGATATTCAAATTGGCATCAATCGAGAATTGAAATATCTACCATTCCGGTTCAGTATCATCTACCGCATGCTCAATCGATGGGACATCTTGTACGATGATCCTAACGAAGAGGATGAGTCTATATTTGTTGGCTTTGATCAGCAAACGAACGAGCGAGGAGCCGGTGCTATTTGGTTAGATAATTTCTTCCGCCACTTTGTATTCAATGGTGAACTATTGGTTGGAAAAAATAGAAACCTTCGTCTGCGCTTCGGATACAATCACGGTTTAAGGCGAGAACTTAGGCTAAATGACTATCGTAGCCTGGCCGGATATTCCCTTGGATTTGCCATAAGGATCAAGCGTTTTCAAATCGCCTATGGTAGAACGACTTATCATATTGGAGGAGGAATCAACCAGCTGGGCGTAGATATGGGTTTTGGGCCTAAAAGGTGATTTGCCTAAGACCAACTACCCAACACGGCCTGGATTTCCCGGTCATCTTCGAGTTCTGGGTTCCAGTAGAATAGGATTTCCGTAGAATCAGGATAAGCATCGATCGCCTCGGTCAGGAGAAAAAGGGCATGCTTTTTTCTATTGCACAGGCAATATATAGCCACAGCTCCATAAGCTAGAGTAGGATCTAGATACTCCTGGCGAGCTTCTTCGATGATGCGAAGAGCGTCTTGCTCCCGGCCTTGCTCGATCAGAAAAATAGCATAAGTCACATAAGCATCGCTGAATTCGGACGTATGCTCGGTGGCTTTAATGAAGGCCTCTTCTGCCGCCTGAAATTCGCTGATAGCAGCGCGGCAGCAAGCTAGTCCAAGCCAACAGATGGCCGGGTGGTTTTTCTTACTGACGGCGAGGTCATAGTACTGAGCAGCTTTACCCCACTTTTCCTGAAAGGCCAGGCATTCGCCCAGATGCTGGTAGCTTTCGTAAGAACGCGGATTCAATTCAGCAGCTCGCAGGAAAACCTGAATGGCTGGCTCAATTTGCTCCAGTTGTTGATAGCAGGAGCCGATCCTTAAACAAGTATCGTATGACTCAAAAGATTCGGGCAGTTTTAGATACCTATGGTAAAATTCCAGTGCGCGCTGGTAATGCTCTAGCTCGAAAAGCTTGTCGGCATAATCTATTAGGTAGTCTGGGTGCTTATCGTCTAGCGAGCGTGCATAGTCGAAGGCTTCTAGGGCAGCGGTATCGTCGCCCATGCTGTCATAGATGATGCCGAGGTAATACCAAACCATATCATTGAAGGCATCTGCAGCCGTGATTTGATCCAGTATGCCCACCAACTTAGGATAAAAGGTTACATAGGCGGGTTCATGGCAGAGCTCCTCGTAGGCCACTTCTTGCCAGTGATCTAGGCGAATAGAGCTACAAAGTGCCTGAAAGGCATCAGCTATTTGGCCATTGCGCGCCAATAAAACGGCATCGTAATAAGCTAGAATGCTGAGTTGGAAATCTTCTTCACATTCAGAGAGCAGCTGGTCCAACAACTCACGCGAGTCATCGCCATGCTCGAAATGAACGAGTACTTCCAGCCTCAGGAGCTTGACCTCATAGTCATGTGGTGCATAAATATTGAGCTGCTCAAGTGCTCCGAGCGCATCGCTTTCCTGTGCCAGTATTTTGTGAATGACAGCCTTCCACTTATAGAAGTCGGGCGTAAATCGAAACTGCTGTAAAGCGAGATCGCAAACAGCAAGTGCTTCTTCAAAATCTTCTACACCATAATAATAACTGAGTAAGTCATCAAACTGCTCTTCACTCAGATATGGCTGTTGTCCGTTCCTCAGACTATTTTCGTAGGTGGTTACCAGCTCTTCGATGCCCTGATCACGCTGGTTGTCATTTCTTCTGCTCATGTTGGCCACTCGGGGGCCATAGCTTAGCTATAAACGCCATTGGCTATCGCCTCTTGGCTTAAAAATACGCTTTGTGAGCCATTAAGTTTCCCTTAGGTGTGGAAAATTCAATTTCTCCGACCTCTTCTTTGTCGGTGCTGTCTGACTCTGTCTAGTAACCGGCGCCTGAATGCACGCTCGGCAGGTTCCAGCTTCAGCAACTTAGACGGAGGGATAACTTCCAGGAAAAGGGCTTGATAGCGATCTTCAATCTCGCCCCTTTTATCTTGTAGCGCACTCAATAGCTCCAGTCGACGCATGGCGAGATCTTCATCTGTCAGTTCTTCTTCGCTATTGAATTGGCGCCGTTCTTGTCTGGCCTCTCTCATTAGGTTACGGCGCTCCTGCTCTCGCTGCCAGAACAACTCGAAGAAGGCTTCTGCTTCTGTTTCCGTCAATTCCATTTCCTGAGTCAAAAAGGCCTGCCGAGCTTCCTTGACCCGATCGGCTCTGGGACCAATGGTGTCGGTAGCCATTGTATATGCTTCACCAGCGGGGTAAACGGTATAGGACAGGGCGGTCTGAACAGAAAGGCCCAAAAGAACTAAAGCCGGTAGAAGTGCTCGAAAAAAAGTCATGTTGTTCATTATTTATTCAGTGTAGCTATCCATTTCCAGTTCTTCTGTCAGCAGCTCGAGCTCAAAGTCAGCAACATTCTCTTCGATGTAGGCAAAAATCTCTTCGTCAGTCAGCGCATCAATCATGCCATCAACATCGACTAAGGTCGACTGCGGGTTGGATTGCTGATCGATGGTATTCCAGGCGAAGACCAGCAATAAGATAACGGCTGCGGCTGCACCCCAAAAGGCAGGTCTTATCCTTCTTCTTACTGCAGTTGGTTGAGCTTCTTGCTCGGCTCTTTTGGCCAACTGCTCAAAGAAATTGGGCTCAGCACGACGGAAACCATCGCCTTCCTTTTTGAGCCCATCTAAGATTGGTGTTTTAGGATCCATGTCTGAGGTAGTTTTCGATTTTCTTTGCGGCATGATGGTAACTAGCTTTCAGTGAGCCTTCAGAAGTTTGTAGCAACTCACTGATTTTTCGATATGGCAGTTCTTCGAAATAGCGAAGCTGAAAGACTTCGCGTTGCTTGTCGGGGAGGGTTGCTATGGCAGCATGTAGTAATCTCAAAGCTTCGCTGCCATCAAAAAAAGGCTCTGCTTTAAGTTGTCTATCTACCCATTGGGCTTCATCTTCTGCTTCAAGAGATAAAGTGGTTTTTCTCTTTCGCATCCAGGCCAGGGCTTCGTTAGTGGCTATTCGATATATCCAGCTGTATAGCTGGCTATCACCACGAAAGCCATCCAGGCCTCTGTGTACTTTGACAAATGCGTTTTGTAGCACATCATCTGCGTCAGTACGCTTGTGTAGCATGCGCAGTAGATGGGCATGTAGGCGTGGACCATAGGTCTGCACCAGCTCACTAAACGCGCGTGAACGAGTAGTAGGATTGCGTAAGCGCACCAGCAAATCACCTTCTTCGGTCATAGTTGTCGTTGCAGTCAATCCTATCTGGGTTAGTTGTTTTTTGGACTTCCGCAGGTCGGTATTTTTTAGCCAGGACGCAAAATCTAACGTAGCTATAAAATGTATCTACCTGCGCAAGTCTAACAATAAGATGCGGATCAATTTGGAAAGTTTAATCGCTCTAGATCATATTGTGCGATGAGGATGTTAAAATAACAACTGTTTTATACCGTTAACAGCATATTGAACTAAAATCCAAGTATTTAAACTTACGCTAATGTTTACTGATACCTTAGGCAAAACCAAGGCCTTACTTTTTTCTATACTTTCAGTTGGCTTGTTTGTACAGTCCTATGCACAGGACCAACTCTTTACTGTGCAAGTTGGGCTTTTTCAAGACGTAGGCCTGGAAGATTTTGCCAGCCTGAGCACCTTAGGGTTTATTTATGCCCAAGAGGTAGAGGCCAATGTGCATCAGGTGTACATCGGCAATTTTAGTGATCGCACTAAAGCACAGTCTGTAGTCAATCGCTTGCAAGAGCGCAACTTTCGCAATGCTGTTCTGCTGGAACAACCGCTAAATAGCGGGAGCGATATTGCCGTCATTCAACTGGCTTCGCAGAGGCTGGGCAGTGATATAGATTGGGAAAGTTTGGGAGAGGCAGGCACCCTATACGTACAGTCAGATGACCAGCTGCTCAAGTTGATGACAGGCGTATATAACGATCGTGCCCAGGCGCAGGCCGATCTACAGAGAGTAAGAGGTTTGGGGTATAGTGATGCTTTTGTAAAAACGGTCAACAACTATCGTCTGGTGCCGATTACTGACTGGGAGACAGGCGTTAAAGAGCCATTGATTCCCATTCAGATTGACAATGATCCACCAGTGGCCCAAAGCCAATCGGCCCCTTCAGGCCCTGCTACCTATGGCAACACGAGTATTGCGCTGGGCGGCGAAAGTAGTGGAGTTGTCAGGTCTGGCTCGACTTCTGCTTTACCAGCCGAAGCAAGAGCTACGGGCCTGCCGAGCATCAGGGGGAATATGAGAAGAAACTCAGCCATAGAGTTGCAACGCATTCTTAAATCAGAAGGCTATTATGAAGGATCACTTGATGGATACTATGGCCCGGGAACCAGTTCGGCCTATGAAGCAGCGTGGAACGACATGTCGAGCATCAAAAAATACCGAAGACTATCTCAGGATGTAGTCGGAACCAACTTTTTGACCTGGCCAGAAGCCAGAGTACTACATACCATTGCCAATGATCTGGGCGCAGGTCAGGTCAATCAGCAAATTGTGTCAACAGCTACGGCAGATCGCGCCAGACTTTTTCAAGCTAGTCAGCCAGAAAGTGCTGCTACATCAAGTCGAGCACAGGCCTGGCACCTAACCCTATGGGAAGGTTTGGAAGCCTGGTCGGGCACAGACCCGCTCCATCAGGAATCTGTTGAAGCCCTTCGGGTAGCTTACTTCCAAACCCTGGTGAGAGCCGAAGACTACTTCATGAGTAAAGGCTTTAACAGCGAACAATCGAAGAATATGGCCATGATCAGTTTGCAGGCCATCGTCGGTGCAGAATTGCAGAGATTTTTATAAAATGGAAAAAGGGAAAGTGGCCGAGCCACTTTCCCTTTTTGTTGCCTGAAAGCTTAGTTTGCTAAGCACTAAAAGAAGTACCGCAACCGCAGGTTTCGCTGGCATTCGGGTTGTTGAAGGTAAAGCCGCGGTTATCTAGTCCGGTGGCCCAGTCAATCTCCATACCGATCAAGTACAGAGCATGCCCTGGCTGCATGAATACGGTTTCTTCACCTATCTTGAAACTCTGGTCTCCATCTTTTCTTTGGTCGAAGCCCAGCTCGTACTCAAAGCCGGCACAGCCGCCACCGCGTACACCTACACGTAGGCCCAAGTCAGCGGGTACATTCTTCTCTTCGCGGATACGAGCGAGTTGCTCCAATGCCGATGTGGTAATGGAAATCGGAGTAGTCGCTGCTGCTTTCGGTTCTTTAGTCTCTACAGTCATGGTGACGCATCAAATTAAGACGGGCTTAAAGTTAGTAAATTCGCCCATCGTTTTACAATAACAAAAAGCCAACTAAGTGGTTGGCGTCATAAGCCAAATTTGAATGGATTGGTTGCTACCTATAGCTTTAATTTCGATTACGGCAGTAAATGTGTTCCTGTTATTCGCCTGGAGAGGAGTCATGCAGCGCAGTGAAATGGCCATTAGCCAGTTGATCATGCAGCGATCGAGGAAGGTTGACGGGCAAGTTGCAGAGTCGAGATCAGCACTTAAAATGCAAGCCTATGAGCGGTTGTCTCTGCTCATGGAGCGATCGGCTGTACCCAACTTAATATTGCGTAGCCCTGCCGGTGAATTAAAAGCTACTCCCTACACGGCCAGCTTGCTGCATACCTTGCGAACCGAATTTGAGCACAATGTAACCCAGCAAGTATATGTCAGTGATCAGCTCTGGCAAATCATATTACTGGCCAGAGACAATGTGAGCCAGCTCATCACTCGGGCAGCTGAAGGGGCAGAATCGGGTGAGCAAGTAGCCAATCGTCTGTTGCATATGAGTCAAAATCAGCCTCAGGATGCAGTGGCTGTAGCACAGGCAGCCATTCGTCGCGAGGCGGGATCTGTACTGGAAGAATAGCAGGCCCTGCTCTGGTACCTCTTAAACAAAAGAATTATGCATTTACCTCCTTTTCCCGCCTCGGTATACACACAAAGGCGAGCTGAGCTGTGCAAGCAAGTTGGCAGCGGACTCATACTCATTGCCGGCAACAATGATGCACCTATGAACTATGGTGCCAACCCCTATCCGTTTCGGCAAGACAGCAACTTCCGATATTATGCAGGGCTTGACCGCGCAGGATTGAACCTGGTTTTAGACACAGCAACGGGAGAGGCCGTATTATACGGGCAGGATCTGAGTCTGGATGATATTGTTTGGGTAGGAAACCAGCCCAGCATAAGGGAGCTGGCGGAGCGTGTAGGAATACCGACCTGTGGAAGTCCAAAAGAATTGGGCAGCAGACTAGAAAACAACCGAAAAGAAGTCCACTATTTACCTCCTTACAGAGCTGATCGGCGAAAATGGTTGCTGGATCATGTAGGGCATTTTGATCAGCCTTCAGACTTACTAATCGAAGCAGTCGTTGCAATGCGCTCCGTGAAAAGTGCAGAAGAGATTGCAGAAATGGAAGTTGCAGTCAATACCAGCCGGGCGATGCATCATGCAGCCATGGATGCTGCCAAGCCTGGCATGTTGGAATCTGAAGTCGCAGGCCTGATCGAGGGTATGGCCATACAAGCAGGAGGTCGGCTGGCTTATCCGGCGATCGTGACTCGGAATGGGCATATTTTGCATAATCACGATCACAGCAATAAGCTGTTAGAAGGCGATTTACTGCTAATCGATGCGGGGGCAGAATCGATTTCTGGTTATGCAGGCGATATTACCCGCACTTTCTGTATTGGTCGATCTATGGATGACCGACAGAAGATGGTTTATAGCATCGTAAAAGATGCTGAGGAATCGGTCATCAGAGATTTGCGCCCTGGGGTTCCATATCGTCAGTATCATGATCAGGCCAGCCTGATCATTGCTCGTGGCTTAAAATCGCTTGGCCTGATGAAGGGCGATCCCGAAGAGGCAGTAGCTCATGGAGCTCATGCTCTATTCTTCCCCCACGGGCTTGGGCATATGATTGGCCTCGACGTTCACGATATGGAAGATCTCGGTGAAAACACAGTGGGCTATGACGATCAGGTGAAGCGCAGTGATCAGTTTGGAACGGCCTATCTCCGATTGGGGAAAGCCCTCGAAGTTGGATATGTAATTACGGTAGAGCCAGGGATCTATTTCATTCCTGCTTTGATCGATAAATGGCAAGCGGAGAATAAGTTTACCGATTTCATCGATTATGCTGCACTAGCAGATTATCGAAATTTCGGGGGTATCCGCATAGAAGACGACGTCTTGATCACGGAGACGGGTAGCCGGGTTCTGGGAGATGCGATTAAGAAGTAGCTTGTCCTTGGGAAAGATACTGATGGATGGCTGCAAAATCTGCTCTACCCAGGCCAGCCTGATTTGCTGAGGCATATAGCTCTTTGGCCATATTGGCCAGGTAAAGTGGCTGCCCGGCTTCATAGGCAGTAAGGGCTGCCAGGTGCAAGTCTTTATGCATCAACTCAAGCGGAAACTGAACGGGATAATCGTCCTTGCGGATCATATCTACCTTAAATTGGGTAAATGGGGCTACGACGGGCAAGCCTGGCATCGCCTTGAGTAAAAACTCCTTATCAATACCTAGCTTTTCTCCCAATAGCAGAGACTCTGAAAAAAGAATCATCGATTGGGCCAGCATCGCATTGACCAGCATTTTGAAGGAGGAGCCCATTCCTACTTCACCCAGGTGCATCACTTTTGCACCCATAGGCTGTAAAAAGGGGGTTATTTGTTCAAAAAGGTCCTTTGTTGCGCCAACGAAAAATGCCAGTTGAGCGGCTTCTGCCTGCGGAGCTGACCCCGCTACCGGAGCATCAGCATATTGCACGCTATGCTGAGTCGCCTCTTGCGCAGCTCTTCGGCTGAAAGATGGATTATTGGTTGAGCAGTCGACCCAAATAGCATCCTTCTGCATGGCCGATAGGGCTCCGGTATGACCAAAAAATAATTGCTCAACAACTTCGGGTTTACTGAGCATGCTAATAACCAGATCTGCATCTGCAACCGCTTCCAAGATGTTTTGCTGAACCATAGCTCCCCTTTCTTCCAGTTTGCGAAGGGGCTCGACAGATCGGTTATATACAGTGAGCGATGTGCCTGATTGAAGTAAGTTGGTAGCCATGCGGCTACCCATAATTCCTAGACCAATGAAGGTGACGTTCATAATTTGACATTTTTAAGAGCCCAATCTGGACTTGCCAGGCAAAGGAAGATCTAATACATCATTAAAAATAGTCCAAAACGGTCAGGGCTACTTTTTCCAGGCTTCAATGACAAACTCCTCGGCTTTTAACTGCGCTCTTTGCGCGTCATCGAAAAAGTCTTCTGGTGCTTGTTTAATGACTATTGAAAAACCGGCTGCTTGTAATCTTTCTTGAAGCGTGGAAACGGTATATACCCGCACATGGTCTTCCTGGCCATAGTGTTTTAAGCGGTCTGCTGCGGTAATGACGTGAGGCAATTCCAGAGCATCACCAAACTGCGAATGAAAGGGCGTCTGAATAATGGCCAGTCCGCCGGGTTTCAGTAGCCGAAACAACTCTGTCATAGCGGTTTTATCGTCATCAATGTGCTCTAGAATATGATAGCAAATGATCAAATTGAAGCTTTGATCAGCCAGCTTGTTATTGGTCAGGTCAATATGCAGGTCTGCTGAAAATTCGCCAGCAACATCTGATGTTTGGTAAGAAATCTGATGATTTGCCTGGCGAATTTGCTGCTTGATTCTACCCCTCAAGGCCTTAGGAGGAGAGAAGTGTAGGATATCTATTCTTTTTCTGGAGTCTCCTACATCAGCTAGATATCGATCTATTAAAAACCAAAGTCGCCTTGTTCTGGGAAGGCTTCCACAACGCGGACAAAGGGCATGACCATCCTGCAACAGGACAAATCGATTCAAGTTAGTCTGACAAAGCGGACAATGGTATTTACTGCCTCTGAAAGGAAGGGATACTACCCACCGAATTGGATCTTCCAAGCTACTGGATAATGATTTTGGGATCAGCCCTTTATAGACCGTTTTCAGTATCTGGTACATCAGTAAGCGGCACCTTTAGCCATCATTAACTGCTTGGGCGATTGGCCATACTGTTTGCGAAATTCTCTGATGAAATAGCTGACGTTCTCATACCCAGCCGACTGTGCTAAATCACTGACACGTTGGTCCCCTTGAGCAATAATATTATAGGCATGTTCGAGTCTTTTTGCTCGCAACCACTGGCGTGGGGCCTGGCCAAAGGCTGCTTTAAAGTCTCTTCTGAAGGTGCTCAAGCTGCGCCCTGTCAGGTAGGCGAAGTCTTCTACGCGAAGGGCTTTATCAGCCTGATCTTGCATAAATGGTTTGAGTTCCCTTCTCTTACCCGCTCTAATGCCGGCCAGCTTCTGTGTGAAGGTTTTTTCTACTTTAGACTGCAAAGTGAATAACGCTCTGACCAGATCGGGTACTTGAGTTGTACTGCTATCGTTTGTGATAGTCTGGAGCATTTTGGTAGTCTCAGACTTCAGCCCAAAGGAAAAAGGGACAGACGCAGGTGTTGCGCTTCTTGCTAAACGCCCTTTAGCTCCTTCATGGCTACCCGATATATTGAGCAGTTGGTCAGGAGAATTGAAGTAGATGAGTAATGATTTAAAAGATTCGTTTTTCGGGACCAAATCGCTGATTTGATACAAGTCTCTGGGTAGTATCATTGCTTGTCCTGCACCAACCCTGAAGAAGTCTCCCTCATATGTTTCAATTTGCTGCTCTCCTTGTAGGACGAATGAGGCAGCATGGGTAGCCAAGTAGCCAGTGCGCTCGTAAATGGGTGAGCGTAGTGACTTGCTAAGGACGATCAAGTCCTTAGATTGATGTAGCAAATTAATAGATGGGCTGCCATCGCTCTTCGGCTCGATTGATTGAGCAACTAAGTCTCTGGGCAGGATCAACATTTACAACATGGAGTCTACCAGGTCTTCAAGTTGCGCAAGGCGCTGCCCAATTTCTCCTCCTGCATGTACACTGGCTGCTTTCCTGGCAGAACGCAACTCCGATGCATAGGTCAAGAGGGTCATGACCAGGCAGTCTTGCTTGTCGCGGTCGGTATACTTGATCTGAAAATCATTGAAGCGTTTATTGATCTGGGCAACTAGTTCGCGAAAGCCCGCTTCCTCTTGGATATTGACCCGAATAGGATATGGCCTACCGGCAATAACTACCGTAATGGATTTGGTACTATCAGTTTGATTTTGATCCATGGCCTTTATTTATTGCTTTTGTAGCCACTCGATGCACTTTTCGATTTCGGACAAGCAAAAGTCGAGCTGAGCTTTTATTTCATCTTTACCAGCATCAATTGACCTATTGCTATCTGAATGGTCATTAGCATCTGCCTGACCAGCTCTTTCCAATTTCTCAGTCAGTGATCGGATGAGGCCCCGTTGGCGATCGAGCTCTGTTTTTAGCTCATCGTTTTCTTTCGCCAGAGCCACATTCTCTTCGCGCTGGCGATCAAACTTAGATGCCAATTGGTGTATCTTCTTCGAAAAACTGTCAATGCGGCTCGACAGGTCCATAGGTGTGATGACTTAAATGTTGTTCTTTGGCCTAAACGCGACCTAAATTGGCGTTAAGGCATGCTTCATTGTAATTTCTTAACCTGTTAACGTCTTAGTTCTGCGCCGAGTTGCGCAGAGAATGACCCAGATATTCTATTCATGGCCTTATCTACTTCCTTATCAGTCAGGGTCTTTTCTCGGTTTTCCAACAAGAAACTAAGTGCGTAGCTCTTCTTGCCTTCCCCCAGCTGCTCTTCATTTTCATAGACATCGAAGAGATTTACGGCTGTGAGTAGCTTCTTCTCTGCCTTGAAGGCAAGTCTTTCCAGATCGGCAAACCGAACAGACTTATTGACAATAAGCGCTAAGTCGCGGCGAACAATCGGGAACTTATTGAGCTCCTGCATTTTTATCCGCTTCTTAGGTAGGACACGCAGAACGTTATCCCAGTGGAAAGAGGCAAAAAGGACCTCTTTACTTATGCCGACGGAGGTACAGATTTGGTCATTTACCCGCCCGAGATCGGCAATGACCATAGGGCCACGGCGCAAGCGCAGGCCGTAACTATATGTATCGATAGGAGCCTCTTCAACCTGTAGATTAGAGATACCCAGGCGATTTAACACCAATTGGACAGCCGCTTTCAATGTGTAGAAGTTGACGGTGGCAGTAGAATTGCCTTCGTGCCAACTTTCTCCTGTTCGGCGACCAGTGAGTATCAGACTGAGGCGATTATCTTCTTCATATTGATCACCATCCAGTTTGTAGGCCCGGCCAAATTCAAAAAATCGGAGATCTTCGTTTCGGCGGTTCATGTTGTGCTTGACTGCTTCCAGCCCACTGATCAGTAGATCAGGCCTCATAATATCCAGATGGACATTACTGGTATTGTTGATGTAAACCAGGTTCTCTACCCGGTCAGCTTCTGGACCGCCTCCGTAGTACTTACTTTCAGAAAGGCTGAGCGCCATAATCTCATAAAACCCATTGGCTGCTAGTAGATCACCGACCAATTCCCGCAGGGCATTTGGATCAGGATCGGGGGCAACAACCATAGCTGTTGTGATCTCACCGGGAGTGGGCACATTATTGAAGCCAAATATCCTTAGGACTTCCTCTATGACGTCGATTTCACGGATGACATCACTTTTGTTGGTCGGTACGCCCACCAGAAAGCTGTCTTCGTCATGCTCAAGGATTTCCATATTCATGGTTTCGAGTATGGCGTGAACTTGCTCTGACGCTATATCTATACCTATCACATCGTTGATGCGCTGATAACGCACGCGAACGGGTAGCGGGCTAATCGGTTCTGGATAGTGATCGATAAGGGTGCTCTCAATGGTGGCCCCGGCGTATTCCTGCATGAGCAGAGCGGCGCGTTTGAGTGCATCTACAGCAACATTTGGATCACTGCCTTTTTCAAAGATCTTTGCCGCATCAGTACGCAGATTATGACTCATGCTGGTCCTTCTAACAGAGCCTGCATTGAAGTGAGCTGACTCCAGGAAAATACTGGTTGTCCCATCAGTCACCCCACTATTGAGTCCGCCAAAAACACCGGCTATACACATGGGCGTATGGTTGCCGTCACAAATCATGAGATCCTCACTCCTGAGCTTGCGCTCTACTTCGTCGAGACTCAGGAAGCTGGTATCGGCTGGGAGTGTTTGGACAATAATTTTGGATCCCCCAATTTTTTCCAGATCAAAAGCGTGAAGTGGCTGACCCATTTCATGGAGAACGAAATTGGTTATATCTACAACATTGTTGATTGGTCGAACATCGACAGCCTTCAACCGATTCTGCATCCAGTCCGGGGATGGACCAATTTTAAGGTTCTTTATAACCAACCCCGCATATCGGGGGCACAGTTCGGGGTTCCTGATTTCAACTTCTACCTGGGTTGAGCCGCCTTCTGAGAATCCACTCAAGTCTGGCTGCATCACCTCTGCTGTTGACTGATGATTGACCCGCAGCGCGGCGGCCAAATCAAAAGCAACGCCTAGGTGGTTGGTTGCATCGGATCGGTTTGGGGTCAGCCCTATTTCAAAGACGTGATCAGACTCTAGTGAGAAGACCTCCGCGGCAGGTTTTCCCACGGGCGTTTCTTCTGGCAAAACCATAATACCATCATGATCAGTACCCAGACCTATCTCATCTTCGGCACAGATCATACCCTCACTGACTTCTCCTCTGATTTTTCCTTTCTTGATTTTGAAAGCTTCTCCTTCTGTAGGATAGAGCATGGTATCGACGGTAGCTACTAGGACTTTCTGGCCAGCGGCTACATTTGGAGCACCACATACGATAGATAGTAAATCGTCACGGCCGATATCGACCTGGGTTAATGAGAGCCTATCAGCATTGGGATGTTTGCCACATGTCTTGACTTCTCCAACGACGATGCCCTGCAAACCACCGGGAATAGATTCTTGCTCTTCAATACCTTCGACCTCCAGGCCTGTGCCTGTCAGTATTTGTCCGATTTCTTCGGGAGGTAAGTCTATGGAAAGATAGTCGCGCAGCCAGCGGAGAGATACTTTCATGGTTGGTAATTGCGTGGCCGGCTCAAGATTTAGAGAACATTGATGACCGGCAATTTTTATTCAGAGGGCAAAAGTACAAAGCCTTTGCCAAGGGAAAAGCTGAAAGCGGTCGCTGCGCAGTTATATTTTGTACTCGATCTATGTATCGAGTTTGTCTATTCGCTCGTGTATTTTGGTAAGCAGGTCTGGATTAGGGCGTTTGAACGCTAAATTTTTCTTCAAAAAGACTTTTAAGGCAGTTAAGTCTTCTGTTTGTTGATGATGGTTTTGCGTAAACTCGGGATCTACATTCTGGTCTATGACCTCTACTTGGGGCCTACAATTTCGACCAGAATTATTCCCAAGTGGCTGAGCCGGTGAGAAATTTTTACTGCTCATAACAAAAAGGTATTGCGAAACTAGGCCGCCCCGCCAGACATATCTAGCGGGACGGCTTTTGTGGTTGATTCCGTTAGTTTCAACGCATAGAATGAATACCGTACTCTTGACGTGCAAAGAGGCGAAGCATTTCGATGAGCTTCTTACGAGCCCGGTGCGTACGCGACTTCACGGTATTGAGATTGAGCTTGAGCGTTTCGGCAATTTCCTTCTCGCTAAAGTCGTAGAGGTCTGCCATTAGCAAGACGACTCTTTGATCTTCGGGAAGCCTGTTCAAAGCCAGGTTGACCTCGTCTGAGAAATCTCGATCTAAGGCACCAGCTTGTCTAAGGTCTTGGAAACCACCCAGACCGTGACTGGTATCACGGCGTTGATAGGCTGTTATTTCGTCAAGCTCATCTTCTTGTCTTCTGTTGTCTTTGCGCACTTTGTTGATGAACAAGTTGTGCGCGATGCGGAAGAGCCAGGCTCTGGCATTGGTTCCAGGCTCGTACAAGTGGAGCTTGGCAAATGCGCGAGCGAAGGCTTCTTGCGTCAGGTCGACAGCGTCGGTTTCATTGCCGGATAGACGCAATAGGAAGTTGTAGACCGCTTTGTAGTGATCTATAATTTCCAACTCGAAAAGCCGATTGCGTTCGTTGCGTTCCATGGCGGCAAATGCGTTGATTGATTTGATAATAATGGATAATTAGGATTCTGCCAAGGCAAAAAACCGACTATCCGGGGTCACAACGTCACAGGTTCTGTAAAAGGTTCCCCGCTCATGAAAAAAAATGGATGCAGTGTTTGGTGAGCTATTCGACTTATCTTGCCACTCATCTGTTCAACATCTTGTGTTTCGATCTACGGTCATTAAATTATTGCTGGCTCCTTTCTCTATTCTCTATGGTTTCGGGGTCAGTTTGCGCAACTGGGCATACCGAACGGGTTGGCTCAAATCCATCTCATTTAATCTACCGGTCATTAGTGTAGGCAACCTGTCTGTAGGTGGAGCAGGGAAGACTCCTCATGTAGAATACCTGGTTAGAAAGCTATTGCCTTACCTGAATGTTGCGACCTTGAGCAGAGGCTACCGGAGAAAAAGTAGAGGCTTTTTAATTGTCAACCAGCGGCATAATGCCGAGCAAGTAGGTGACGAGCCGCTGCAGTACTTTCGGAAATTTCCGGAATTGACAGTTACGGTCGCAGAAGAACGGGCATTGGCCATTCCCCAGATTGTTTCGGCCAGACCTGATTTGCAACTGGTCATATTGGATGATGCTTTTCAGCATAGAGCGGTCAGGCCAGGACTCAATATTTTGCTGACTCAATTTGCAAAGCCATTCACTCAAGACTTTTTGCTGCCCAGTGGCCGTCTACGCGAATGGAGAACAGCCTATCATCGTGCCGATACCATTATCGTAACCAAATGCCCACCGGATTTGAATCAGGAGCAGGCCGATGCTTTAAGACGAGAAATTGACCCCCAGGCAGGGCAGTCACTATTCTTTAGCTATTACGATTATGGGCAAGCTTACTATATGCTGGATAGTCGGTATCGTCTCAAGCTAGATGACGAGGTAGATATCCTTTTGCTCTGTGCCATTGCCAATACGGAATATTTGATCTCTTATCTGAATAGTCAGGCGCGGTCTGTCTACTCTTTAGAATACGAGGATCACCACTACTTCACGCATCAGGATATGGGCAATCTTGCTAGTCGATTTAAGCAACTCGACAGCAGAAAAAAGGCAATCATCACAACGGAGAAAGATGCTTCACGTCTGGAGCTTCACCGCAAGTTTATTCGGGATCAGCGATTGCCCATTTTTGTATTGCCCGTTCAGGTGAAATTCCATTTTGAGGAAGAAGAAAAATTTGATGGCGAGCTTCGCGATTTTCTCCTCAACTTCACCGCATGAGAAGGGGGTCTGATTTACTGTATGGGCTATTGCATTTTTGCTCGCGCTGGATGCTCCGTATACTCTATCCGGGAACAGAAGTAATTGGACTTTCCCATGCTAAGATGAAGGGCCCTTTTATTGTTGCCAGTAATCATCCCAACACCTTGATGGATCCTCTTTTTTCAGGGATATTCCTTGACGAGCGCCTTTTCTTCCTGGCGCATGCGGGCTTGTTTCAAAATAAATGGCTGGCAGGCTTCTTATCGTTTGCAGGTGTTGTACCCATTGCTCGGGCTAAGGACCGCGCGGCCGGGATGGAGGTCGACAATGATGCTTCATTTAGCCAGGCCATAGAATTATTGAGAAACGGAGGTTGTTTTTTTATTGCTCCAGAGGGAGATAGCGAACTGGAACTCAAACTCAGACCATTGAAGTCAGGACTGGCACGCATAGCTCTATCGGTAGAAAATAACCAGAACTGGAGTCTGGGTTTACAGATTTTGCCCGTTGCATTGAATTACGAATCTCCGACGACGGCTTTTAGTCGAGCCCTCATACGCTATGTCGAACCTATTCAGGTGTCTGATTGGAAGGCGGCTTATCAGTCGGATGCGAGTAGAGCCGTGAAGGATTTGACGAGAGAGCTCGATAAGCGCATGCGGAGTAATCTGATCGATACAAAAGATAAAGAAGAGGAAAAACTCTTACTAACCTTAACTCGAATTTACGCCAATGACAAGCCAACGAGTCCTCTCGAGCAGAATCGGCGAACCCGTAAAATACTGGATGCCCTTCGGCAAATGCCGACTGATCAAAGAGAGCAGTTGGAAGCAAAAGCGACTCAGTATGCTACCGACCTGCGGAAGTCTAAACTAATAGATCTGAGCCTGAGCGATCATCCTAATCGAAAATTATCTTTAGGCAATCTCTTGGGGTTCCCAATTTTTCTATGGGGATTGGTCAATCACCTTCCAATTCTGGTCTTGGCGAGCCTGGCTGAGCGCCTCAGTAAGATCATTCCCAACTACCTGGCTACCCTCAGAGGACTGGTCGGCTGGCTGGCGCTAGCTATCTGCTATATATTTCAAATGTGGCTAGTGGCTAAAAATAGCTCTGCGCTTTGGTCCTGGCTTTATCTGCTGCAACTGCCTGTTATTGGATTGATCGCCCTAGCTTATTGGACAACTTACCGGCCATCCTTCGCAAGCTTGCATAAGTACAAGGCGAAGGATGATTTATTGCAACAGCGGAAGCACTTGCGTTCGGCGGCGGCAGAGCTATTACAATGATTTATTCATTCCCGACTCTGGCCATACCCTCAAGAGCCAGGGTATATTCCGGGGCCATACGCAGAGCGTTGCGGTAGTCGGTTCGAGCCTGATCAATATTGCCGAGCATCTCGTTGGCCAGTCCCTTGTAAAAGTGGCCCTGAATATTGAGGGGGTCGTTTTGGATAACGATGTTGAATTCATCTAAAGCTTCTCCAGTACGACCCATTTCCATGAGCATTAGCCCGGCATTGTAGTTGGCGTTTGTGTACTGGC
>JBCBVN010000037.1:0-20043 GCA_039817625.1 Bacteroidota bacterium
ATGATTGTCGATTACGTACGTGTGTACACGTCAGCTGATCAACAATAAATTGTGTTTGGCTTAAGGAACACTCATTAAATAACAGACACTACTTTAATGGAAGAAACGACGATCCAGGGGCGGCAATATTACAAGATCTCAGATGTTGATAAAATGCGGCCGTTCTTAATGAGTATCGTTAGTGATTCTAACCACTGGCTATTTATTTCAAGTAATGGAGGATTGACTGCAGGCCGTAAGAATTCTGAGTTTGCTCTTTTTCCCTATTACACAGATGATAAAATCCATGAATCGGTAGAATCTACAGGTAGTAAGACCATCATTAAGGTAGTCAAGAATGGGCAGTCTTTTGTTTGGGAACCCTTCTCTGTCAGGTCTATGGGCAGTCAGATTAAGCGGAACCTCTACAAAAGTAAATATGGAAATCAGGTCCTCTTTGAGGAATCTAATTCAGAGCTTGGACTGACCTTCAAGTATCGTTGGAGTTCCAGCCAGCAATATGGCTTTGTCAGGCAAGCATGGCTTTGTAATGATAGTAGTGATACTGTCGATGTAAATTTCATCGACGGTATGCAAAACCTGATGCCGCATGGGGTGCCCAGTGGGTTGCAACAGGCTTCCAGTAACCTGGTAGACGCCTACAAGAGAACGGAATTGCATCAGGGCACAGGGTTGGCGATGTATGCGCTCAGCGCCATCATAGTTGATAAAGCTGAGCCCAGCGAAGCCCTAAAGGCCAATGTAGTCTGGTCATACGGGGATTCAGCTGGTGTTCGACTGATATCGTCTCTTCAGCTCGATGATTTTCGAAGTGGACATGAAATTGCTCAGGAAACAGATGTCAAAGGGGAGCGAGGAGCCTACTTCAACCATTACTCAACAAAGCTGAATGCTGGCCATGAAATGTCCTGGAGTCAGGTTGCGAATGTGAATCTTGACCGATCTGCTGTGGCTGAACTGATACATGCCATTGGTCATAATCAGGATCTATCTTCTGCAGTTGAAAAGGACATAGAAAGAGGTACAGAACGTTTGATTCAGCTGGTTGCCTCTTCAGATGGCCTCCAGTTAACCCAAGATGATAGAAGAGATAGTCGACATTTCTCGAATGTACTCTTCAATATCATGCGAGGAGGCATATTCGATGAAAATTATCAACTCGACAGAGCCGACTTCTCCAGCTACCTCAGACAAGCCAATAAAGCGTTGGCTACAGAGCTAAAGGAGGAACTGTCCGGATTGCCTGCAAGATTCTCTTTGTCTGAATTACAGGAATTGACATCAAAGATCGGCCACCCGGATTTTGATCGGTTAGCCAGTGAGTACTTGCCGCTGTTTTTCAGCCGTCGGCATGGTGACCCCAGCCGTCCTTGGAATAAGTTTTCTATCAATACCCAAAGCGAGCTAGATGGCTCAAAGGTGCTGGATTATCAGGGAAACTGGAGAGATATTTTCCAAAACTGGGAAGCATTAGCCTATGCATATCCCAAGTTTATCGAAGGTATGATATTCAGATTTCTGAATGCATCTACTTTCGATGGCTACAATCCCTACAGAGTAACGAAGGATGGCTTTGATTGGGAAATCATAGAGCCCGATGATCCATGGTCATACATTGGTTATTGGGGGGATCATCAGATCATTTATCTGTTGAAGTTCCTGGAGTTTATTGACGAGTACAAACCAGGAGAACTACTGAACTGGTTTGATCGTGACATATTCGTTTACGCTAATGTACCCTATCGAATCAAAGGATACGAGGCTATTCTAGAGGATCCGAAGGATACTATAGAATTTAATCACGAGTCTGACATCAGCGTTCGGGCGAGAAGAGATCAAATAGGGGCGGATGGTGCCTTAATACAAAACCGGAATGGCGACATCCACAGAGTCGGTTTTCTGGAAAAAATTCTGGCTAGCCTTTTGGCCAAAATATCCAACTTCATACCCGAGGGAGGTATCTGGATGAATACCCAAAGGCCCGAGTGGAATGATGCCAACAATGCTTTGGTTGGGAATGGGGTGTCTATGGTTACACTTTACTATTTGAGGCGGTTTTTGGCGTTTTTTCAATCGTTGTTGGAAGAATCAGGAGAGGTGAATACAACGGTCTCTGTTGAACTTCTAACGTTCTACCATCAGGTGCTGGAAGTACTGACCAACAAAAAATCCTATCTATCCGCCCAGTTTACGGATCAGCAGCGAAAAGAGGTGACAGACGGTTTGGGTAAGGCAGCCGAAGCCTATCGAAATGCGATATACCAACACAGTTTCAGTGGCGAGAAGGAAGCGCTGTCTCTGTCTAGTTTTAAAGACTTGATCGAGATTGGTCTAGACTACTTTGACCATACCATAAAAGCCAACGAGCGGGCTGATAAACTCTATCACGCCTACAACCTCATGACGCCTGAAGAGTCGGGTATAGCCATTTCATATTTAACGGAGATGCTGGAAGGTCAGGTAGCTGTCTTAAGCACCAGGCACCTGAGTGCAGAGCAAGCAGTATCTGTTCTAGATGGATTGAAAAACAGTAGTCTGTTCCGCCCAGATCAATACAGCTATATTCTCTATCCAAATAAAGATCTACCGGGTTTCCTGGAGAAGAATAATATTCCCGAAGCCAGCGTCAGCGGATCCGTGCTGCTCACCAAGCTAGTCGAATCCGGTAACCGTAGCATAATAAGTCGCGATATTGCTGGAGAATATCATTTCAATGGCAACTTCAAGAATGCGGATGATCTTGAGGCTGCGCTCGAGGCCCTCGATGTGGAAAGCTGGGGTAGATATAATACTACGTCGGAAAAAGTTGAGATACTTAGAATATTCGAAGAGGTTTTCAATCATAAAGAGTTTACCGGAAGGTCGGGGACCTTCTTTGGTTATGAGGGCCTGGGATCGATCTATTGGCATATGGTGTCCAAGCTGCGGCTCGCTGTCCAGGAATGTGCACTTCAGGCGATGGAGCGAGGCGAAGATGAAGCCAATGTCGGTCGATTACTAGACCATTACTACGAAATACGGGCAGGTATTGGCGTACATAAAAGCCCACAGCTGTACGGCGCTTTTTCAATAGATCCTTATTCACACACACCGGCAGGTCGTGGCGCACAACAGCCGGGAATGACCGGCCAGGTAAAGGAAGATATTCTAAGTCGATTTGGAGAACTCGGCGTGCAAGTCCTCGGTGGGCAGCTTTCTTTCAGGCCTCGATTGTTGCAGAAAAGCGAATTTTTACAGCAGCCGGCTTCATTCGACTACGTGGATGTCGAAGGAGAGCAAAGAACAATTGATCTACCAGCCAATGCGCTGGCATTTACCTATTGCCAGGTGCCTGTTGTATACCAGATTGGTCATGCGGCAGAGGTTCGGATGGAAGGTGAAAATCACCAAGAAACTACAACTGATTCACTACTAAGCAAACAGGCGAGTGATCATCTATTCAACCGGTCTGGAACCATTAGCAGAATAAACGTCCAAATTCCCGAGCAGTGGCTTAAGTAAAATTTACATCACACACTAAAGAAAACCACCATGGCATCATCTACAACTTCGACTAAAGGGAAAGTCCCTTTCGGGCAAAAAGTAGCCTTTGGACTTGGCATGCTCGCCAATCAAATGTTCCCGGCAGCACTGGGCATTTTTATGGTGGTTTTGGTCCAGGATCTGGGCTTTTCAGGCTGGATGTGGGGATTGATTTACTTCCTGCCAAGGATTTTTGATTCCTTCACGGATCCTATTATGGGTTTTATCTCAGACAATACCCGATCCAAATGGGGTAGAAGACGGCAGTATGTATTTCTGGGTGCCGTCATAATGGGTATTTCCTACATAATCATGTGGCAGTTGTATCGTGAGAATGGCCTGGCTTACAATTTCACTTACTTTCTGTGTTGGTCCTTTGTATTCTATCTAGGCTTGACCATATTCAGCGTTCCCTATGTCGCCATGGGCTACGAGATGAGCGATGACTTTCACGAGCGCACGAATATCATGGCAGTAGCCCAGTGGATTGGACAATGGGCGTGGGTGATCGCCCCCTGGTTTTGGGTCATCATGTACGATCCGAGCTGGTTTGAAAATGCAGACTCTGCTACGCGAACCCTGGGCGTTTGGGTAGGTATTTCTTGTGCGATTTTAGCGATGATACCAGCCATATTCATTAAGAGCCGGTCTACGGAAAATGATACTGATCTCATACCTCTTGAACTTAAGAATATTGGGACCAGCTTCAACGAAATTATTTTGGGTTTTAAGGAGGCACTCAAAATCAAACCCTTCAGAAAGCTTTGCATTTCTACCTTCTTTATATTCAATGCCTTTAATACCGTAGCCACTTTTACCTTTTTCGTGATTGTATACCACCTATTCAATGGGGATGCAGAAGCGGCTAATGCAGGATTCTGGCCTACGCTGTTTGGTAGCCTTGGAGCAATCTCTTCGACGTGTCTTGTCATTCCCATTGTGACCTGGATGTCTAAGAAAGTAGGGAAGAAAACGGCTTTTCTTTGGTCGCAGGCCATCTCCTTGATTGGCTATATTATGTTGTGGTTCCTCCTCATACCAGGAAAGCCTTATATGTTCATTTTTGCTCTTCCATTCTTTTCTTTTGGAATCGGCAGCCTCTTTACCCTCATGATGTCTATGACTTCTGATGTCATTGATTTAGATGAATTAAATACCGGTAAGCGGCGCGAGGGGATTTTTGGTGCCATTTACTGGTGGATGGTAAAGTTTGGCTTCGCCATCGCTGGGGGATTAAGTGGAGTGATCATATCTATTGTCGGCTTCCAGGAGGGTGTCCCCGGTACTGAGCAAGAGAGCGCGATTACTGGATTGCGCATGTTTTTTTCGGGTTTACCGATGGTAGGTACGCTTATCGCCATGTATGTTATGCGTGACTATGATGTCACTGAGGAAAGAGCTTTGGAAATCAGAGCGGCGATCGATGCTAGGAAAGATGCTCCTTCTGGTTCTTCTGCATACATGCCGGGTAAATTGGCTGGCATTACCGCTGCTGGCACAAATATTAATGTAGCCCATGGTATAAATTTCGGGAATGTATCTATGCCTAAGCTTCGCTCTATGTTTACCCAAACCCTCAATAGCGGCTTGCATGGACTGTGTTTCAGTCCATATGTAGAAGGTCAGGAGGCAGGTGACATACTCTCAGAAGAGCAAATTCGCCGTCGTATTGAAGTTCTCTGGCCTTACACCAAGAGTATTCGGTCTTTCTCGTGTACGGAGGGTAACGAAATGATCCCAAGGATAGCCCGCGAAAAAGGCTTGAAGACCATGGTCGGTGCCTGGATTAGTAATGACAAGAGGCGCAATGAGCAGGAAATCAAAGAGCTGGTCAAACTAGCGAATGATGGTATGGTCGATATCGCTACTGTAGGTAATGAAGTGTTGTTGCGAAACGAACTTTCTGCTGTAGAGATCATCGCCTATCTGAAGGAGGTAAGGCGTTTAATCCCAGACCACATACCAGTGGGTTATGTCGATGCTTATTATCAATTTTTGGAAGTACCTGGATTGGTGAATCATTGTGATGTACTGCTGATCAATTGTTATCCATTCTGGGAAGGTGCAGATATTAATTATTCATTAGCCTATCTAGATCAGATGTATAATCTGGTAAAGGGAGCTGCCAATGGTAAGCAAGTCATTGTGACAGAGACCGGCTGGCCTAGCCAGGGGCAGGATGTGAAATCAGCTCAACCCAATGAGTACAATGCCATTAAGTACTTCCTCAATGTTCAGCAATGGGCAAAGGAAGAACAGGTTTCTTGTTTCTACTTCTCTTCATTCGATGAATCATGGAAGGTTGTTCAGGAAGGGGAAGTAGGTAAAGGCTGGGGACTCTGGGATAAGAATGAGCGATTGAAATACGGCGCTTAAGCAGTTTAATCATTTAGGTGGTCAATAGGCTTACCTTTGTCCATAGATGGAAGCCCTTAGACTTACCCCTGATTTTACTTATGCCCTAGACCGCATGGAAGATGGCGCAAGCCTTTTCATAACCGGTAGGGCCGGAACCGGAAAGTCTACGCTGCTGCGGTTATTTCAGCAAACGACCAGCCGCCGGGTGGTTGTATTAGCGCCCACAGGGGTTGCTGCTCTAAATGTCAAGGGACAAACCATCCATTCCTTTTTTGGATTCCCTCCGCGATTGATTCAGGCCAAGGACGTGCGCATCAATAGGCGCTACCAACGGTTGTACGAAAGGATAGATACGCTGGTTATTGATGAGATCAGTATGGTTAGAGCTGACGTTCTGGATGCTATCGACAAATCGCTGCGATTACATAGAGGCATTCCCAGACCTTTCGGAGGTGTCCAACTCATTCTATTCGGTGATTTATTTCAGTTACCTCCAGTGGTGAGTAGCCAGGCTGAAAAGTTATATTTTAAGGAATACTATCCTTCTGCTTACTTCTTCGCTGCCCATGCTTTAGACGAGATCGATTTGGAGATGATTGAGTTGGAGCAAGTATATCGCCAGACCAATAAGCGGTTTTTGCGACTATTAGAGTCTATAAGAATGGCTAGTGCAGATGAAGAGGATCTGGCAGAGCTCAATCAGCGATTTATGCCAGATTTTGATCCGTCTGGTTTATCCTATCTAACACTGGCTGCCAGAAATGCCACGGTTATGGGCATCAATCAGAGAGAGCTAGCAGCCAATCCCAATCCTGCCCAGATATATCTAGCTGAGGTCAAAGGAAACTTTCCCGATAAGCTCTACCCGGCGCCAGCTGTCCTCAATCTGAAAGTGGGTGCTCAGGTTATGGCCATACGCAACGATTCAGAACGTCGCTTTGTGAATGGAAGCATTGGTATGGTCACGGCTTGTGATAAGGACGAAGCCACGGTAGTCTTTGGTCAGGGAGAGCAGATGCAGGAGGTTAAGATTGGCTTGGAAGAATGGGAGATACTGAAGTATCAGCTAAAGGAAGACGACCCCAGTCAAATCACGACAGAAGCGGTGGGTACATTCAAGCAGCTACCGCTCAAACTCGCCTGGGCGGTCACCATTCACAAGGCGCAAGGGAAGACCTTCGACAGAGTCATCATAGATATGGGTAGAGGCGCCTTTGAGCACGGTCAGACCTATGTAGCGTTGAGTCGTTGCCGAACCCTGGAAGGAATCATCCTAAGCAAAAAACTGAGTTTTCGGGATTTGCTTGTAGACGAACAGGTGGTAGAGTACTATCAGATGATGAGGTCCTAACTCCGCATAGCCTCTACTGGATCTAACCTGGCAGCCAATAATGCCGGTACCATTCCTGAAACTATACCGATTAGGGCTGAGAGCACAATACCGACCATAGCATTGAAGAAATCCAGGGTGATGTCAAAAGGAATAACCTGACTAATGCCGCTGGTAATGACGAATACCAGAAACAATCCAATCAGTCCGCCAATCAGGCAGAGGATAATGGATTCGATCAGGAATTCTATGAGAATCACATACTTCTTTGCGCCCAAAGCTTTCTTTACACCGATCAGGCTGGTCCGCTCTTTTACACTGACAAACATGATGTTGGCCACGCTGACACCTCCAACCAGAATAGATAAAAAACCAATGATGAAGCCAACTCCTCGAAGTGCGCCAAAGAAGCCTTCCAGCTGATCTGCTACCATCGATAGTTGGTTCATACTGAAATTATCGTCCTCTCTAGGTCTGAGTCGGCGTTCTCGCCTGATGGTCCCTCTGATGTCGTCCTGCAATTGCTCGAGGCTGACACCAGATTTAGCTTTTACGGCCAGGGTACCGCTCCACCGATCGCTGGTTCGCAAATTGACATACCGGCTTGCGTTATTGTAGCCAGCAATAACTACATCATCGAAATCCAGTGGATTGATTAATTCATCTCCTGAGGCTGCCAATACACCGATTACTTCAAACCTGCGTCCTTGCATTTTAATTTCCTTTCCTACCGGATTAATACTGCCGAACAGTTCTGTGGCTACTTTATATCCCAGAAGAAGCTTATCAGCACCGCTATAATATTCTGCCGGGCTCCAGAAACGGCCTCGGCCAATCTCTATATTGAAGATTCGATCTAGCTCTGGTGTAGAAACTAATAATATAGCTCCCTGAACATTGTTACTCTCGTATTCTAAGGTCCGACTACCAGGGACAGTCCAAAAGCTGGTGATGGCTGCAGTTTGTACGCGTTCCTTTACCGCCTCATAATCGGCAAAGTCTGGGTGGGGGCGCTGGAAATAATCCCACCAACTGTCTGAGACGTCTCGCCAGGGCCACTTGTCTACATATACGACATCATCACCTAGCTTAGACAAGCTACCTTCTACGTTGCGTTGCAGAGAGCTTACAGCAGACAGCACACCCACAATACAAAGTATACCTATGGATATACCCAGCAAGCTCAAGAAAGTCCGCAGCTTATTGCCAGCGAGCTGTTGCCAGGCCTGTCTTATACTTTCGGTAATGATTTTTAAAAATAGACGCATAAAGCGGTAGGGGCTTTTTTGTTTTGGACTTGTCTGCCTTGAGCAATCAAGCAGGCTTTCGCAGGTCAGTGACGGTACAGCATAGATCGTATAGCATAACTCAGAATAGCTTTTGGTCGCTTATCATAACACGTTTTACGCAGTATGCTTCCGACCCGCGGAAGTCCTAGTCAAAAATACGCTTGCAAAATAGACAAGCCTGCTCTTGATTGGGCTCGAATTTCGATGAAATAGCCCAAAACAGCGACCGATGAGGCAACAAAAGGGAGTTCGCGAAAACTTGGTGCCACATAAAAACGTATTTAAGATGATTATCTCGTAACTTCGCCCGCCTTTTGGCCTACTTTACCTAAAATTTACATCCGCTGGAATGAGGACTAAGCTGTCTCAATTTGCCTTCGACTTGAATCCAAAACTTATCGCCAAAGAGCCTAGTAAGCGACGCGACGATAGTAAACTCATGATCGTAGACCGTGCTTCGGGCACCTTCGAACACAAAATGTTCACCGATCTACTGGACGAGTACGATGAAGGAGATTGCTTCATTTTCAATAATACCAAGGTTTTTCCTGCTCGCTTATATGGCTACAAGGAGAAAACCGGAGCCAGAATCGAGGTATTTCTGCTTCGCGAGCTCAATAGCCATGCCAGGCTTTGGGATGTACTGGTAGACCCAGCCCGTAAGATTCGTGTAGGTAATAAACTTTACTTCCGCGACGAGAAGGGCGAAAACAAGCTGGTAGCAGAAGTCGTAGACAACACCACTAGCCGAGGCCGGACCATTCGCTTTCTCTATGAGGGACCTGACGATCTGTTTACCAAACAGCTCCACGCCCTGGGGAATACTCCACTGCCTAAGATTTTTGAACGCGAGCCAAAGCCGGAAGACAAGGAGCGTTTTCAGACTGTTTTTGCATCAGAAGTAGGTGCTGTAGCTGCGCCGACTGCTGGTTTGCACTTCAGTGAAGAGACCATGAAGCGCATGGAGATTGCAGGGATCGAGCGCGCATTTGTCACGTTGCACCTGGGCTTGGGTACTTTCAGAAACATCGAAGTAGAGGATCTGTCTAAGCACAAGATGGATGCTGAGTACTTCAAGATTACCCAAGATGCTGTCGATGTAGTAAACAAGGCGAAAACGTCGAACAAAAAGACAGTGGCTGTGGGCACAACGGTCATGCGTTCTATTGAGACCAGTGTGAGTGCGGAGGATCTACTCAAAACAAATGAGGGCTGGACGAATATTTTCATCTTCCCGCCATTTGAGTTCAGCATTGCCGATCATATGTTGACCAATTTCCATCTGCCTAAGAGCAGCTTGTTCATTATGGCTTGCGCCTTTGGTGGAATCGACCTGATGCTGGAAGCTTATCACGAAGCCATGAAGAAGAAGTATAAGTTCTTCACTTATGGCGATGCTATGCTGATCAAGTAGGTTCCCGTTCTTAAGGCTTAAAGCCCAGTTATTAATTGGAATTGGCATATCTGGCTTCGATCTCCTCTGCTCGAGGTCGAAAGTGCCAGTAAATCATAAGGCCTGGGATAAGCAGGAGGATGGTTTCCCATCGTCTGGCAATCAATCCAATATTGAGCGCGAGTAAGTTGGCCGCCTGTATCAGAGCAGACCGGATAAACACGGTATGTCTGTAGTGCATGCGCTTTCCACGGTCATCAAATCTCCATCTTGTGGCTTGTTGGCGGCGGTTATTATCCATCAGCCAGGCAGCGGCTAAAAGCACAAGCAAGCAACCTACAGCCAGCCAAAAGTCGTTTCGACCACCAAATATTTCCAGAGCTGGGCGACCCCATATCAAGTAAACGGAAACAGCCAGCCACAGCAACTGCATGGCCAGTAAAACGCGATAGAATAGGAGGGTGGGGCGATCCATGGATATTTTATACAAACGTCTTCTTTACAGCTTCTACAATGGTATCCTTAACTATAGGCCATGACGTATCTATTAACATAATAGGCATTGGGTCTGCTTCTGCATCATTGAAATATGTTAAGCTTTTGTACACCAAAAATTGAGATCCATCTGGATATTTCTGAGAAAAGAAACTCAATAACTCGGAAAGTGTGAAGTCTTTGAGGAGAAAGAAAATATCTATAAAATCCTTTTTAGAGCCTCTTCCCGTCACTGCTGCTAGCTTCATAGCTGCAATATCTCTAACACTGCAAAGTATTATCCCATTCTCTGTAATGGGTTTACTAATTAGTGGGTATTGGTAGGAGACGAAATCTACCTTGATGTCTCTAACGAAAGTATTGAGTACTCTCTTAGACTGGTTGGTTACATTGGTGGTGCCGTATTCTTTAAGAATATCTGGGATTGGAGCCAGATCAATTTGCTCCGTAGAAAAGAAGTCTAAGTCTATCGATTTTCGATGTCCTATTTGTAAGGCAAGGGCAGTGCCGCCTACAAGTAAGAATTTTGCTAATGCCTTATCTGATTGGATTGCCTTTAATAGCTCCAGGGTGTCTGGCTCGATGGTTGTGTAGTGTAGCACCTGAAGTCTTTCTTATCCAGTTCAAAATAGACCATAAAGAAACTTAGGGTCTTAGGGTCTAGGTATCTTGCTTTTTGTAAGGTTTGTCTTATTTTTTTAATGCTGTAAAGCTTCTTTAGAGAATTCCAATCACGAATATCTCCCCTTTGAGTTACACGTTGAATAATGAAAGAAGCGTGTTTATCTATATCCAGTGTACTGGGATCAACATCCCAAAATAACCTTTTTGGAAATTTTTCCATCTCTAAAATAATAAGAAAACCCACCCGATTGTTTCCGAGTGGGTTTTCGGTAGGAAGTAAATTTTCTCCTTATTACTTAATGCCATGCATCTTCTTCGTCATCCATGGCTTGATAAGTACCAGAACCACTGCTGCAGAAATAGGAACCACAGCAAATATGAGGAAGAATCCGCTGAGGCCTATTTGCTCGGCGATGGGCTCGATATAAGAGCCAGTCAGGCCACCGGCAAAGTTGGCAATGAAGTTGGCTACAAAGAAAACACCAAACATCAATCCAACCAGGCGCAGAGGAGCCAGCTTGGAAACATAACTCAGCCCTACAGGAGAGATACAGAGCTCACCCAAAGTATGTAGCAAGTAAGCTGCAATTAGCCAGAACATACTGACGCTAGCTGTTTTTGCGCCTTCCGGGATACTGGAAGCGCCTAAAGCAAGAACAGCGAAGCCGAGTCCTAGCAAGGTCAATCCAAGTGCGAATTTGATGGGACCACTCTCGAGCCAGGAGATTCTTCTTTCCCAGATCTTACTGAAGACAGGCGCCAAACAAATGATAAAGAGGCTGTTAAAGATCTGGAACCAGCCAGCAGGAACCTCATTGTCTGCGGCAATAAATTGCTGGTAGAGCATGTACCCGATCAATCCCCAAACACCTAAGAAACCTATCCCGAGTAGGGTGTTACCAGTGGCATAATTCTTGAAAGTAACGCCAAATAGCTTGCTGAGTACCCAAGTCAGAACGATCATAGGTATGATATTCAGAGCTGCGTTTACCACCTTGAAGGTATCAGCACCCGAGCCCGTCAGACTTCTGTCTGTATAGTCGAGTGCAAAAATAGTCATGGATCCACCAGCTTGCTCGAAAGCCCACCAGAAGAAGATGATGAAGAAGCTTAAGACAATGATCACCCATACTCGATCCCGCTCCACTCTATTCAGGCTGGGGTCGCTAACGATCCAACCCACAAAAGCAACGACGGAGCCTAAGACAATGGGCGGCATGAGGAGTCTGCTAAAGGTCTGTAGGGAGTTGTCTTGTGGACCGAAAAACCAGGACACTAAAAAGTAAACGCCAATGGCTATAACCAGTCCAATTCCCGCCCACATACCAATGCGTCCTCCACCAGAAGAACTGGGAGTAGGCATATTAGGCGTACGCTCTGCTTTGGCCATTTGATCGTCCAAAATCTGCTCTCCGAGCTGTGCGTTATCTGAATCTTCTCCGGTTTCGGCTTCACTGCTGGGATCTAGGTAGTCGGGGTGGCTGGGCGGTAGGCCTATCCGGCCAAAAATATCTTGAGAAAACCAGAATTGGAGTAGTCCTACCAGCATGAAAATACCTGCTAGTCCAAAGCCAAGTGAGTAGCTGATCTGCTCACCATAGTAGCTGCACAGCCCGATTCCAAGGAACGCACCAGCGTTGATACCCATGTAGAAGATGGTGTAAGCGCCATCTTTTAGCTCTGGGTTTTTGCTGTATAGTTGCCCAACAATAGATGAAATATTTGGCTTGAATAGCCCATTTCCTATGATCAGTAGCAATAGACCGAGATAGAAGAATACCTCCGTTTCCAGGGCCATAGAGGCATGGCCAAGCGTCATGACCAATGCACCCAATGCCACGGCCCTTCGATAACCCAAATAGCGGTCGGCCAGGATACCACCGATCATGGGTGTGAAATAGACAAAACCGGTATAAATACCGTAAAGAGCTAAGGCGTCGGCCCGGCTCCACTGTTCATCAAAAGCGACTTCTACCAGGAATACTACTAAGAGTACGCGCATTCCGTAGTAGCTGAATCGCTCCCACATTTCCGTAAAAAATAGAACGAATAGGCCGGGTTTGTGGCCGAAAATTTGGTTGCTATTTGCTCCCATTGGGCTTGAGCTATCCATCGAGTTTGTTTAATTCAGCGGTAAAGAAACAAAATCCACACGTAGTAGGGGAATCCCAGCCTGTTGATAAGGAATTTTTAAGCCTTGGCAATGGGTTTTACGGCCTGCCTTACAGCTTGCCCGGCCCAGGCAGCAAGACCAGCGCCTATAGCGCCCCAAAGACCAGTTACCAAGACCAATAACCAACCATCGGGCAAGCCAAAAGTAGTGGCCAGCCGGTCACCCAGGATCCCTTGATTGGACCAGTGAAGGTAGGTTGCTATACCCCCCCAGACGAGTAATCCTGCCCAGAACCCCTGAGTGAAGGTGCCGCCATTGCGAACTGGATACAACAGCACAATACCAAAAATAGCAGCTAGTGGTATCCACCAACTGAGCGCGAGAAACTGACCTATGGCTAAAAAAATGATGGCTTCTATAAAGAGCTGTAAGCGCGTCATAAATCAGTTGTTGGATATGTTGAAAGTCCAGGTAGTGATGAGTTCATCGTCGGATTGTGTCCTTAGTGGCAGTAAATAATACCGGCCTGCTGCCCATTCCACAAGGGCATCGTCGTAATGCGGACTGGCGGGATTGCCGCTGCTGCCACCTGGAATCACGCCCCAGGCGTTGGGTTCGTCTCCCAACTCTACGACCATACGCCAGCTTGGGCCCGAAGGACCTCGGAGCGCATTGAGAGCCTGACCGGTACCAGGACTTCTCAGCATTTGAGAGCCGAAGCCTGGTATTCGGGCTAAGTGGCGCACATAAGCTCCTCTTTCCTCAGCCCACGGAAGGACATCTTCGTCCCAGGTTTCCATGATTTCGTCAAAAGCTCGCTGAGTCAGTGTGATTGCTGTTTCCTTGGCTGGCGTCTTCTTAATATCAAATATGGCGTGATCTGGCTGATTTCGGATGAGATCCACCCAGCGCCAGGTTTCGAGCTCTAGGAAACCACTATCACGTGGTATTTCATCTACGGTAAGCTCGTACACCAGATCTTGCCAGCGGTGAAAGAAAGTTGCCGCTTTGCTCTCCGCACTGTAGACGTAGTTCCAGTCTGCCAGATCGGCTATGAGCTGGCGATCTCTGAGGTTCATATGCTCTCTATCGACGCGGGCAAGCAAAAGTGGCATGAGCTCTTCAGCCAGCAGCGAATAGGCGTCTTGCTGCAAGTCTTTAATCTCCCGCTTGTTGTAGGTTTCGACCTGCGTAAGTCTTCGATTCAGATACCTTCCTCGGTAATCATCGAAATTTCCGAGATAGTAGTAAGGATAATCGTCGGCCGTCGTGCGCTGGTTGGCACTGGCTACAAATCCGCGCTGTGGATTGCGTTGGGCTGGACGCTGGTCGGGTGGTACGTTTCCGGCCCAGCCGTGATCCGAAATGCTTCCATCCAACACGAAGCGCCCCTGACCGGGAGATCGCAAGGGAAATCCTCCCGATGGGCGCATGGCAATATTGCCTGTCTTATCTGCCAGCACAAAATTCTGAGCCGGATCGAAATAAGACCGAAGTGCCAGCTGCATATCCTGCTCGTTTTCAGCAGCCATCAGGCCAGCGAAGACGCCCAGATCACCCACCTCTCGTTCTGGTGCCACATCGTGGGCCAACCAGTGCATAGCCAACCAAGACGAGCGACTTTCAGCAGTTGTATCTACAATTGGCCCCCAAACGGTCCAGGGAGTAGTTTCCACTCTGGGCTCCTCCCCTTTAACCTGGATGGTGTCGTATAGATTATACACATCCACTTCCTGTCCATCCAGTCGGTAGCTGGTATGATCTTCATCGACCCAGTCCATCTCGTACCAATCAGTTACATCATGACCGCAATTGGTCTCACCCCAGGCCACATCTTCGTTAAATCCTATGACGATGAGCGGCAGCCCAGGTAAACTTACACCGCGGCTAAATATCTCGTCTTCCTCTGTCTGAATCTGTATTTCGTACCAGATGCTCGGTAGGGTTAGTCCCAGGTGTGGGTCATTGGCCAGTATCGGTCTGCGGGTAGAGGACTTACTGGGTCCAATGGCCCAATTGTTACTGCCATTAAACGGGCTGGTAGGTACCGGAGCCTGATCTATTAAATCCGGTTGCTCCCACCATCCGAGCTGATTATTCGACTCTAGCTCTTGGGGGACCACTGGCGAAATACCTCTACTGGTGTCTTGCGGCTCAAAATCGTAGCTGACACTCGGGCTGATGATGGGCGATTGCCTGGGGTTGCGGTCTGGAAACAGCTGATCAAAAATTTCCTGACCGAGTTCTGCCAGGCTATGAGTCGCCGACAAGTCGTGATTTCTGGCACTCAGGGTATTCGACATGCCCTTGACCATTAGGGCTGATTTGTATGGACTCCAATATTCGGGCTCGAAGTCCAGGATCTTATATTCAATGGGATAATCTTCTGGCTTAAGCTGATCAATGTAGTCATTGATGCCTCGGGTATAAGCCTCCAGCCAGGCATAATCTTGTGGATGGTTTTCTTTCCAGTCCCGAGCTGATCGTCTTGCGGCTTCCCTAAAACCCCGTCTGATCTGGCTACGATCGTAATCAATGAGATCAGGTCCTAATACCTCAGCTAGCCGACCGCCGGTGGCCCTCGAGCTTAACTCCATCTGAAAGAGTCGGTCTCTTGCCGTGACATAACCTTGCAAATAGCAGGCATCCACCAGATTGTCTGCAAAGATGTGTGGGACACCTCTATCGCTAAATTTTATCACTCCACCAGCGCCCTGAGCTGTGCTGATGCTTTGATCACTCACATGCGTTTGACTGCGTTTGGCAGATTGCCAAAAGCCTGTAGCCGGGTTGATGAAATCACCCAGGGCCGGGAGACGTAACCCAAGGGGTGTGTTGAGATGGTTAAAAACGAGCCAGGCTGCAAATAGGAGCATTGCAATCACGGCTCGTATCGGAGATTTTGTTTTTTGGACTGCCACAGGCCTAAAGGTAATAGAATACCAGCGACTGTTACTTTTGCGTTATGCGAATATTGACCTTCGTGGCCACCTTTACTTTTCTGCTGGCTTGTAATGTACCCGCAGGGCCCGATCAGGAGCACCCCTTATATGTACCCGATCCCAATCGCTTGTTTTTCCTCAATACCCGCCAGCTAGACTACGAACTCGTATTAGATGACCAAGATGCTGGAATAAGAGTTTACCTCTCCAAAGACTTAAACGGAGAAAGCTTGCCTCTGAAAGCCTATATCATAGACTACTGGGTACTAGGCCGTGCCGGGCTGCTCTTACAGATGGAAAAAGTGGGAAATCCGGCATTGTCGAATCCGTTAAAAACGCTAGAAGACATCTTAACATCATCCCCATTTGCACAATTTTCCAGCAAAAATGATTCTAAATGGATCGTATTTACCCGAGAAATGCCAGCTAATGCGGAAAATGGCAGTATATTGTTCCAATCTTTGATGAATGATTTAGATCTGAATATACGTTCTGACTCAGAGGATTCGTTTCTACTCCGCTCTTCCGAAAAATCCTACAGACACTTAAGAATCGTTTTAAACGACTATCTAAAGTTGATCAGAACGGGCCAATAATACACTTGTGTGTTTCCGATGATGTTAAACCTGCTCCAATATGGGCTTCCAATTTGCAGGCGGAACATATAGGAAGTACTTTTATAGAGGTTTTTCTACTACAAGAAAGAAGAGAAGTCCCCCCTAACCCTTGAGTAGGCAAGTTTGAATCGAACGACAAAACTTGTGTTTATTTGTTTGGGTTAGACGCCCTTGCTTCTATATGAGGCAAGGGCTTTTTTATGACTGCTGGGCTACGCAGCAGCTTCGGCTTTTCCCAATCGGAAGCGAAGAAGAATGATGATTCCCATCACGAAGAATATGCCTAGTACCAAAATACTATACCTCATGCTGCCTGTGATTTGATTGACCAGTCCAAAGGCCAGCGTGCCAACTACGATCGCCACCTTTTCCAGCACATCGTAAAAACTATAGTAGCTGGTACTCTCCGAGGTGTCTGGAATCAGCTTGGCATAAGTAGATCTGGAGAGTGATTGCGTACCACCCATTACCAATCCAACGGCCCCGCCCAACAAATAAAAGTGGGTTTTACTGGCTACAACATATCCCGTAGCGCAAATGCCCAACCAAATGACCAGGATAATGAGCAGCGATATTCTATTACCATAAAGTCCCGACAACCAGGAAAACAAGTAAGCGCCACCGATGGCAACAATCTGGAGAATGAGGATGAGAATAATGAGGTCTTGCCCTCCGAAACCGAGCTCCTTGTCGGCAAAAAGAGAGGCTAAAAATAGTATTGTCTGGACGCCGGTACTGTAGCAGAAGAAACTGAATAAAAAGCGCTTAAGCTGGGTCATACCCTTCACCTTCTGCCAAACATTTTTGATCTCTTTGTAGCCGGCTCGCCCCATTTGGCGCAAGTTTCCACTCACTTTGCGATCCTGGGGCAGTCGACGGAAAGGAATGCGGGCGAAAAGATACCACCACACTCCAACCGTGATAAATGATATGCGACTTCCCCAACTGGCATCGGGTAATCCGAACCACTCGGGTTTCATCACCATAATCAGATTGACGATGAGCAGCAAAACGCTTCCGGCAAATCCGAGGGCAAATCCTCTGGCGCTGTATTTATCGAAATTGTCCGGAGTAGAGATAATCGGTAAAAAGCTGTTGTAAAAAACCAGACCACCTGCAAAGCCTATCAGACCCAGCACGAAAAACAGACTACCGAGCCAGAGGGTCTCCATACTGGTGAAAAAGAAAAGAAACCCACAGCTGATGGCGCCTATCGTAGTAAATATCTTCAGGAACCACAGCCGTTTGCCTCCCGCATCTGCAATGCCTGATAAAAAAGGACTGACTGCTGCAATGAGTAAGTAGGCCAGGGTGATCAGCCAGGAAAACAAGGCAGAACTTTCCATCTCAACCCCCAGAACACGCACGGTTTCAAAGACGACACTTTCAAAATAAGCGGGGAAAATAGCCACTGTGATAACGAGCGCAAAAGCCGAGTTGGCCCAGTCAAACATTGCCCAGGCATTTATGGTGCGGGGGTCATTCAGTGGGGTTTGGGGTGGGGTAGGAGCGTCGAGCGTCATATGCAGTAAAGGTAGAAAACCAAATCTTCCTGTCTGTTGGGCGACTTGACTTTTACAAAGAAAACCCGTTCAAGCAACTAAAATTGTAGACATTCGTCTAGTGAATATGAAGTGGATTGGTATACTATTTGTCTGTTTGCTCGGCAAGCTCCATGCTCAAAAGGAGCTGGCCAATGAGCTCATCGTCTACTGGCCAGATGCTCAGTTAGTGGAGTGGTCTGCGTTGGAGGGATTCCAGAAGAGCCGGCCGCTGAGCCAGTCCCTCATCATAGACCATCTCCTCTTCGATACGGAAGAGAACTGCTCTAAAGCAGCCTCCGTCCTTCGGGCCCAGGCGGCAGTGGTGCAAACCAATTATTCCGTCAATTTTCGACGAGAGCCCAATGATAATTTTTACGGCCAGCAGCCTAACCTCGATAGACTGGAAATGCCCCGGCTATGGGAAGAGTTCCAGGGAGGCCAAACGAGCAGCGGTAGAGATATCGTAATTGCTATACTCGATAGTGGGTTCGATACCAATCACGAAGACCTTCGAGATAATCTTTGGCAAAACCCGGCAGAAATCGTCAATGACGGCATCGATAATGATAATAACGGATATGTAGATGATGTCATCGGCTGGAATTTTGTGGGCAATCAGCCCATACCTACGAGCGACTCTCACGGCACCTCTGTGGTAGGGATACTCGGTGCCGAAGGAGATAATGGAATAGGCGTAAGTGGTATGAACTGGCAGAGCCAACTCATGCTTTTCCAGATTTCAACAGTGGCCGATATCGTTTCGGCCTACGACTACATCATAGCGCAAAGGCAGCTTTACAACAGCTCTCAGGGGGCTGAAGGAGCCTTTATTGCGGCCACTAATGCTAGTTTTGGATTGGAGGGCCAATCCTGCAATAATTTCCCCTTGTGGGCTATGCAGTACGATCGCCTGGGCGACGTTGGCATACTTACGGCAGCCAGTACCGCCAACCGGGAATGGGACGTTGATGACTTTGGCGATATGCCAACTACTTGCCCGTCAGACTTCCTGGTTTCTGTTGCCAATTCAGATTCTACCGGGGCACTTTTCCGCTCCTCTGCCTGGGGACTTGAATCTATAGACCTGGCGGCTCCGGGTCAGGGAAGCTTTAGCACGAGACCTAATAACAATTACGGCGCTTTCGGCTCCACCAGCGCGGCGGCACCTTATGTCACGGGTACCATTGCACTTCTTTACGGACATCCTTGTGAGCGTTTTCAGGAAATGATATCCAGCGACCCCAAAGCAGCGGCTTTGATGGTGAGGGAAGCCATCCTTGGGTCTGTAACCCTGGTCCCACCATTGGCAGCACTGGTTGCCTCTGGTGGAGAACTGGCACCATGGCAAGCCTGGCAACGGATGGATTTAATTTGTGAAGACCGAGAGCTGGGAGAAATTCAAATCTTCGATATTGGCCCCAACCCCGCCTTCGGCAATTCCTTTATAAGCTTCGACACGGAGGGCCTGGGTCCCTACTTTGTCCGCCTATACGATAATGTAGGCCGTATGGTTTACGAAACTCGTGTGACCACCAGACCACCCGCTCGGGTAGAAATTCCGATGAATGGCCTGGCTGTTGGTGTATATCGGCTTGGGGTTTTTGATGGAGATCGCGTGAGCTGGACAAGCTTGCTCAAAATGTAATTTGTACCTTCGGGCTCTGACGATCGCTTGAGATTTCCCATTCATGCTCCGCAACAGATCAGCAGCCGGTATAATTGCACTCATATTGGGCCTATTCTGGTCCTTGTTCATATTTTTGGACTACCTCGTTCACCATCCAGATTTGAGTCGGGCCATTGCCCAGCCACCCTA
>JBCBVN010000038.1:0-19601 GCA_039817625.1 Bacteroidota bacterium
CAATTTTTCCAGTACATCTATAGTCTTCATTGACCACTAAAACCAAATTACAAAATGAGAAATTTCATTTACCTAACTCTGTTAAGCCTTATATCTACTGCTGTCCTTACCGCCCAGGAGGAGGCTAGCCAGCCACCTACTATACTGTATATAGACGGTGGAGAATCCAGAATAGGATTTTTTGCTTCAGATCGCTTTATATATGGTGGCCGAGTTGACCTGATGGATCTCGAAAGAGATGAATTTGTATTGGGTGCTTTTGCCAGATACTATTTTACGAGCTCTGCGAAAAGACTTCGCCCGTACTTACAGGCAGATATTGGTACTGTACTTTTCACGGATTGGCAGCTAAGGGCCGGACTAGAGCTCGGACTTGCACCTAATCTGGCTATAAACAACGAGTACGGCTATAGAAGGCCCTTTGGGTCTAACGATGACCCAGCACCATCCTGGCAATTGAGGGGTTATTTAAGTGGTATCTCTGGTCCGGATAATACCGACCATGCATTCCGTGCCGGGGATTTACTATTGGGCGGGCTACTTTATGAGTTTGAATCCAGAGTTTTCGAGAGTGATGACATTAGCTCTACTCAGCTTCGCATTCGTCCTCATGTGCTTTATGCATTATTTCCTAAGATATTTATTGAAGCCAGCGTCGATATGGACTTTATCTGGGCAGATTTCTTAACCATCAGTGACGAAAAGGAATTATACAGACAAATAAATATATACGGTGGGTTCAGGTATCTACTTACAACTCAAACCAAGGTCAGGCCCTATGCATGGGCGGGAATTGAGTTAAATACTGATGTTAGCGACAGGGACTTTTTCAACCCCACAACCGGCATGTTCGAACCAATCGATGAAAGCTATACCATTCCACAAGGGGGAATTGGCGCACTAATCCCTACGGGTACAGGCGCCTTTCTAGACGTAAACCTAGGCGTGATACGCCCCATCAACCCATGGATTGAAGAAGTCTTAGAAAAGGACTTTGATATTATTTTGGACTTTAGCTGGAAGTTTAGACTGTAGCTTAAATACTTCGCGTCCTACCATTATTACAATCGGTATTCGAGCTGTACACTTAGGCAGTTTTGCCAGTTGAAACTTATGCCACCTGACGAATCTCGATTTGCATAGTTATCCTCACTATAATACCTGTATAAATTTTGTGTACAACAATTGGTAAAACTACCAGTCTTCAGATAATATACCGAGCACATTGTGGCCCCCAATCCAGGTATTTCCAGAGGCATCAACCTTAATGCCGCGGACCCTTGCATCAGTGGGTAATAGACTGTTTTCCGAATCTATCCGTGTAAGGCTCGCATCGGCAGGATCGTAGAAGTTCAGAAAACTACCACCAGTCGAAAATAAAATGCCCTCATCAGATACCTGATCCACTACACTTAACAAAGCGGTAGTAGTAGTCACTTCATCAAGGGTATTGAAATTGCGAATCTCCCCTTCAGCATTGAGTTGATACAAAGACTCAAAAGCTGTCTTGATATAAACACCTTCCGACCGACTCGGGAAAAGACCAGAAATAATATACACCTCGGATAAAGGGGATAAGGGGTGTAAGGACCATTCGTCGTCGATGAAGGTGTAGAGGTCATTTGAATTTGCAAACCAAACTACCCCTGAATTATCTACAGCTATCGCAAATCCATTAAAAAAAGTGCTGGAGCCCGTATTGATAGGCTGCAAAACAGAATTTGTTTCATCATAAGTGTTTATCAACTCGTCATCTTGAAAACTCGAAACCCCTGCGCTATGGCTCACCCATAGTGTATTACGTACTTGATCAACAGTAACACCATCGACCCCGCCTTCCACCTCTATAGTCGACCAGTCTCCAGTACTGGTATTATATACCGCAACTAGGTTGAATACCAGCGAATTTGCATGTAGATATAGACTGCCATCTGGGCCAGCTGCGATTTCTTCGAATCGGTTTATGCCTAAGTCAGAAGGGGGAGTGTGAAACCTGATGTCTTCTGTTGATGCATCATAAGAGAACAAAACCTCTTCACCATTTTCTTCTTCCCGAGTTATACCCCATATGGATCCAGGAATATCGGTCGTAAAATCAAAAATCAAAAAATTTTCGGCAAAGCCTGGGTCATTGAGATCAACCAAACTAAGGTCGATTGAATCTACTGATATTTCTGGTCCTGTGTCAATAGGTCCCTGCAGAACGGGCTCATCTTCATTGCATGCCGCCAATACAACCAGAGCGAAAAGGAATACAAGTGTTCTTTTCATAAGTGTGGATTATTTTCTATGATAATCAATGATAGAGACGGGTGATTAGTTTGTTAAATATTTATTAAAACCCTACCTAACAACACTATTGCGTAACGGGGATTTGATCTTATATTTCAACGGAAATAATTATGTGAAGATCGAAACTTTCAAAGGAAAAATATCCCGCTACTCGATCTGCAAGATCTCGTGCGAGGATCGAAACTTTCGGGGAAAGTTTCGACCTGCGGAAGTCTAAAATTAGAGCCTGCACTCTAAATAATACAGCTTATAGATCTATACTTTTCTTCAGCGCCTTTCGATCTATCTTTCCTGTATCATTTTTGGGCAGCTCTTTTAATAGCTTTATATGCTTGGGCACTTTAAACTTAGCCAGCTTAGACAAACAGAAATTAATTACTTCAGAATGAGATAATTCTGTTTCTGGTGTCAATACCAGAAAAGCGCAGCCCACCTCGCCCCATCGATCGTCGGGAAGACCGACCACCGCCGCCTCTACTATAGCTTGATGGCTTAATAGTATCCTTTCTACTTCGGCAGGATAGACGTTCTCACCGCCTGAAATGAACATATTTTTGATGCGGTCTACCACGTACAAGTATCCTTCTTCATCTTCGCGAACCAGATCACCCGTACGAAACCAACCATCGATCTTCGATTTTTGGGTAGCGCCTTCTTTGCGCCAATAACCGGGGGTTACATTCGGGCCCTTCAGCCAAAGCTCTCCAGACTCGCCTGGAGAAGCATTCAAACCTTGCTCATCCACAATTCGATATTGCACGTAATAGTTAGCACGACCGATGGAACCAGCTTTGCGCACAGCATCGTCCTGATGAAGGGAAGTCAGGTTGGGCCCGACCTCTGTCATTCCATAGCCCTGGCGAATGGGTACACCTTTCTCATGCCAGCGCTCGATGAGCGGAATAGGCATGGCCTCGCCACCAACAATCATGTAGAGCAAGTGGGAAGTATCTGCTGCTTCAAAATGAGGCGAGTCGGCCATCATCTTCAGCATAGTAGGCACACCCATAAAAATAGTTGCCTGTTCGTCTTCAATAGCCCGTAAAACGAGCTCGGGATCAAACTTCTTGAGTAGACAAGTATATCCGCCCCTATGTAAAAATGGCGTACTGAGGACATTCCAGCCTCCGGTATGAAACGGTGGCATACAATTGACCGTTCGGCTGTCGGTATTCACAATTAGGGACAGAGCTGTGTTTGCAGAATTCCAAAAAAGCATGCGGTGGGTGTACAGCACGCCTTTGGGCACTCCCGTCGTACCAGAAGTGTATAGGATAAATATGGGATCATCCGGGTCGGGCTGCGCTATTTTGGGAAGGATATCTGCATGCGAAAGCGCTTGAAGGTTCTCCAGGTGTAGGTGTCTGATATTACCGCCGCCTTTCACGACTCCCGCCATCTGAGCGAAATAGGCCTGCTCGCTGATGAGTAGGCTCGGCTGAGCATCAGCTAGTAAGTACTCCAGTTCGGCGATAGCCAATCGGTAGTTGAGCGGAACGAGTGTCAGTCCTCCTTTTTGAGCCATGCTGAAAAGCAGGAAATACTCCAGGCAGTTTTGAGCCATAACGGCTATACGATCACCCGGCTTTAACCCCCATTCCCTTTGACCATAAGCCAGTAGCGTATTGGCTTTTCGATTAAGTTCGGCATACGTCCAGCTTCTGCCGCTTTCAAACTCTTTAACCGCCAGTTTCTGGGGCCGATAAATGGCCCATTTCCCAACCCAATCTACTATGGGCATATCCATATCACAATCTTACAGCCGAAAGGCGGCACTTGCAAAAGACAAACCACCGCCAGATCCAATAAAATAGACCAGATCACCAGTTTTAACCATATTTTTTTCCCAGGCATCATTAAATGCCATCGGTATGCAAGCCGAACCGGTATAGCCAAAATGATGCATGACGGTATGTCCCTTTTCACGGTCAATACCTAATATATCCAAGGTCTCCCAGATGGCATTGATGTTGATCTGAGTGATGAAATAGCGAGCCACATCGGTAGACTCCGCACCCACGCGCTCATTCAATTTACGAGCCATACCCGACCACATCTCGGGATTGAGCTCTTTTGGAAATTTTTGAACGAACTGAAGCTGGTGGCGATGGGTCTCTAGGGTCGCTTCATTAATTGGCTGATTTGTACCACCGGCGTAGATTCCCATATAACCATGATACTGGCCTTTGCCGATAAGCTCGCTCGCCAGAAAACCGCGGTTTTCCTCTGTCCCAGCTCGCAGCAAGAATGCACCAGCCCCATCCGCAAATAGGGTAACGGTCTTTTTATCTGTCAGATTGAGGTATTTGCTCATCGCATACGCACCGATGACCAATACATTATTATACTGCTCGTCGGCACGAATGTACTTTGAGCCTATATCCAGAGCCGTTACAAAACCCGCGCAGGCGGCATTGATGTCGAAGGTCCCTGCTTTATGGGCTCCCAGTCGGTCTTGCAAGACGGAAGCAGTAGATGGCGAAATATACTCAGGTGTGTCCGTTGAAATGATGATTAAATCCAGTTCTCCTGGGTTGAGCTGTGCGCGTTCCAGGCACTGTCGAGCAGCATGTTCGGCCAGATCTACGGTGCTCTCATTGGGTGCACACCATCGACGCTCATAAATGTGAACGTTCTCTTCCAACCAGGTACTGACATTTTCGCCCAGCATCTCGTCGAAACATCTATTGTCTAAGACGCGCTCGGGCGCATAAGCTCCGGTCGCAGCCAAAAAGGCATTTCGCATATCGATTAGTAAAGTTTAGCTCTTTGTAGCGGAAAAGAGTAGGTGAATAAGGAGGGTAGGCGGCAGGCAAATGAGCAAGGCAAGTGTAGCCGTAAGACCTGGATTTCCAAAAGCCAGCGTACTATTCGTAAAAACCTGATCGCCGTAGAAAAACAACCCAAAATGGATAGCCACCGACAAGATTGACATCAGCCATACGACTTTGATTTTAGGTCGCTCAAATAGAATACCGGCCAGGATGGGAGGAACAGCTGCTAAGACCAGACCGTAGACCCCTACCTGACCAAAGATGCCCAACAACTTAGGCGGAGACAGATTGACAAAAAATGTCAGTATCGCAATCAAAATCAACACCACATGGCTGGTATTCAAGGCGATCTTCATGCGCTGGATGGGGTTGTACTTCCCCGCCCGAAACCGATCAATCAGGTTTAGGACTAGATCATTGGCGGTAATGGTGGAAATACCTACCAACAGACCATCTAAAGTGGACATAGCCGCAGCCAGTAATACTACACTAACGGCAATAAACAGCCAGTTTGGAAAGACATTTTGCAGATAGACCGTCATCACCAGGTCCTGACGAAAACCGCCTGTGCTGGCATCGATCAGTTGTTCGGGAGCAACAGCAGCATGGGCCCAAAAACCCGCCAGCAGTAGTAAGCAGAACAAGAAGAAGACAATACTGAAGACTACAATGTACCGGCCGACATCTCTGCTGGTCTTGACATACAAAGCCTTGGTGAGGATATGTGGCTGGCACACCAATGCCCCGCCAATACAAAACCCTGCTATGTAGGTCGATAAAAAGTCGTTGAACAGTTTGCTATCCGAGTTGACCCATGCCAGTAGTTGGGGCTGATTTTGCTGTAGCTCTGTCCAGAAGTTTCCTTCCTGCCACATCAGGTACATACCCGACCCCAAGACCAACACCGTGACACCGATCATCAGAAAGCCCTGGAACATATTCGTATACACGTGTGCGTAGGTGCCACCGAATATGACGTAGCCCGTTACAAAAACCAGCGTAATGAGCAGCGCCACGGTATTGGAAACCCCCAGCAGGCCTTGCATAACAATTGATATGCCCCCTACCAGCAGCACGATGAAGGCAAAACTCAGCAAGTTGATGATGGCGAAATAGAGCGATAGCGATTTCGAACCGTATCGCTTACCAATCCAATCGGGTATGGTCAGGGCTTTCATATCGGCACCCAGCTTTCGGAACTTAAACGATAGCACGACCAGCATGGCTACAAAACCCAGGTATACGCTGATGCCCAAATGCATAAAAGCAGCCAGACCATCAACGTATACAAATCCGGGATTAATAATAAAAGTAGCGGCTGAAGCTGTGGCCGCGGCCAGAGTGACCCCTACCTGAAGCGGTGAGAGGTCGCCCTTGCCAATAGCAAAGCTGCTGAAGCTATCCGTTTTCTTATGGCCCAGCCAACCGAGGTAGGTGGTTCCTAACAAGTAGGCCGAAAAAAGCGTCCAGGCTAAGATCACGAATCAGCAGTCTTAAGTTTTACTTTTTCTTCTTCCCACCTAATGCTGGCAGATTGATCTTCATTTCCAGAGTATACAAGCCCCGAGTGGGCGCAGAAGCGGTAAATTCTCTCAATTCTGTATTGAAGAGGTTACTGGCAGCGGCAGCGATGGTAAATTTATCACTGAGCCTGTATCCTACACTCAAATCGAAGGTAACAAAACCACCCAGCGGGCCAAAGTTAAAGGCATCGGCACTACGTGCACCTTCTACAATTGGCAACCCTCTGTAAATGAATGGCGTCCCGTCTGGGCGCTCCAGTGTTTCAGATGCAATCTGGAAACTGGAGAAGTAGTTGTACTCCTGTACCCAGCGACCAAATAAACTGCCGAACCACCTATCACCACTATAATTGATACCAGCGCCCATCTTATTGGTGGGGGCATTGACCAGTAGATCCAGGAAGTTGACATCGCCATCACCGGTGAAATCATTTTCAGGATCTAAATCATCAAATGTAAAATTGAAGTGGGAATAATTGAAGAAAGCGCTGAACTGTGGGGTGAAATAGTAGGTCAGTCCAAAGTCTGCTCCATAGGTGTTGACCTGGCCAAAATTCAGGTAAGTAGCTACAAAACCACCCAGACCAGCAAAACCCGACTGTACCTCAGACATGGGGGTATCTCCACGTTGGGTAGCTACACCTAATACAGATACAGGACTCAAGAAATCTCTGGCGATATTGTAATAGCCATTGACATCCAGGAATAACTTGTTGGGCACAATTTGACCTCGGTAACCCAATTCGAAAGTCTCTAATTTTTCAACAACCTGACCAGGTACCATAGTACCGTCTGCTAGGGTAAATCCTTCTGCATTACCCAATATCAGCCCCCCGAATAAGTCACCAAACATATTCAGAATAGTAGGAGCTGCGATTCCTTGTCCATAGGTCAAACGCCAGCTGGAATTGCCATCTACATGGAGAACACCAAGCTTTGGAACGAAGTTAAAACCATAGATTTCGTGGTCATCAAAACGAGCTGCAGCAATGAATCGCCAGTTCCGATCAAGATGATACGTTAGGTGCGCATAAGCCCCTAGCTGATTGATGATGATGGGATCTTCTCCACCGTTATCCAACAGATAACTGCCTAGGCTATTTGCGCGGTCATTCTGATACTGCGCCCCAATGATATAGCCCAGTTTACCGATGTTGTTGTTGTACTGAAGCTCGGCATTCCACCGGCGGGAATCATCTTGAAAAAGTGCACCTCCATCGAAAGAATTAGCCCTGGCCTCTCTATCTGAAAAGCCTAAAGCTACAAGATCGAGATAGTCTTTAGTACGCTCGTCAATCGCATACGTACTATCGGTCTGGCTAGCAGTGTAGTACGCCTGAGCAAACCAGTTTTTACCTGAAAAGCGCAGCTGGTAATAATTGATCGACCAGTCACGGATTTGGTTCCGGCCCACATTAGTAGGCGATAGGTAGTTGCTGTTGCTGTAGCCTGTATTGAAAATAACATCCAGATCTTCGGTAGGTGAATAGTACAAAGCGGCCTCAGCGCGCAGAAAATTCACATCTGGATCCAGATCTAGCTCTTCAAAAGCCTCTGTACCTCCGCGCACCGGCACACCTAGTGTATCAAAGCCCACAATCGGCTCATGATAAACCGAATCTGCCCATTCAAACTCAGTGGCACTAGTGTACTCACCCATGATTTTAAAGGCAAACTGGTCACTTACAACCTGGGCATGTCGTGCCCTTAATGACAAAAATGAATTTCCATCGCCGTTAATCCCCGGATTAATAGCAATGGTTGTACCTGCGGAAGTCCTTGGATCTTTGGTGATCGTATTCAATAGTCCATTATGTGCATTTGGGCCATACAAAGTAGAGTTTGGCCCCAGTACAATCTCGTAGCGCTCGATGTCTTCCTGGATGGTCGTAGATAAAGGACCAAAAGGGAGTCCAGTAGCGATCAGGGTAGAAAAGCGGCCATCCGTCACCTGCAAATTCTTGGCATTGAAGTTGGAGTTAAACCCCCTGATGTTGAATGCCGGTGTAGCAATACCCGCTCGGAAATAGTCAACACCCTTCTGGCGGGCAATCAGCTCGGCTGGATTACCAGCATACTCTTCAATTTCACGGGCAAAAACGGTTTCAATCGTCGCCGGACTTTCAGTAATTTTTTGAGGTCGGCTCGAACCGGATACCACGACAACATCCAAATCAGTACCCTCAGAAAGCTCAAAATTCAGCGTCCTGTCACCGGTAAGATTGACTTCCTCCGTTTTACTCGCAAAACCAATGTAAGATGCCGTGATGGTGTAGGTCCCGGCAGGCAGGGCAAAATCATATTGACCAAATCCCCCTGTAGTGGTTCCCTGGCCATTGTCTAAAATAACGGTGGCGCCGATAAGCGGCTCACCATCCGGATCCGTCACTATACCCTCCAGCTTCACGTCTTGAGACCAGAGCAGCAAGCAACTAAATGATAGGCAAATAGTAAATAGGTTCTTCATTCCTTGCTTAGATTTATTTAACTGAAGTTTCCCAGTGAGCGAATTATTATTCTACCATTTAGCGTATTGGTAAAAAATTATTCGGTGGCATGAATGTAGAATGAAGAGATCGCTTAATTTGGAAAAGCCAATAAAATCAATAGGTGGACTTTGGGTCTGAATTATCAGCCAATAAAGTTCTAAAATCCTGAATACCAATTTTTTACACCATCACATTTTTATACTGACTAATCCATGGACTGAGCCTCCACAAAGGCTTCAATAATCCGATTCACCTGCGCTGACCCTTCCCACTGCACAAAGTGGCCCGCCTCGGGAATGAATATTAATTGAGAGTTGGGAATGGCCTCATGAGCAGCTTCGCCTAATTGCTGCACGCTCAGATCTGGATGCAAATATTTATTGGGAATAAGTCCGTCAGATTCACCGTAAACGACGAGGGTATGTACTGATATTTCTGCCAGGCGATCTCGAACCGGCTCATCGAGCATACCTGCCATACAACGTGGAATCATCTCGGCAAAAGACTCGAATTCGGGCGTTTCGATCAACTGCATGCGGTCTTCGATCATGAATCTGGCGTCGTCAGGCATATCGTGAAAGTTAGCTTCGAAGTTTTTTACGACTTGCGCAGGTGGTGTCATTTTAATGACTACGGGAGTAACCACCTGCTTTAGCCATGCTGCGTCTTGCTCCGAGAACGTCTCTATACCAGCCGGAGCCAATAGCACCATACCCTTTAGTTTCAATTGCTCATTCAATGCAGTGTGCATCGCTATCTGCCCACCCATGGAATGACCAATCAAAATGATATTGTCCAGGTCAAGCTGCTCACTAAATTGCCGAATGATATCCGCAAAAAAGGTCATACTGAAGGGATAATCACCTAAGCTGGACTTGCCATAGCCAGGTAGATCGAGGGCTACACAGCGATAGGTCTCCGAAAGTGCTGCTATGTTTTTTCTCCAGGCTTGAAGATTGCTTCCAAGGCCGTGAACGAATAAGAGAGTGGCAGCGGGCTCTTCAGGGCCTTCATCTACATAGGCGATTTGAGTAAACTCGTCTAGATCTACATAGTGTACCTCATAGGCATAAGTCCAGGCTTCCACAACTTCGGTTTGGTTTTGGGCAGAAAGCATGCTAGAACACAATAGCAGGCTCATGCCAATAATGGTCTTGTAAGTCACAATTAAGGCTTTTTGAGTCTGACCCAAAACCCTTCAAAGGCCTTTTGTCAGCTCCATGATAATCAGATATACATTCATCAAATTAGGGCAAAGTCGAGCAGCTAAGAAAACATAAACCCTAGTCAACCTAAATAAAAATTTACATAACCGCCTGCTGGTCAATTAATTATGTTTACAAAAAAATATTTGAATAGCTTAAGTCAATATCTTTTTTACAATACCGAATTCAAACAAGCCGGAGTATGACCGTTACCTTCCGAGATAATATCTGACTTATACATCATCCACGAACATGGGAAATCGATTAGAAGGGAAAGTAGCCATCATTACAGGCGGGGCGCAGGGAATTGGCAAAGCCATAGCTGCATGCTTTCTACAGGAAGGCGCCAAGCTCGCTATTTGGGACATCAACGAAGAGGTCGGTCAAAAGGCCATTACTGACCTGAGCAACGGCGGGCATGCCGACCGACTGCTCTTTCAAAAAGTAGATACCACAGACCTAGAAGCAGTGACAGCTGCAGCCGTTGCTACGCAAAGTCACTTCGACCGTATCGATATTCTGATCAACAATGCAGGAATAACCAGGGATGCGTCTCTCAAAAAAATGACGGCCGACCAATGGCAACAGGTGATCGATGTGAATCTAACCGGAGTCTTTAATTGCACGAAAGCCGTCTTTCCTCACATGATCGAAGCGGGCGGAGGGCGAATCATCAATGCCGCCTCTGTGGTAGCTCATACCGGAAATTTCGGCCAAACCAATTACGTCGCTGCCAAAGCCGGCTTAATAGGCATGACGAAGACCTGGGCCAGAGAACTTGGCAGAAAGAAGATCACCGTCAATGCGGTAGCCCCCGGCTTTATCAAGACAGAAATGATAGAGACTGTTCCCGAAAGTGTTATCGAGCATCTGCTCGGCCGCACGCCTTTAGGTCGGTTAGGCGAGCCTTTGGAAGTTGCTCAAGCTTACCTATTTTTAGCATCAGACGAGTCAGCCTTCGTCACCGGAACAGTTTTGAACGTAGACGGCGGCCTGGTCATGTAAATAGCTTATGCGTAGTCAACTGCGTAAATTCACTCAATTTGCCAACAGTCTCCTACCACACGAGACTCGGTATCTTGTTTCCTGCCACAAATTCCAGGATGAAGAGAGACTACAAATCCTACAGCAAGTAGACTACAATGCCCGAAACATCAATCAGTTTCGACCCTATGACACCAGTATAGACAAGCGCAAATACAATCATCTGACCACCTGGATCAAAACCCGCCTCCGCCAAGCAGATGTCGATAATTACTACGCCTGGATGCTGGACCTCGAGGGCAAAATCAACAATGACAGCATAGACCCGATAGAGGAAAAGCAACTCATCAGAGCTGTAAAGAAATATACGCATCCTAGGTTCTATTTTCGAAAGTTTTACGAGTTACTCAGCACCTATCACGATTTTATCCTGATCAGATTGAGATATGCCGATCAAAGCTTAATCTCCGACTTTCTGGATGCGTATTCAGACCAATATCGTCGAGCTAATGAAGTAGCTGACCAACTTCGGAAAGTAGCATCTGATGTAGTCAGACAATACAGCGGTCAGTCTGTAGATTCCAGGACTTGGATACCTTGGCTCAATGAGGTGTTCTTTGATGAAAGTCTGGAAGGCTATCTACGCTATCAGGCACTCGTCAGACTTGTATTCATTAGTCACAACCACCGCCAGTACGATGGCATGCGCGCACCTTTCGATTACCTGGACCGAAGATTTGAACGAGGTGAGTTTTATAGTAAGCGGCTGTTGATCAATTACTACAACAACCGGCTTATGATGCATGCCGGCTTTGGAGAGTACGACAAGGCAGTGAAATATGGATACCTTTCGGTCAGATCCGAAACCCACGACTATTTGCACTATGTCAACAACCTCTGCGCAGTACTTCTTCGCCAGGAGCGCGCTCAGGAGGCTTTGCAACTTATGCAACGCGCATCGGGTATTGCCAAGCAGACCAAGAATATGCACAACCGCGTAGGCTTTGTGGCTTTTAACATACGAACACTCCTGGCGAACGGGATGCATAAGCAAGCAGAGCAATATGGGTCAATATTTCTGGCCGCCTACCCCAAAGAAGTCGCTCGCCATAGGTGGCACTTATTTTACTCCGTATACTTAGAAGCTTTATTGGAATGCGGCCAGGCTGAAAAATTGATCAAAACAGCCAGAAAATACAAACTCACTGAGCGGGAAAATGAGTTGCAGACCAGTAAGTATCGCGTGCCCATGTTAGGCGCATACTACACCATTGCTCAATACCAGGAAGGCATGATCTGTTTGGACGAGATGAGAGATAAGCTGCAAAAAATTGGCCTGTCAGCTATTGGAGATCAATTACAGGAAAACAAATGGAGCACCAAAACCAAGAAGTTGATCCGGTGGGTACCTCAGCTGGCTGGAGACCTGATGCATTGGGGGTATAAACCAGTGGAAAGCGCGGCCTTCTGAGCAACGTGCTCTACCTTCAATGGCCCAGTCCCCAGCACAAGTACTTCTTTACTAAAAAATCGTCTAGTCCGTATTTGCTACCTTCCCGGCCAAAGCCGCTTTCCTTGATGCCGCCAAAAGGTGCTTGCGCTGCCGATATTCTCCCGGTGTTGATACCGACCATACCAAACTCAAGTGCTTCGGCCACACGCCAGATTAAACTATAATTCTGGCCATAGAAATAGGCCGCCAAGCCTACGCGAGTGGCATTGGCTTGCTCGATCACTTCCGTCTCCGTTTCGAATTTATATACAGAACAAACCGGGCCAAAAATTTCTTCATGGAATACATCCATATCCACAGACACATCAGATAAAACCGTAGGCTGATAAAATTGAGGCCCTACATCAGATGCGCCGCCACCCACTACAGCCTTTGCACCCTTGCTTCTGGCGTCCTCTACTAATCTGATGACCTTATCCAACCCAGCTGAATTGATGAGCGGCCCTACCTCTGTTCCCGCTTTTTGCCCATCTCCCAGCTTAAGCTTTCTGGTTTTCGTCGCTAGCTTTTCTACAAACTCGTCATAGACACTGGCATGAACAAAAAAGCGATTGGCACAAATACAAGTTTGTCCTCCATTTCGATATTTGGCAGCCATGGCTCCATCTACAGCCGCATCTAGATCAGCATCGGCAAAAACGATAAAGGGAGCATTTCCCCCCAACTCCATAGACAACCGCTTAAGTGTGCCAGCGCATTGCTCCATGAGCCACTTTCCAACAGCAGTAGAGCCTGTAAAACTGAGCTTGCGTACCTTCGGGCTCTGGGTGAGCACACGCCCGACGACTTCGGGCCTCGCACAGGGAACCACATTGAACACCCCCGGAGGAAAGCCCGCCTGATGCGCTAAATCAGCCAAAGCCAAAGCAGAAAGAGGCGTATCCTCTGCTGGCTTAACGACTACTGTGCAACCTACTGCCAGGGCTGGTGCCACTTTGCGCGTAATCATGGCACTGGGAAAATTCCATGGCGTGATGGCAGCAACTACCCCTACCGGCTGATTAATGACAACAATTCGGTTGTCTTTGGAAGAACTGGGAATGGTGTCTCCATAAACACGCTTGCCCTCTTCGGCAAACCACTCAATGAAAGAGGCACCGTATTTTATCTCGGCCTTTGCCTCGGCAAGTGGTTTGCCCTGCTCCTGTGTCAGTATTGTGGCAAGCTCGTCCAGATTATTTCTGATCAGTTCACACCAGCTGCGCAGTCGCCTTGATCGGTGTGCTGCTGTCTGCGTACTCCAGGAAGGAAAAGCAGCTGCAGCCGCGTCAATGGCTGCTTCGGTTTCCTCGACTCCACAATCTGACACCCGAGCCAGTTCCCTTCTATTATATGGATTCAATACGGAAAAAGTCTGATCCGTTTCCAGCCATTGGCCATTGATATAGGCAGAAGTACGCATAAGGAAAGGTTTTGTCTTGAGAGGTCACTGTAGGTATAAAAAGCAATTGCCGCCGAAACGTTTGTTTCGGCGGCAATTATTCGCATGGAGACTCGTGATAAAAATCACAAGGCCATTGTTAAGCCTTCGCTGTCTTGCGAGGCTTTTTGTCTGTAGTTGTTGACGTACTAACTTCCTTAGCCTTCATCTCATCCGTCAAGTCATGGACGATGGGCGTGGCAACGAAGATCGAAGAGTAAGTACCAACCAAAATACCGATGAGCAGAGCGAAGGCAAATCCTCGGATGCTGGCACCACCAAAGAAGAACAAGGTAGAAACCACAAACAAGGTCGTCAAAGAGGTAATGATCGTACGGCTTACCGTGCTGTTGATGGCTGCATTGATCACCTCGGTCTTATTGCCGCTGGTGTAGTTGTTGATGTACTCCCTGATGCGGTCAAACACAACCACGGTATCGTTGATCGAGTAACCAATTACCGTCAGGATAGCTGCGATAAATGGCTGGTCAAGCTCCATATTGAATGGAAGGATGCCGTGGAAGAGTGAGAACATACCCAATACGATAATACTATCGTGGAATAGGGCTGCAACGGCACCGGCTGAATACTGCCACTTGTCGAAGCGGATCAGGAGGTACAAGAAGATCAACATCAAGGCTAGCAAACCGGCTTTCCATGAAGACGAGCGAATGTCGTCGGCAATGGTCGGTCCTACCTTGTTGGCACTCAGTACGTGAGTGGTACCAAGAAGCTCACTATTGCTGAAATTTTCGTAGCTCAGATCATTGCGACCCAATGCCGCCATGACACCTTCGTGCAGCGCTTTCTGCACGACAACTTGTGGCTCTTCACCGTCTACCTTTTCAGTTACTTCAACCAGATAGTCAGTAACAATGCTGAAAGTATTGTCGGCATCGACACTCTTCACGGTAGGCTCACCACCAAATGGTTCAGCCAAAGCAGTGCGGAGCTGATCTGCAGTTACATCCTGGTCAAATTCTACCGTATAGTTATAGCCACCTTTGAAGTCTACACTCAGGTCAAAGCCACGCATACCGATGCTGATCAAACTGATGGCAACCAGTACAAAACTGATGCCGTAAGCAATCTTACGCTTGCCCATCCAATCAATGTTGACACTGGCAAAAGCGTTCTTAGTAGAGCCCGTCCAGAAGCTGACTTCCTTCTTGCGGCCCAACCACCACTCGATGATCATGCGACCAACCAATACAGCAGTAAACAGCGAGCAAAGTACACCAATGATCAATACCACGGCAAAGCCCTTAATTGGACCCAAACCGAAGTAGGCCAATACGCCAGCTACCAATAGTGTAGTCACGTTGGCGTCGATGATGGCGGAATAAGAGTTGGCGAAACCGTCTGCAACGGCCTGGCCTATTTTCTTACCTGCGCGGAGCTCTTCTCGCACACGCTCGAAGATGATCACGTTGGCATCCACGGCCATACCAATGGTCAGGATGACACCTGCAAAACCAGGCAGTGTGAGTACGGTACTCAAACTAGCCATAGCAGCAAAGATGAAAATCAGGTTGAGTAGCAGTGCTATGATAGATACGATACCTGCACCGCCATAGTAGAAGACCATAAACAGCAGGAGTAAAGCCACACCTACACCCATAGCGACAAGTGAAGTGCGAATGTTCTCGGCACCTAGTGACGGGCCAACAACCTGCTCCTGAATGATTTCTAGTCGGGCAGGTAGACTACCTACTCGAAGAATACTGGCGAGGTCATCTGCTTTTTGAACGGTAAAGCCACCATCGATACGTGTACGACCATCTCGGATAGGTACACGCACAGTTGGTGCTGAAACGACCTGGCTATCCAGCAAGATGGCAATCTGACGATTGTTGTCGCTAGCTGCACTAGATGACCAGCGGGCCCACTCGCGGGTACCTTCCTGATCCATCGTGATACCAACTCCCATTTCGCCAGCCTGATCGGCTTCAGAGCGGGCATCGGTGATCATCTCACCAGAGATACGCACACGACCATTTGGGCTTTGCTTGATGACGTAGAGCGAATAGGTATTGGGGTCTAGGTCACTATCTGGACCAAGCTCAATAGGTTCGCGGCCAAAGTGGAAAGATGCGGTGCGTGGGAAGAAACGAGCGACATCTTCGCGCTCAAGCATATCCAACACTTCATCGCGATCACTCTTCTTCACGTAGCCTATCGTAGCAAAGTTGGTATTGCCATCAATACGAATCTTGGAAGCTAATGGACCAATCTCGGCAGGAGCTTCGATCTCTGTAGTATCGATACTAGCTACCTCATCAGTAGGAAGTCCATCCTCACCTTCGACAAAAATGGTATCGTATCGGTATTCAACTTCTGTCTCTAGCTCAGTCGTATCGCCACGCTCGCGGCGCTGCTCTGCTAGCAGATACTGATCAGCTTGCTGAAGACGCTCGTAGAAGTTTACACCGTCTTCCACCATGCGGTAGACATCGTAAAACTCAAGTACGGCGGCGGCCTGTAAGAAAGTACGGGCACGAGCCGGGTTGTCGATACCGGGTAGCTCGACCAGAATGAGGTCGCGGTCAGCATCCAGATTGACATTTGGTTGTACCACACCCAGCTGGTCAATACGGCGGCGGAGCATTTCGAAAGTCTCATTGACCGTCGCATCTGCCCGCTCACGCAAGAAAGTAACCACCTGTTCGTCGGTGTCATTTAGCCCGATGTCGTCTCTCAAGGATGCATTATCAGAGAAGATGTCATTGGCTAGTGTCTTGTTACCTCGCACTTCACTCCATGCCGTAGCAAAAAGTGAAATATAATCGTCTTGCGCATTGGCTAATCGCTGGGAGGCGAGCTCTAAGGCATCTTTAAAATTTTGGTCTTCGGAACCATCTGATAGGGCAAGGATGTACTGTCGCAGGTTAACACGCAGTACGACGCTCATACCACCGCTTAGGTCAAGCCCGTAAGCGAGTTGAGCTGCTTTGAGATCTTGGTAAGTGTAATCTCTCAGTAGTGGAATGGAGAATACAGTAGTGTTGGACACACTGTCCAGAAATTCGGAGCGCGCTGATTTGTAAGCGGCGCGCTGTTGAACATCTTCTTCCATGGTCGAAGAAATCCGCTGTGCGTATTCATCGGCTTGGCGCTCGATCCGGTTGGTCGGCAACAAGTACATGAACTGGGCGATAGCGAGAAGCCCCATGACCACAAGGAAGAATTTGACAATTCCCTTGCCTTGCATAAAAATTGATTTAAAAATGGTTCCGAAATTAAAGTAGTCGATGCTCGAAAACACCTCCTACTTCAGGCAAAAACGACGCCTCCCAAGGGTCACTTTTGCCAAAGCGAGCGCAAATATACGACTATTGTATATTTGGTTGTTATAAGATGGCTATTAGTTGCTGTAGGTGACAATGAGGATCAGCAACAAGACAAAGAAGGCAACTGCTGCGAGATAGTAGGTGGCCATACTTCTGTACTTCGTCAACAGGTACTCCAGGGCGTCGTCCCACTCAAATCGCTCCTTATTGATCAGTCGTTCACGGACAAACAAACGGTAGCGCTTGCTGCCGAGGCTGTCTTTGGCATCGTCTGGCAGATTGCCGTGCCGCCTTAGGATGATGAAGTCTTCGTCTAGGAAGGCCACTCGATACAAGATGGTTTCTTCGGGTATTTTAGAACCATCTACCTGATCGGAGGCATAAGTTGGCGCGTCGAACTCGCTCTTGAAGGTCATCTTGAAAGACGCCTGATCGACCAGACTCTGGCTAATCGATATCTTTCCTTCCCCGACATCGCGCCAGCGGCCGGGATATAGCTTGCCATCTCTATAGGTTTCGAATGCACCAGAAGACACGGGGTCACCATCATCGCTTCGGTGGCGGAACATGACCAGAACATCTTCGATTTGCTTGGGATCGTCGTACAGCTCTGCCCAATGACTATTGACGTAGTATTCGGTCTGTCTGAGGCTCTTGGATTTCCCTCTAAGCACTCCGAGAACAGACTCGATCTTCATGGCCATGGTCTGCCCAATCGGTGTCTCGAGCTTAAATGGCTCCGATAATTTATCGACAAGGCGCTCTTGCATGAAGGTGGTTTACATTTTCAGACTTGCGCAGGTGGATGGTCCTAAGCGTATTGGCCTGCGTATATCGTGCTGCGATACTGACTATTGGATAGATCGCTTCGCTATACACCCTGGCGGTAACGGTCTCCGACCTGCGGAAGTACAAAAATACCAAACCTTTTCTTAAGCACTTTCCGGCTTCGCCCGTTCACTTTTTTGAGCCTTTTTCCACTCGCTGCGCTTCTTGAAATACTTTTTATCTACGACAAGCAGTCCAAAGCTTTCGGCTCCCTCTTTGGTCGTTATGGCATGATGATGTCCGTGGGCACGCAAGATGGCCCGACTATATTTGCTATCCAATTGCTTAAACCACTTGAACCGGCGGTGAATGTACACGTCGTGAATGAGGAAATAAATGGTGCCGTAAATAGCGATACCCACTCCGACGAAGAAGAGCCAAAACAGACCATCGACATTGCTGCCAATAATGAAAGATGCGGCAGATGGAATCGCGAAGACCAGGAAAAAGAGGTCATTCTTTTCGAAAAAGCCATCTTCTTCGTGGTGGGGCCTGTGGTGGTCTTCGTGCCAAACCCACAGGAAACCGTGCATTAGATATTTGTGTGCAGCCCAGGCTACAAATTCCATAGCAGCCACAGTGCCTAAAGTTACGCCAGCGTAAAGTAATGTTTGCATAAAGTAAAACAGACCAATTGTTGGTGCTAATGTAATAGATGTAGGATGCGAATTGTTGCAAAAATGAGGTATGGATATGGGAATGATTCAAAGTCAGTGGCGGTTCATAGGAGCCATTCTACAACCTATTATTAGGTCTGTCCCTTTATATTGTCGAGGAATGCGAATTTTAGTCGATATCCGATCGATATGGCCAAGATGTTCACATCGCGGAAAAGTGAAATAGCTTCAATCGCTCACGATCCCAAGGCACTACTGCAAAAGTTGGCGAATGAGTTGGGGTTCCTACACGTGGGTGTGGCCAAAGCAGAGCGATTGGAAACCGAAGAGCGGAGACTGGAGGAGTGGCTAAATAATGGCTTTCACGGAAATATGGGGTGGATGGAGAACCACTTCGATAAGCGAGTTGACCCAACTTTGCTCGTTCCAGGTGCCAAAACAGTAGTGAGTTTGTTGTACAACTACTATCCGGAAAATGATCAACCAAGCCGAGGCACGCCTAAAATCAGTCGCTATGCCTACGGGGAGGATTACCACTTTGTGATCAGAGCCAAGCTCCGTGAATTGATGAGCAGTTGGTCTGAAGAGCTGGGACATGACATCGAAGGGCGGGTATTTGTAGATTCTGCACCGGTTATGGAGCGGGAATGGGCCAGACGCGCAGGA
>JBCBVN010000039.1:0-19456 GCA_039817625.1 Bacteroidota bacterium
GTTTGTTGGCTACGCATTTCAGATAGAAATGAAATACACCGCTTACCGATTGGGATACAAGATTGCCGAAGTGCCCATCATCTTTACGGATCGCATAAGGGGAAACAGTAAAATGAGCGGGTCGATCGTACGTGAGGCCATAGGTGGAGTTTTGGCACTTAGGTTCAGATCATATAAGAGCAAGTAATACCTTCAGGATTTATGTTAAAGGTCGAGTCGCTAACGTTTAATCCCTTTTCGGAGAATACCATCTTGTTGTACGATGATAAAACAAGAGAGGCCTTTGTTATTGATCCCGGTTGCTCGATGGCGAGTGAAGAAATCCACCTGCGGAAGTCCATAGAACAATTGGACCTCAAGCCCATCAGGTTGCTCAATACACACTGCCATATAGATCACGTTTTTGGCAATGCGTATGTGAGTGAGCAATACGAGCTTGAATTGGGCATACCCGAACTGGAATTGCCATTACTGGAAAATACGTCTACTCAGGCAGCTATGTTCGGCATGGCAGATATGAGACCAAGCCCAAAGCCTGGTTACTTTTTAGAAGCCGGTACTTCACTCACTCTGGGGAAGTATCAAATCGATATGCTTTTTTGTCCGGGCCATTCTCCGGGCCATATCTGTTTCTACAATGCTCAGGAGCACATACTCGTAGGCGGTGATGTGCTTTTTGCCGGATCCATTGGTCGGGCGGATCTGCCTGGTGGAGATATGGATACTTTGCTCCAGTCTATAAAGAGAGAATTGCTGGTTTTGCCCGATCACACAGTGGTTTATCCTGGGCACGGACCTTCTACCACAATCGGCAGAGAACGGATATCCAATCCATTCTTGCTTGGTATGAGATAGGTTGCTGATTCAGTGTTAAAAATATTGTCTGCGGTATTTTTCGGTAGCTTTTTGTCGATAGACTAGTATGGCTTCAGCTTATTGAGGTCTGTATACAAAAGCTTACTCTCTTATGCGACCATTCTTTTCTTGTCTTTTCTTGATGCTCTTCGCTTATTCACTTTCCGCCCAGGAATTGCAATGGGGCATCCATTTGCAAGGAGGTATAGGAGCTGTTGAACTATCGGCTCCCAGAGAAGTGATAGAACTGCCGCCTGGCCGTCTGGAGGCACGCAATGGCGCGGGATTTGGATTGGGTGTTTACAGTCGAGTTCTTTTTAGTGATTGGCTTGCGTTAAGTAGCTCGCCGAGCATTCATTTCCAGGAAACAGCCCTGGATCGCTTCCGAGATGATGGTACAGTAGGAACTTTGAATCTGTATTCGGTAGGCGTTTCCCTACCCGTTTCTTTTGAGCTGGAATTTGGTCAGGCGGCCTGGAAGCCTCACCTGAGTGTTGGTGTCGGTGTATTCTTGAATATTGATTCTGAAAACAAACCCTTCAATGTTCTTCGCGACGAGATACTGTTTGGGCAAGCCAGCTTTGGGTTAGCTCGAAAGTTCAAGAAGTTTGTTATGCGACCAGAGTTGTTCTTTCAGCACAGCTTGAGCAGCCTGAGCACAGGAACTTTAGCCGGGGTAGATAGCCTGCCGCCATATTCGGAGTGGCAGTACTTTGGGTTCCGCATCTTCTTTTATGGAAATCGGAAAATCTAAAAGTCTGGAGATTTAAATCATCCACCGATCCAGAATAAGAAAAGCGCAATTCCCAGATAATCTGCCAGCTCTGTACGCAGCATCCTTAGGGCTTTGGTCATCTGGTTTTCTACGGTTTTTATGGACAGTTCGAGTTGTTCGGCTATCTCTCGATTAGAGAGGTCTTCGTACCTGCTCAGCTCGAAAACAAGTCGGCATCGAGGTGGAAGCTTCTTTAATGCGCTGGCAATGCGGTCTTGTAGTTCGTGCAAGTCCGATTGCTCATCGGCAGAGGGCGCGGTTTTGCCAGGCAAATGAAGAGGTAATTCATCGGCTTTGAAGCGCGTTTTTTTACGCAGGTAAGCTAGCGCCTCATTAACGCCCATACGCCTTAGATAAGCAGGTAGATTGGTCTCGATACTGATGTCGTGCCGCTTTTTCCACAGGCGAATAAATACTTCCTGGGCGAGGTCTTCTGTGATGCCTGGATCTGCAATATATCTGTGTATAACTCGACAGACGTCCTGATAGTGAGCCGCAAATAGCTGCTTGAATGCCGACCGGTCGTTCGATCGCAAAGCATCCATCTCGCTAGCTATATTTGGGGCTACACTCATACCTGAACCGAAAGGTAGGGCTATTAAGGTTAAAACAACCCACAACCACAGGGCCAATCTATGAGTTTATTATTTTATCAGAGCCAGATGTAGCAAGCCCTAACATTTTTTTATGAATCAAGTTGATCGACTTATTCGCCAAAACAGGCGATCAGTTTTTCCGCAGTTTTTCACGGATAAAGAAATCCCGGCTGATGTGCTCAGCCAGATCCTGGAAAACGCAAATTGGGCCCCATCGCATCGACATACCGAGCCATGGCGCTTCGTTGTCTTTCAGGCTGAGGGTAAACATACCCTGGCCGATCAGGTGGTAGCTCGCTATCGGGCAGCTATTCCAGTAGAGAAACAGGACGAGAAGAAAGTGGCCAAAACCCGTAAGAAGTTGGGTCAGTCGGCTGCTGTAATCGGGATAGTGATGCATAGAGACCCGGAAGAGCGGGTACCGGAATGGGAAGAAATAGCAGCGGTCAGTATGGCTGTCCAGAATCTGTGGCTGAGCTTGGAGCAGCACGGTTTGGGCGGTTACTGGTCGAGCCCTGGTTTCTTAACCAAGGAATATGGCCTTATGCCCTGGACCGCGGAAAATGAGCGCTGCCTCGGACTGTTCTACCTGGGATATCACGAAGCACCTGAACTGCCGCGCCAGCGCGGAGGGATAGACAAGAAAGTGGAGTATGTAAACTCCTGATCAGAGCCATCTCTTGCTCAACCGTGCCTAAGGGCAACTGTTTTCTTTACTTCTTCCTGAAGAAAAGGGTAATGGGCACACCTGTGAAATCGAAATGATTACGCAGTTGATTCTCCAGGAAATTCCTGTAGCTTTCTCGGATGTGCTTTGGGTCGTTGCAGAAAAAAGCAAAGGCTGGATAGGCTAATGGTAGTTGGGTAATGTACTTGATCTTGATGTATCTACCCCGATAGGCTGGTGGTGGATTGCGCTCAATAACTTCTAGCATGATGTCATTGAGCTTGGAGGTAGAAATTTTCCTTGTTCGGCTTTCGTATACCTTCAGTGCGGCCTCTACGGCTTTAAAAATGCGCTGCTTTTCTGTGGCGCTGGTGAAGATGATCGGCAAATCATTAAAAGGGGCAAACCTTCGCCTGACCTCCTCCTCATAATCACGTGCTGTGTTGGTCTCTTTGTTGGGGATTAAATCCCACTTATTGATCAAGATGACAATGCCCTTATTACGCCTCTGGGCAAGTCGGAATATGGCCAGGTCTTGTGATTCAACACCGTCTACAGCATCAATCATCAGAACGGCTACATCGCACTCTTCAATGGCCTTGATGGCGCGCATAACCGAGTAGAATTCAAGGTTCTCGTGTACCCTCGACTTCTTGCGGATTCCGGCTGTATCTACCAGGATAAATTCTTTGCCGAACTTATTATAGTGGGTGTTTATGCTGTCGCGAGTAGTACCTGCTACATCGGTGACAATATTGCGTTCTTCGCCCAAAAGCGCATTGACCAGGCTACTTTTTCCCGCGTTGGGCTGCCCAACGATAGCTAAGTGTGGTAGCTCTGGTCGATCTGGTAGCTCATCGCTGAGGAGTTCCGACATTTCATCCAGCAGTTCGCCTGATCCGCTGCCGGTCATAGAAGACAGAAAATAGGTGCGCTCAAAACCCAATGACCAAAACTCATTGGCCATCAGCTGTCGCTCTTGATTGTCGACCTTGTTGACTGCAACGATTACAGGCTTCTGTGTCCTGCGCAGCATATCAGCTACCTGCTCGTCCAGATCTGTGAGACCAGTCGTTACATCAACCATGAAGATGATGACATCAGCCTCCTCGATGGCGATTTCCACTTGCTCCCTGATGGCTGCTTCAAAAACATCATCACTATCCCGGACAAAGCCACCAGTATCGATTACAGTAAACTCCTTTCCGTTCCAATGACTCTGGCCATATTGACGATCGCGAGTCACTCCACTCTGGTCATCGACAATAGACTGTCTCTCCCCAATCAATCGATTGAAAAGGGTTGACTTGCCCACATTAGGCCGTCCGACGATGGCAACAATGTTTTGCATAATGAGCCTGTTCGGCGATTTAATGGAGTGATTTACCTATCGGGAATCTCAATCTAATTTAGTTCTTTCGCCTGAGTGTAGCGTTGGTTTTTCAGCCTGTCAGCACAGCGGTTTTCTCGCTTAACGCAATACCCAAACATCTTTCAAATGCCATCTGGCGTTGCAGACTAAAAGACTAAAAGACTAAAAGACTAAAAGACTAAAAGACTAAAAGACTAAAAGACTAAAGCACCCTCTTCATCGTCTCCCCGATTTCGGCAGGGCTACTAACGACATGAATACCACATTCCGCCATAATCTTCATCTTGGCCTCTGCTGTGTCTTCATGACCACCGACAATGGCGCCTGCATGTCCCATGGTTCGGCCCTTGGGTGCAGTTTGACCGGCGATAAAACCGACGACAGGCTTGGTGCCATGCGCTTTCACGTAGTGAGCAGCTTCGGCCTCCATGGTTCCACCAATCTCACCGATCATGATGATGCCATCGGTTTCCGGGTCATTCATGAGTAGCTCAACAGCATCTTTGGTGGTGGTGCCGATGATTGGATCCCCACCTATGCCAATGCAAGTAGACTGTCCCATACCAGCTTTAGTAACCTGGTCTACCGCTTCGTACGTCAAGGTACCCGAGCGGCTTACAATACCAATACGCCCTTTCTTATGGATAAAGCCTGGCATAATACCACACTTGGCCTCTTCTGGCGTAATAACTCCCGGGCAGTTTGGACCAACTAATCTGCAGTCGAAACCTTCGATGTAAGACTTCGCCTTGACCATATCCTGAACCGGGATACCTTCGGTGATGCAGATGATCACTTTAATGCCAGCAGAAGCAGCTTCCATGATGGCATCGGCAGCAAAGGGTGGTGGGACGAAAATAATGGTGGTATCTGCTCCGGCATTCTGAACAGCATCCGATACCGTATTGAAAACGGGTAGGCCCAAGTGCTCCTGACCTCCCTTGCCAGGAGTCACACCCCCAACGAGATTGGTTCCGTATTCGATCATTTGCTCGGCGTGAAAGCTGCCTTCTTTACCAGTGATCCCCTGGACGATAATTTTTGATTCCTTATTTACAAGTACTGCCATGAGTAGTTTTTATTTTGGCTGAGGCGTAATTCCTGTTTGGTTGATTTTAGTCTGATGATTATGCAAAAATTCGCTGCTGCGATCTGCTATTGGTTTTCTTCCTCCTCTACAATGATGAAAACATCTTCATCGTCTCGTTGCATGAAGTAGGTTTCGCGGGCAAATCTTTCGCTTTCCTGATCCATGTTCAGGCGTTCGATCTCCGCAGCTTCAATATCTGCTTCAAGCTGATCGCGCTTATCCTCATACCTGATGATGGAGTTGCGGAGTTGAAGCTGAGAAAACACATTGCGCCGATCCAGATAAAGAATAAAGGCCAAAAATATCAAGGTTGCTATGGCAAAGCGCCCCCTTAAAATAGGAGGAAGCTTCTCCCAAGTCTTTTTCAGCGATTTCTTTTTTGCTCTAGCCATGATGGCAAATTAGGGATTAGTCGGGAAATGCATTTTCTTTTTTGGACTTCCGCAGGTCGGAGCATAGCGCAGACCCAATATTTTAAGTGCTGTTTCACCCAGGGGGTTACAGTAGGTTTTTTCCGGGGAAGTAGGCTACATCGCCCAGTTCTTCTTCGATTCGGATCAGCTGATTGTATTTGGCAATCCGATCTGAGCGACTGGCCGATCCGGTCTTAATCTGCCCGGTATTCAGCGCGACAGCCAGGTCGGCGATGGTGGTATCTTCTGTTTCGCCCGAACGATGACTCATGACTGAGGTAAAGCCAGCGCGATCAGCCATGGTTACGGCTTCAATGGTTTCGGTAAGCGAGCCAATTTGATTGACTTTGATCAAGATGCTGTTAGCCGAACCTTCATTGATGCCCCGCATCAAGCGCTCTGTATTGGTGACAAATAGATCGTCACCAACCAATTGACAGCGACCACCAATAGCGGTATTGAGTGCGGTCCAATTGCTCCAGTCATCTTCATCCAGCCCATCTTCGATACTGAAGATAGGATACTTGTCGACCCATTCTGCCCAATAAGCAACCATTTCTTCTCCGCTGAGCTTTCGGCCGTCTGATTTGTGGAAGTGGTACACTTGTTCCTTGGCGTCAAAGAACTCGGAAGCGGCTGCATCCATGGCAATCATGATGTCTTCTCCGGGCTTGAAACCAGCAGCTTCGATCGATTGCAGCACGATCTCTATCGCTTCCTCATTGCTCTTGATGTTGGGAGCAAAGCCGCCTTCATCGCCAACATTGGTGCTATAGCCTTTCTGCTTGAGCACTTTTTTGAGGTGGTGGAAGGTCTCTACACCCATTTGCAGGGATTCGCTAAAGGTGTCTGCTCCCAGTGGCATGATCATGAATTCCTGGAAGTCAATACTGTTGTCGGCATGACTACCTCCGTTCAGGATATTCATCATGGGTACGGGCATGGTATGTGCATTCACCCCACCGACATAGCGGTATAGCGACTGACCCAATTCCATAGCGCCTGCTTTGGCAGCTGCCAGGCTGACACCGAGAATGGCATTGGCACCCAGGTGACTTTTATTGCTGGTGCCATCGAGCTCGATCATAGTTTCGTCTATATCGCGCTGGTCGAGGACCTCCATGCCAAGTAGGGCTTCGCCTATAATTTCCTCCACATTGTCTACGGCTTTGCGCACGCCTTTGCCCAACCAGTTTTCGGCATCGCCGTCTCTGAGTTCTACCGCTTCGTACTTTCCGGTGCTCGCACCACTAGGCACGGCGGCCCGGCCTACAGCTCCCATTTCTGTGGTTACCTCCACTTCGACAGTCGGATTTCCTCTGGAATCTAGAATTTGCCGACCTCTAACATCAATAATTGCGCTCATATTTCGGTGGTTTTTTTAAAGTTTTGCCCCCGCGCTTTTCGGGGGTATCAATAATGCTGCGATTCTTCCTTTTGGGATTCGCCGCAACATCTTGCCCTCGACTTCGAGGGCATTTGACCCGCGCCTGCCTGCCGGTGCCAAGCGGGCAGGGGAGTCTAAGAAAGACAACCGTAGGCCTATTTAGAAAACATACCTACGAACTGATCGAAGAGATAGCGCGAGTCGTGTGGGCCTGGTCCAGCTTCCGGATGGTATTGAACGCTGAATGCGGGCTTACCCTTTATACGTATTCCTTCTATCGTATCGTCATTGAGGTTTCTATGGGTAACCTCTACCCGATCTTCAGCTTCGGCTATCGCTTCTGGGCTAACACCGAAACCATGGTTCTGACTTGTGATCTCACAATAGCCAGTGACTAAATTCTTTACAGGGTGGTTGATGCCCCGATGCCCGTGGTGCATCTTGTAAGTAGGGATGTCAACTGCTCTAGCCAGAATCTGATGACCCAGGCATATACCAAACAATGGCTTGTCATCTTCGAGGAGCTCACGCACGGTATTGACGGCATAATCCATCGCTCCTGGATCACCAGGACCATTGCTGATGAAGTAGCCGTCTGGATTCCAGGCGCGCATTTCCTCTACCGAAGATTTTGCCGGAAATACCTTGAGGAAGCAGTCTCTGGCCATGAAGTTTCGCAAGATGTTCTGCTTGGTACCCAAATCGAGTACGGCTACCCGATATTTTGCGTTCTCATCACCCAGGGTATATGCCTCTTGTGTAGATACTTTGCTCGATAGCTCTAATCCCGCCATATCTGGAGCGGCATCGAGTTGCTTTTTTAGGGCATCGATATCGGTGGTTTCGCTGGAGATAATGGCATTCATCGCTCCCTTGTCGCGAATGTGGCGCACGATGGCGCGTGTATCGATATCGCTGATGGCGACGAGGTCCTCTCCGTCGAAGTATTCTTGAATAGACGCGGTTGCCATGTGACGGCTATATGATACTGTGAAGTTTTTACAAACCAACCCGGCAATTTTAATGCTGTTTGATTCGACATCGTCTTCGAGGGTGCCATAGTTGCCGATGTGGGCATTTGTCGTTACCAGAATCTGGCCGAAGTAGCTAGGGTCCGTGAAAACTTCCTGATAGCCAGTCATGCCTGTATTAAAACAGATTTCGCCTACTGTAGTGCCCGTTTTGCCGGCAGCTCGGCCATGAAAAACGGTACCGTCTTGTAAGAGTAGGATGGCTGGTTGATCAGGCATGGAAATTAGGGATTTGTAACTGGCCGCAAAGGTAAGGAATGGTAGGTGATTATCTGACTTACAGCTGCTTTTCGCATCAGATAATTGATCTGCTTTCGAGTTCTGAGCGCAATTCTTCTGAGTTTGTGAAGCGAATGGCCTCCAAACCCGCTGCTATTGCCCCATCTACATTGCGCAAACTGTCATCTATGAATAGGCAACCACTAAAGTCTCCCAAACCGTATCTGCTGCGAAGCAGTTCATAAATTGCTGGATCGGGCTTCTTCATTTTCACTTCACCAGAGACCATGATGTCTTCAAATAGCTGTAGAAAATCATAGCGCTCTCTTGCCCATGGAAAAAGCTCTGCACTCCAGTTGGTGAGCGCCAGCAACCGGTACTTTTCATGAGCTTGGAGCTCCTTGAGCAGGGCAACCGTACCAGCTATCGGGCCGGAGAAAGACTCCGTCCAACGGTCGTAATACATTCTGATTTCGCGTTCCCATTCCGGGTGTTTGGCGACGAGCATTTCCGTGCCTTCTGAAACAGGCCTCCCTCTGTCTTGCTCTTCATTCCAGTCCAAGTTGGTGATGTGGGTCATGAAGTACTCCACTTCTTCTTCTGTGTCGAATACCTTGCGGTACAGTAATCGTGGGTCCCAACCGATAAGGACATTGCCGAGGTCGAAGATGAAGGTGTGGTACATGAATGGGCGGATTGTGTTTTAGCAGCTCTCTGGCAAAACGGCTTGTCTACCTCATATCATCCTCCAGCCGGTTCCAAAAAGCTTCATTTTGGCGCTCGGCTTTGGTTTTTTCAAAGGTGTCTCTAGATAGAAACGGAGACTGATTTCCTTCTGCTTCGAGTTCTTTTCTGGCTTTGCGCCTGTTGGCCTCCAATTCGTAATCTTCTAGTTGGTTCTTGAAGAAGAATGCAGCTATTACACCTATAATTGCTCCGGCTAAATGGCTTTCCCAACTGATGCCTTCCCGACCCGGTAGAACGCCGGCAAACATGCTTCCATAGTAGAAGATAACAATGAGCGAAAGAGCCAAAATCCTAAAGTTTTTCCGCACAAATCCACTCACACTAAGAAAAGCGGCAACTGCAAATATGACTCCACTGGCTCCGATATGAACGCCACGGCTACCAGAAAAAATGAGTTCCAAATCTGCGATTAGCCAGGACAGAGCTCCCGTACCTAGCCACAAAAACAACCCTATGGTCGGCCATCTTTTAGGAAAGAAAAAAACGAGAAGGCCCGTAAGCGTAACCATGGGGAAGCTATTGCTGAGCAAGTGTCCCCACCCACCATGAAAAAATGGAGTAGTCAAGATACCGATTAGTCCATCGGTATTTCGTGGCCTCAATCCTAGCTGAAAGCGCAAAGCCCCATTGAATAAATAGGTGTCGATCAGGAACATGACCCAAATGGCCACGGTCAGACCGATAGATACCCGGAGAGCTGTACCGAAATTTTGCTTAAGCTTAGACATCGAAAGTTAGAACAGAAATTAGCCACCTAAAGATGACCACTTGGTCGAAATCTTTTTCATTCTGCTGGCATTGACCCCCAGATCACTGTGGCCTACCCTGGAAGCAGAACGGAAGTGAATAGCCTTTTCCTCCGAGGAAAATAAAAACTCTACATCATCCACAAATGGTATGGGCCAGGTTGTAAAGGCAAAGTGCATGTACCCAGGCTCTTCACTGATCAACTTGGTGCGAGGCATGTCTAAAACCATAGCTCTTAGACGCTCTTGTGCATCTTCCGGGGCACCCTCGAATGACAGTGGAGCCATCAATTTTTTAGCTTGATCCGTTTGTGTGCTGACACAGTTGGGGCTACTTGGGCAGGCTTTGAGTTTTCGTTCCATGCTTGTGCTAATGTTGATAGCCTGCTCTTGGTTCACGTACCCGATATGGGGATCGATGTGCTTACTCTGACTGGCCAATACGATAATCCTAATGAGGAAGACGATCAATAGGACAGCTAAAACTCTGAGTCCCCACTTACGCATACCGTCTGCGAACTAGCTTAATAAAATTCTTGGCCGTTTCAGAGCGACTGGCTTCTGTCCAATTATTGTTGATCGCCAACTCGCCCAAGGCGCCTTGCGCCTGGTCAAATGAGCTATATCTGTTGCAATCTGCCAAAAAGTTATTCATCAGTTCCTGATTACCATCGAATAGCTCATTGGCGTACAATGCCCGGTCAACTATACTGAGTGCCTTAGTCAGATCGGCTATGGGCGTTCGACTCAGTTTATCCGACAGCTCATTAGAGCCCTGATCTGCAAAAAGTGCTTTGACCTTGGCGGGTACAGGCCCACTCGCTCTGCTGGGAATGTTGGCTGGCGCAGGAGGTGGGGTAACCACGGGTTTTGGGGCGGGTTTAGGTGCTGGTGCAGCCGGTGGGGGAGTGGGTTTAGGCGCTGCCTTTGGAGCAGCTGCTGCGGGCGGAGGCGGCGCGGCACTGGGTTTTTGCGGAGAAACCACTTTTGCGGCGGGCTGAGCTATAGGAGCAGAGGTAGCCGTTTTAGTTGGAGTTTTGCCTTTGGAAGGCTGCTGCTCGTGGTAGTAATCGTATAGCTTGCGCAAATAGTCGAGAACCGTATCGCGTTCAAGCGTCGATATACCTCTGTTCTGCTCCATTTGCAAGCTCTTGTGAATGGCCAGGAGCCGCTCTATCATTTGTCCGGCTTGTTTACTATCCATGCTTATCTATAACTTAGGCCGCGAAGTTAAGCGTATGTTTTTAGAACCTCAATACAGTGGCCAGAGAAGAGGCTGGATCGAAGTCATCTGTGGCTCTATGTTTTCCGGCAAAACAGAAGAGCTCATCCGAAGGCTGAAGCGAGCCCGCATTGCCAACCAGCAGGTGGAAATCTACAAGCCTGCCATAGACCAGCGCTATGACGAGGAGAAAGTGGTATCTCATGATAAAAACTCGCTGATTGCTGCGCCAATTTCCAAGTCTGAAGATCTGCTTCGACTAGTAGAAGATGGAACTGACGTGGTCGGTATCGACGAGGCACAGTTTTTTGATTCCAGACTTCCGCAGGTCGTGACCCAGCTAGCTACCCGAGGTAAGCGCGTTATTATAGCAGGGCTGGATATGGATTACAGAGGAGAGCCTTTTGGTCCCATTCCCAATTTGCTGGCCATAGCCGAGTACATCACTAAGGTCCATGCCATCTGCCCTCATTGTGGCAATCTGGCCGTTCATTCCTATCGCCTCACTGCCGAGTCAGAGACCGTGCTCCTTGGAGAGAAAGATCGCTATGAACCCCGATGCAGGACTTGTTACAAAATGGGTAACATTTTAGCACTTAAGTGATGGCGCTATGCGACCTATTCAAATCTGAATACTTTTTACCAACACACCTTCCTCATTCAATTCGATCAGTTGTATTCCAGCTCCCTCCTCTATAAACCGAATGTCCTCTCCAATTGGGTGGATGAAAAAGCTGGTAGGAGGCGCACAGTAGACACCAACTTGCCCATAGTGTGCCTGTAAGCTGTAGTGGTAGTGCCCACAAAAAACGGATATGGGCTTGTTGGCTCGTTGAAGGGTACCCATGACTTCGGTCCAGTTCTGAAGGGGGTAATGCTTGTCCATAAAGCCAGCTCCCAATAGACATGGCGGATGGTGAATAGCCACCAATGGTTTCTCACAGGCTTGTAGCTTCTCAGAGAGCCATGTCAGCTGTTCTTCCTCTACATAGTGCTTACTGCTGTCGAGCAGTAGCCAATCGTAACCACCCAGTGGTTTATGCTCAAAAATTGGACCTTCTCCACCTAAGTCAAAATGCTTGCGCATCATTGACCGAGAGTCGTGATTGCCTGCTAGTAACATGTAGGGCAGTCCGATTTGGTCTAAGTGACTTTTAACGCGTTCGTAAACTTGTTCTTGAGGATGTTGCGCACAAAAATCACCACTCAATAAGAGATAATCTGCTCCTAACTGCTTGGCTGCTTCGAGCGCCTTTAACCAGCGATCTTCATTGTCTATACTCTGATACGGACTGCCGTCTTCAGTGAGGTGATGATCAGTGAGTTGAGCTATGCGCATGCTAAAAGGCTAAGCGGTCTCGAGGGGTGACTAAAATTCAAATATCTCAAAACAGAACGGTAAAACGGGTTGTTTTCGTTTTGAATTATGACCGCTCTAGTCTCAAATAACGCCATTTCTGATGAGAATACGCACCATCCTCAAGTAGATGGGGATGTTATCATGTTTGATGGCCATTGTAATCTATGTAATGGCTGGGTCCAATGGGTGCTGAAAAGAGATAAAAAGGGGCGCTACAAATTTGCTAGCCTGCAATCGGAAATCGGGCAAAAGCTTATCATCGATTCCGGGCGTGATCCAGACTCTTTTGACTCTGTAGTGCTTTGGCGAAACAACCACATTTGGATAAAGAGTGAGGCTGCATTGCGTATTGCCTCGGGTCTTGGTGGCATCTACAAGCTTGCGATGATTTTTATGGCGGTGCCAGGTATCGTAAGAAATGCAGTATACGATTGGATCGCGAGGAACAGATATAGGTGGTTTGGGCGCAGTGAAGAATGTCTGCTTCCCAAGCCCGAGTGGCGTAATCGTTTTTTAGACAATTCAGACACTTGATCGGACGTTTGCAGATGAGTTCTTTGTCCGTAATTTTGCGCTCCAAACTTTCCACATGCGTCTGATAATCTGCTGCGTTTTCTCTCTCTTAGCTTGCTCAATAGTTGCTCAAACTGATATCGGTTTAGTAGCCCATTACGCTTTTGAGGGCGATTTCACTGATCAAACCGGCGATAGCTCCAATGGAGGTGTATCTAGCGGTGTACCTGAATTTGGCTGCGGGGTCATTGGTCAGGCAGTTCAGCTCTTCGGCGGGAATGACTTTGTGAGGATTCCGGGCGCCGTTTCCAATAACATCAACCGGGAATTTGACACAGAAGACTTTTCAATTAGTCTGTATTTTAAATCTGTAGGCTTCAATGGTACTCAGTATCTGGTCAGTAAGCGAGACACCAATTGTGCTTTCCAGAATCTGTTTTATATCAGATTGCAACCTCAACAGCAGCTTCTAACGGCTTACCTCAGAGAAGGCAACCAGGAAGTAAGAATCGAACATCAAATTCAAAATACCTACTGCTGGCAGCAGGTCGCCTTGGTCAGAGACAATCGTCGAGTCAGGCTTTATCTGAATGGCGAGCAGGTTGGCGAGCAAGGAACGACCTCTCGTGTAGACATCTTCAATACCGGAGAGTTGACCATCGGGTCTAGCAATTGCCTGGCTATTGGAGAAACGGCTTTTGATGGCCTCATCGATGAAGTACGGATTTACAATCGATCTCTCGACGATCTCGAAGTTGAAAGTCTTTACGGGTTTCCCGATCGGATTTTGACCACCACAGACCGAATATTCCTGGGGGAAAGCTTACAAATGGAAGTGAGTAGCCCTTGTGGTGTTGCTTTTGAGTGGGTTCCAGCCGATGGGGTTAGTGATCCAACCATATTGGAGCCGAGCATCAGTCCGACTACTGCCGGGCGACAGCGCTACGAAATCCGAATCACTGATGCAGAAAGCAACTGCATAGCTCGGGATACCCTCAGCCTACTGGTCATAGATCCCACCACGCTGGATTGTGGGCAAATTCTTTTGCCCAAGGCCTTTACGCCAAATGGGATAGGCCCTGAAGAAAATGAGACCTTTGGAATCAGTAACCCCTTCGCCATTGCCGAATTACTGGGCTTCGAAATCTATGATCGATGGGGAGGCATCATGTTTTCCACTGCAGATCCTTTTGCCCGGTGGGATGGCAAAGCCAGAAATGAGGATGTTTCACCTGGAGTGTACTTGTGGAAATTAGTGGCTATGTGCGAAGGCCAGGAGATCGTTCAGTCGGGAAGTGTAACTGTACTTAGGTAGCCTCATGATCACCTTCTGGCACTAATCCTGGAAACGCATCCTTCAGCTTCTTTAAGTTTGAGCGCTTGAGCAAGAAAAACATGTTCTTGCCGAAGCTGCCTTTGCCTTGTAATTCCAAAAAGCCAATAGTAAACAACAGCATGAACCGGCTGGAAGTGAGTGAGGCCACGTCACTTGTCCATCGATATCTGACGGTCTTGAAGTAGTTGGACACGTATACATGTTCATCATCTGATTCTACACGCTTAAGTGGCCAGCATAGCAGAAATAAAGTGGTTACACCTAGTATGAAGACGGCAACCAAGGCCCACTTCAACGACTCCCTATCTACAATTTCAAACTGCTCATCTGGCCCCAGCCAGGCATATAGGGTGATACACCCGATCACGGTAGTATAAAATATGGGGAGGAAGAGCTTAAAGAAAAGCGTGGTATTACTGGACAGACGGATCAAATTTGATGTTTATTCGAGATAAACGCGCGAGACGAGACTAGCGTTCATTGACCGTAAACCAAGCCGAGGATCGGAATCTTAGGGGGAATGCATTTATCCCGCTATTCGCACTACAAGAGCTCATGCGAGGATCGGAATCTTCGGGGAAGATCCCGACCCGCGTAAGTCTGAATAAATGTATAGATACTGGTTTCGAATACCTGGGTTATAGCGATTGCTGATCAGTCTCAAAGGGCTCAAAAAACAAGAACCGCACCGAAAATTCGATGCGGTCCTAAAGTGCGTTTTTTCGAGAGATCGCAAATCAAATTGCGCTCGTGTTCAATTTCGTGCACTCATTCTTACAGGCTGAAAAGAACGCCAGCAGCCAAGACCAGTTGGTCGAGATCACTCAAAACATATCGAGCCTCACCAAAGATCATAGTTCCGCCACCACCAACTGCAAAGTTGGCACCAGCACCTAAGTTGATGCCTGTCTCAGTAGCACTAGCATTTACACCAAGACCTGTGTCAAATCCGACAGTAGAGAAGTTAAGTCCAGCCAAGGCGTATACCAAGGTGGTCCCAGTATTGGAAAAAATGTAGTTACCGTTAATGTTGAACTCGCTGTAGTTTAGAGGATCCTCTACAAAGTAGTAGGTAAAGTCAGCTTCACCACGAATGTTTTCTGTGAAACCATATATGACTCGGCCTTGGATACCAATTTGTTCTGCCTCAGTACCATAACCTAGACCACCGCCCACCATGAGCTGAGCGCTAGCAGTATTGGCCATGAAGCTTAAGCAAAGAAGAATGAATGCATAACGTAGTGCTTTCATAAGAATCGGGTTTTTATTTATCGATCACCAAGATTGGCAATCGCATGAAGTGAATAAGTGAATGTAATGTGTTTTAGCAGCGTCTGCTAAGCCACAAATGTTTGTGTTTTTATGTCTTCGATCTGTAGATCGTTACATCAAACATACAAATAGTACTGTACTAGGCAAATGGAGATCTTCTCTTTAGGAGATATTTAATTGGGGAAGGTATGTCCGATTTGTCCCAATCGCCCCGGGATTACGGGATATGTAGGCAGTGAAAAATTTGTCATCAAAAAACGTGTTTTATTTTAAAAAATAATCAAATTGGGTATATTTGTAGCCTGATTTAAACGCATAAAACCAATTAACATGCGAATTTTATTACGCGCAGGCTTATGCCTGCTTGTGGGCATTATTGCCCCAGCTGCCTATGCTCAGGTTAGTGAGCCGATTGCGGAAACCCCGCTAGAGGACAATGCCAAGAAGATCTTTCTACACACTTCAACCGGCATTCCGATTTTACAAACGAACAGTGAATACCTAGGAATGAATCCATCGGATGGAAGCATCCTTTGGAGGACTGACCGCAATTCAGGTGCTGCATTTTCAGAGTCTATTGATTCTGAAAGTGAGACTAAGGACTTCAATGAGATTGCTGGTACTCCTTATGTTTTTGCATCAGGTAATTTGATACGAGTTACCGATGGTTCACTCATTATTGACGGTACAGCTAATGAGCTCAAAAAATTGAGAACGTACTACTTCATGCCAGATTCAGATCTCATGCTACTCGAAATAGGAGCTAAAGGCGCTATTTTCCTGTATGCTGTTGATCCTTTTGTCGGTGAAAACAAATGGGGGGTTCAATTGCGCGAACAAAGTGGGCTGGGCCAACTCCTGAATGAGGACAATGCAGGACAGGCTCAAAACGAAATCCAGCCACAGGTCACAAGCCGAGGTAATTTGGTCTATCCAAATGATAAGTATCTGGCCATGATTGATGTATCGACCGGAGAGTTAAAATGGAATGAAAAATTCAATGCTGGGTACATTTTTACCAATAGCGATGGTAGCCGAATGGTCATAGCTGAGAAGAGAGGTGGCCTGGGCGGTGCACTGACTTCCGGCGGTCTGGGTAACGCCAAGAAGTTCGGTAAAGAGGTTTACCTGATCGATACGGAATCAGGTGAAAGCATCTGGCGTAAAAAGCAGAAGATGGATGGGAATGTCTTATATGTCGCACCCTATGAAGACGGCTTCATGATCGTACATGATGAGGGTATGAATATATTCGACTACAATGATTCTTCAGGTGATGGCCGCTGGCGCAAGGACTACAAGGAAAATGGAACTGTCAATGTAGAAATTCTGGATGAAGGCCTGATGGTCTACACCAGGAATAAGCGTATGCTGGTCAATCCAGAGACTGGGGAGGATGTTTGGCGCAGGCCAGAACGATTAGAAAAGGAACCAAGAGGATTCCTGTGGGGATTATCGAATCCATATGAAACCTTTGAGGTAGCTGGTTTTACGGTGACGGATTATGGTCGTTCAATTAGTTTGGACAACGGTGGTGTTCGATCCTATAGCTATGACCACAATGGCTACATAGTCGAAGACAATAGGGTTGTTCTTATAGATTATATTGAACCAGAAGGTAACCGTATCGGTGCTCCTCCCTACGACATATACGCACTGGAATTGAGCAATGGTGAACTCGATCAAAGTCGAGAACGCTTCACCTTGCGCAAAGGAGCAACAGGATTCGATGCAACAACAGATGGCTATTTTGTATACAATGATCGAGGATATGTCTTATTTGACTACGATGGTTCTTCGGGTTTTGACGAGAGAAAAAAGGAATGGTACCCTGATCCTACTGCCGCATTGCGCTTGTTGGGAGATGTAGCCTCAACTACGGCTGGAGCTGCCTATGCTACTTCTCAATATGGACGTATGGTTGGACGATATCAACAAGGTGACTTTGTAGAGTCCAGCCAGAATTTTAGCCGTCGAATGGATAACCTGAATACAGTAAGTAGTGCAACTTCAGGAGCGACAGAACGCCAAATAACTGGCCGGGTAGATGATGATTTTGCTTTCTTCTTTTCCAGAGATGGTCAAGAAGGACTGACTCTTTTTAAAGTCGATAAAAATACGGGCGATGAGGTCAGTAAATTCCGTTTTGACGATAGAACACCGCTTTACGAGGTCGATTATGTGAATGGTCGGGTTTATTATCAGGCCAACAACCTATTCAAAGTTTATTTGCTCGAATAAGGAACGATTTGAGGAGAGAAACCCTCCTTGAGATTAATTTAATTGGGCGGCTCAGTATATAATTAAGTATGCTGAGCCGCCCAATTTGTTATTGTACAGCTTGTGCTGCGTCGACTATACCCCAGCCGAAGTTGTTATCTCTCCCAGGGTAGATGCTGGCTGCATTTTTCATACGATCAAGTACCTGCGTCCGATTCTGTCCGGGGTTGGTCGCCCAGACTAATGCCGCTATACCCGCAGTCGTAGCGGTGGCAGCACTAGAGCCTCCTACATAGCTGGGCTGATTGCCGCTCATAGCTAGTGTCAGACTGGTACGGTCAGTATCGTTCTGACGTTGCATGACAGCGACAAAGTCTACCTGACTTCCGTCATGACAGATATCACAGCGCTGTAGGCTACTTCCATCGCGAACACCGGTCACCGCCGTGGTATTCCAGCGGTTAGCTGGGAAGATCACACCCCACCAGCTGGTCCAGGTCAGGCTGGTTCCGGCGGCGGCAAAAATGAGCTTGCCTCTATTGTAGGCATAGTCAACACCGTCACGAACCGTACCACTGTAAAAAACATCTCCAATAGACATGCTGATGATTTGTACATCGCTGCGGTTGCCCGCCAGGATAAGTGCATCTTTTACACCGCGCTTTTCCTTGCTTCCATTGACTACGACATCGCTCGTTGCCCGTACGGAGATCAAGTTGGCTTCGTAGGCAACGCCTACTGAGCTACCACCGGTTGTACGAGGTGCTGCTGCCAGCCCTGCCATTTGAGTACCGTGACCACACTGATCATTGGGGCCGTCTGGGCTAGCCCATGGCCACCAGCTACTGACATACGTGCCGTAGCGATTGTGGTAGCGACCACCACTGTCACCACTGGCAAAGCTGCCCATCAACCTCGATTGATTGGGTGAAGAACCCGTGTCGATGATGCAAATGCCTATGTTGTTGCCACGGCTGGTTGTCCAGGCTTGTGGAATGTTCATATTGTAAAAATTCCACGGAACCTTTGCCGAAGGCGAAACGGTGGTAAAGTCGGCAGAAGGGATGCTGAAATTGGGTGAAATGTCACACCCGGCTCCACTCCTGAGTGTTACTTCCCTCGGCTCATAATTGCTTGGCTCCAGATAGCGTACTTCGGGTAGGCCACGCAGTTCGGCCAAAATTTCTTGCGAAAATATTTTGACTTCAAGTATCGGCAATACACCGTCTTCTGGTGCCACCAGTAGGTCTTCTTCAGTTAATTCTTGGCCTGTGTGTCTTTCTGTGGCGGCGATAAGTAAAGCCATCAATTGGTTGCGGGTATCCAGCCAGGCACCCTCAGTGACATCAATCTCATGAATGTGTTGGTCCAGATTCTCAAAACCAGCAGGCTGATAACCTAGTGCGGCCTCGTGGCCACCATGAGCCATGCCACTGAATACCATCTCGTCATTGGCTGTGTTCCAGTCAAAGACTTCGTTGGTGCTGAATAGGTGGTCTTCTACGGCCGCATTTATTTCGGCTTTGCTCAAAGTGGGACCCTCAGCTTCCGTGACTTCTGTCGAATTATCTTCAATCTGATCGCGCTGGCAGGAAGTCAATGTCAAGCCAAAGACAGCCGCCAAGACGAGCGATT
>JBCBVN010000040.1:0-19308 GCA_039817625.1 Bacteroidota bacterium
GTTATGGGCATAACACCTTTTGTTGAGCTCGTCAGCAATGCTTCATCGGCTTGCAGAAATTCTTTGAGACTGACATGGCGTTCTTCTATCGGAATATCAAGCTGATGGGCCAGACGCAGTACGTGCTTTCGGGTAATCCCTAATAGAATCTCATCTACAGGAGCGATTAGTTTCCCGTGCTTAACAATCATGAAATTGGATCGATCCGATTCTCTTAAGTGGTTATCCCGATCCATGTATATCGGAAAGTCAAACTGGTTTGCCTTTAGCCGTTTCAATAGTCTGACCCCTTCTATATAGTCGATTGACTTGATGCTTGGTGCCTGCCGTTCATAGCGGTGGATAAGCACGGAGGCTCCCTCTTCGTACAGCCGACTAGGCGGCTGCCGGTGAGCAAATTCCATGGCCATAAATCGGGGCTGAACGGGTGTATACCCGTCATTTGCTGAGCCGCCAGTAAGCAACAGCCTGATGCCGCCATCTGGTTGGCCATTGCGTCCTATCAACTCATGGATCAAGTTTGATGCCTCGTCAACAGTTAAGTCTAAAGCCAGATCAAGTTGTGCTGCCGATCGCTGAAACCGGAGCCAATGGTCAGGAAAAAACTGGAGTGTACCCGCTACAAATCTGAAGTAATCAAATACGCCGTAGGCCCGTAATAGCCCGAGATCATTTAACGGTAGCCTAGCTTCATCGCGCTTGACAAAGTCCCCATCTATGTATACAATGTCTAGCATATCTCTAGTAGGTCATTCGCCAAAACATTCGTTCCAGATCCGCTTCATTCCTATGGTACTCGGTGATCACGAATGACTGCACAGCATCCGAGATGAAGTAAATCGATTCGAAAAACTCCTTAGGCGCTCTATTGCTTTCATGCCGGTATTTTAGTTTCAGCATGGTTTTGCCATTGCCTTCATTCAGGGTGGTAGACAATCTTTCGCTTTCTAATCCACGAGTCTTTTCGGCTCGCTCCTGCACAACTTGCTCCAGGTTGGCTGCATAAAGCGTAGCTCTGTCTTCACTCAAGTCCAGTTTACTGACTATCCGAACCTGAAAGTGATCAAAATTATCTTCCCCATCTACGAAGATATCAGCCTCTTCATCTTCTCTTTCCAGACGTAACAGCAGATCGTCAAAAATAGCGTGGAATTCAGCCTTATATCCCTCGATAGCATCCTCCAGTAAATAGGCTCGGCTCCTTTCATAGGTAATCGGTAGTTCGAATGAAACGCGAGTGCCTTCCAGAGACTCGCGCCTGGTCTGTGTTTGTGGTTGCTGGGTCTGCTCTTCTTGTTGGGTGGTGTCTGCATGGCTACCACAGGAGGTCAGCGCAAATAGTACAAGAGTGATTATGAATAAATTATGCTTCATTTGGAGCTCTTCATTTTTAGGTGCACAAAAGTAGGCAATCGCCTAACGTTTCTTCACCTATTTAAATTGGGAGTTACCTATTCAAAACCTGCCTGCTGTAGCTAGTCCGAAACTTAAGCTTGCGACCAGAAACTTGCCGCCGCTACCAGGCTTAGTCTCGAATAATACGGTCTATCAAAAGCGCTACCAGCACCATGACAACACAGCCGAGCGGATTGAGCCATAAAAACTCAAATTTGATGAGGTTGTAAAAATTGAGGAAGTAGACCAGAATGACAAAAGGCTCCACAATGAGCGCAGCCAAAAGCACGGCCCTGGATCCGATTTGTTTGAAGAAAAAGGCGACAACGAAAACTCCCAGGATCACTCCATAAAATAGACTGCCGACAATATTGACGGCCTGTATCAAATTATCAAACAGACTGGCAAAAGCGGCAAAACAAAGGGCTAAAACACCCCAGCCGATGGTAAAGGCTTTGCTCGCATTGAGATAATGCCGATCCGATCGTTCGGTGCGGTGAGAGCGCTTATACAAATCGATAACCGTGGTAGTAGCCAGTGCATTCAGCTCAGAGCTACTACTCGACATAGCTGCCGAAAAAATAACGGCCAGCAAGAGGCCTATCAGCCCCCAACCAATGGGAAATTCACTCATCACAAAGCCGATGAATACATAGTCCCGATCCTCAACTTTGACCGTTCGACCCTCAGACCTGGCTTGATTGAGCATGAGGGTATCTACTTCGGATCTGTAGTATCTGGCGGTGCTGTCCAGCAATTTGATCTGGCTACCGAGCCTGTCGCTCTCGGGTTCATCGCTTTGGCGAGTGGCTGTCACCAAAGCACGGCTGACGTCTATTCGCTCGGTCATCACATCCTCATAGGCCGCTTCGTAGACAGACAGGCTATCGGTATAAGCTTCCGACCTGCGTAAGTCCTGCAAATTGGCCTCATTAAAGTGAATAGGCGGGGCTGCAAACATGTAAAACACATAAACCATAACCCCGACAAACAAGACGAGCAACTGCATGGGCACCTTGATCAGGCCATTAAACAGCAAGCCCAGGCGGCTCTCGGTCAGACTTTTACCCGAGAGGTATCGCTGCACCTGAGACTGATCCGTACCGAAGTAGGACAGGAATAGAAAGACCCCTGCCAGGATCCCCGACCAGATATTATATCGGTCACTCAGGTCAAAGTTGAGGTCGAGCACCTCTAGCTTTCCCGTCTCTCCGGCCAGGTGAAGAGCATCGTTGAGCCCCATATCTCCGGGCAGTTGATTCACCACAACCACAGCTGCCACTACCATGCCCAGCAAGATGACAATCATCTGCTGCTTTTGGGTGACCGACACCGCCTTAGAACCACCCAAAACGGTATAAAAAATGACCACCAAGCCAATGATGAGTACGGTCCAGCCAAGCGACCAGCCCATAATGGTGCTCAAAATGATAGCCGGTGCGTAAATGGTAATACCCGCAGCCAGCCCCCGCTGTACAAGGAACAGGATCGCTGTAAGGGTGCGCACTCGCCGGTCAAATCTTCCTTCCAGATACTCGTAGGCCGTATAGACATTGAGTCGGTAGTAAATCGGCAAGACGAAAACGCACAAAATGACCATAGCAATGGGCAAGCCGATATAAAACTGGGCAAACTCCATGCCCGAATCGAACCCCTGGCCAGGTGTGCTTAGAAAAGTGATCGCACTGGCCTGGGTTGCCATGACCGACAACCCGATGGTCCACCACTTCAGATCGCGCTCACCGAGTAGATAATCTTTGACATTATTGATGCGGCGAGTCTTGAGTACGCCGTACATGACAATACCCGAAAGGGTGCCGAGCATGACCGTCCAGTCTAACCAATGCATAGGCTATGCGTAAACTCTGGTAAAGAGAAAGGCCAAAAGCAGCCACAATACATTGCCGAGTATAACCAGGGCATACAGACTAGACCAGTTCCCCAGAATGGGAGGCTTGTCGTCGGGAGAAGTTTCGTTCGGTTTCACGCTTTGCATGGGTGGCAAAGGTAGGCATTCATTCAAACCTTATCTTTGCAGTGTCCCTTTCGTATTTGCTCTGGGCCGTTGGCCTGTATTTGATCCCAATGAACATACGCGACCTCTACCTCATACCAGCCGTTGGCTGTCTTTTCCTGTCCATCTGTACTTCGCCTGTACTGGCGCAAAACGAAGCCATCAACTGGCACTTCGGCGATAGTATCGCCGTGAGCTTTGCCAGCGGTGAAGCCGTCAGAGTATCGCCGAGTAGTATGACAACCATAGAGGGTTGTGCCGCCATCAGTGACGCGGCAGGAAATTTGCTCTTCTACACCAATGGCGGTGGTCGAATTCCAGATTCGAGCGGGCAAAATCCTGGCATCATCTGGAACCGCAACAACCAACCCATGTACGACATGATGGGTACCCAGGGAGGTGGGTTCAGTGCCGAGCAGTCGAGCATTATTTTTCCTGATCCGGCCAATGAATCAAATTACTACCTCTTCACCATGGAAGAATTGGAGTTCGATTTAGGCGGTAGTGTAGAAGGGCAACCCCTAGGACGAGGCTTATCCTATTTTTATGTAGACATGAGCCTGAATGGTGGCCTGGGTGGCGTTTCTCTGGCCGATCAGCGCATTTTTGTTCCAACCTACGAAGGCTTGGCCGCTACTGCACGCGCTGACCAGCAAGGTTACTGGGTGGTTGCATACGGCGAAAACCCCGACGAGCTAGTGGTGGTAGGCGTCGATGCCAGCGGTGTAGGCCAGCCGCAAGTACAACCCCTGGACATAGATGAAGTCCTGGGCACCATCAAGATATCGCCCGATGGTAGTACGATCGCAGCAGGAAATAGTCTATTCGAGTTCGATAATGCTACGGGAGAAGTGGGCGAGCTCATCATCACTTTTATCGAACACAGCAGGATCACCCACAGCTTCACACCCGACAGCCGATTCTACTACAGCAGTATCGACAATCAAACACTGGAACGCCGGATCCTTCGGTACAACCTGGAGGAAGCAGATATTTTGAGCAGCCTGGAATTCATTGCCATCATTCCCGATCCGACTATAACCGGACAAATGCAAATCGGACCTAACGGTAATCTCTACGTGCTCGAAATCTTTGATACCAATACATCTGCCGGGTTATCGGAAATCGTGTGTCCCTCTGGACTTTTCCCTACCTACAACCGCTTCGTATTGGACCTGAGCGATACCGATGAGTTTTTCTTCGGCCTACCCAATTATGTCGATGCCATTTTTCAAAATCTGGGTACAGAAGATACCGTTTTCCTTGAGCCCATAGAGCTGAGTATTTGCCCCGGAGATACCATCAATGCTCGCCAGGTTGGCTTGAATTATGAATGGTCTACCGAAGAAGGATCCTTCAGCATAATACCTCCGGAAAGCGGCACCTACAGCGTAACCATCAGCACCGAATGTGGCGTCACCATCGATGAGCAGATCGTAACCGTCAACAACGTACCCGAAGCAGAGATCAGATCCATTATTCTCGAGGGAGACTGCCCGGGCGATAGCCTACCCTTTTACATTCTCAGTAGTCCGGCTCCCGATAGTGTGATCTGGTTCGACAGTATACAGATAGACACCTTTGAATTTGCTCCCATAGATGGTCAGACCATCACGGCTACTGCTTTTTATGCCTGCGGCAGTGTAGAACTCACTAGCCAGGCGCCTATCATTGATATAGAAGACATCGATGCCCAGATTTTGGTAGTCACCGATACCGCACAGCTTTGTCCTGGTGATGAAGTGAGCCTGCGCGTAGATGGCACGGGCTTCAATTCGGTTTCCTGGTTCAATGGCGAGGAATCTTTCGGCATCACCGTTGCTAGTGTCGACAGCAGTACGACCTACCGGGTCGTGTTGAACGGATCCTGCAACACCTCAGACACTCTGGTCGCCGACCTGGACTTTAGCCGTTGTCCGCCTGTTTGTGATGCGGAATTCCCCGACATCATCACACCGAATGGAGACGGACGAAATGATCTGTTTCGCATTTTCTCCAGCTGCCAGGTAGAAGATTACCAACTCATCGTCTTCAATCGCTGGGGGCAAGAAGTCTTCACCACTAGCGATCCCAACAATCGCGGATGGGACGGCACAAAAAATGGAGAGCCACAACCTATGGAAGCCTACCTATACGTTGCTACATTCCGGTTTCCACTTAGCGACGAGGTGCAGCAGCGAGACGGGCAGTTTACCCTTATTAGATAAGGTCATGGCAGACAAAATCGAACGCATAGGCGTATTGGGGAGTGGTTGGTTGGGACTTCCGCTGGTCGGTCACCTGGCACGTAGTGGTCGTTACCACTTGCTGGCCACCACTCGCTCGTCAGAGAAGCTTGAAGATATTAAACAGGCTGGCGCATCGCCCATACTGCTCAATCTGCCAACCAGCCAGAAGCAGATAACCGATACCGCGACTCAGCAACTCCTCAGTGCCGATGCCCTCATCATCACCCTGCCGCCAGGCCGAAGCAGGGCCAACACTTTTCAAGCCTATCAGGCAGAGATAAGCTCAGTCATTGTGCTGGCCAAAATGCATAATTGTGGCCACCTACTATACACCAGCAGCACAGGCGTATACGGGCGAGCCGAGGGGCTCTTAGACGAGCAAAGCTCCACCGTTCCCATCACCGAATCGGCCAGGGCCGTACTTTGGGCCGAGCAGGCATTCCGCGATTCAGGAATCCCCGCGACCATTTTAAGACTCGCTGGTCTCTACGGCCCAGGTCGAAATCCTGGTAAGTGGTTTCAGGGGCGCCCGATCAAGCAGGCCGATGCCCCTGTCAATTTGGTCCACCAGCAAGACGTAATTCGAGCCATTGAGCTCGTCATCGAGCATAGTTCCTGGGGGCAAGTCTACAATGTCTGCGGACACGAGCATCCGCCCAAGAGTGAGATCTACACAAAGGCGGCAAAAGCACTCGGACTCGAGCCTCCAACATCAGAAGCAGGCGGTGTAAATGGCAAGATGGTTAGCAGTGAAAAGATCAGGACTCATCTGGGCTGGAGCAGCAGGAGTTTATCCGGACTTTATGAATAGAATGAACAAAGCCGATCACTTCCCAGCCACTACAACTACGATCTCGCCTTTCACTTTGGGCCTGTTGCTGTAATCCTCCAGTAGCTCGGCCAGTGTAGCCGTGCGCACTTCTTCGTGTAGCTTGCTGATCTCTCTGGCGACGCAGGCTTTTCTATCCGGGCCGCAATGTTCGATGAGCTGCCCCAAACATTTGACCAGCCGGTGCGGACTTTCATAAAGGACGAATGTATTGGGTAAGTCTGCCAGATAGGTCAAGCGAGTCTGGCGTCCCTTCTTGTAGGGCAGAAACCCTTCAAAATGAAATTTGTCAGCGGGCAAACCCGAAGCGGCCAGCGCTGGCACGAAGGCTGTTGGCCCTGGCAGACAGCTTACCGCGACACCTGCCTCCTGGCAAGCGCGCGCAAGCAAAAAACCTGGATCGCTGATGCTGGGGGTACCTGCATCGGTAATGAGTGCATAATTGGCACCCGCCTGTATAGCAGCCACCAGTTCGCTGACTATAGCGTGCTCGTTGTGCGCATGAAAGGCGCGCAATGGCGTTTCAATGCCGTAGTGCTTGAGTAGTGGCTTGCTGGTGCGCGTATCTTCGGCTAGAATGAGATCGGCTTCGTCTAAGATGCGTTTAGCACGATCGGTCATATCTTCTCGATTACCGATCGGGGTGGGCACTAAAAAGAGCATGGCCAACTCTATATCTCTTCCAGCACGAAGTCGTAAGTCTCCATGATCTCATTGGCCAGCAGCTTTTTGCAAGCCAGATCTACCTGATCATGGGCAGCGTCTTCACTGTCGGCCTCCAACTTCATGGTGACGTGCTTGCCGATGCGTACGTCTTCGACCCCTGTAACGTTGATCAGAGGTAAATTTTTGACGACTACCTTCCCCTGGGGGTCAAGCAGTTCGGCATGAGGCATAATATTGATGTGCGCCAGAAATGTCATGTGTCGGTTTTTCGACCTATCGCTTTGCCTATGTTCAGCATCACGTACAGGAGAATAATAAACGGCAGGCCAGCTAAGCCCATCCACAGGAAGCCGGCAAGTGCAATGATCGCAAAGATAAAACGGATCTCATTGCCCGACCAGCTCATTTTACTGAGTTTGAAACTGAACATCGGCAGCTCGGCAATTTGCAGATAGCTGATACCTACAATGACCAGAATCAGTACAGACAAATCAAGCACATAGGCGCCCAGGCCCCAGCTGTCGAAAGTAGCGATCCAGAGTAGTCCCACAGCAAAAAGCATACTCGAAGGTGTGGCCAAGCCGATAAAGCCGGATGACTGCCGCTCGTCTATGTTGAATTTTGCCAGCCGTATGGCCGCAAAAAGCGTTACGACAAACCCCAAAAGAGACAAATAGTCGAACCCGGCATGCTCCCCGACGGGAAGTGTATCCGACCCGCGGAAGTACAATAAATGATAATAAATCAGCCCTGGCAGGAAACCAAACGAAACCATATCGGCTAAGCTGTCCAGCTCCTTACCTAGAGGATTGCTCACCCCCAGCGCTCTGGCCACCATGCCATCCAGAAAATCTGCCCCCAGCCCGGCTAAAAGCGCCAAAGCTGCCGAACTCCATTCACCATTGAATAGTAAAACTGCTGCTGTACATCCACAAAACAGGTTGAGCAGCGTTATCAGATTAGGCAACCATGCTTTCACGTGCGCAAAATTAGTAGGCAGCCGACGAATTTGGCCGTTTTTATCTGATTTATGCACCTCTGACCAACAGTAGACACCCCAAAAGCTATCTTATTTGATAATTGATTTACCTATTGATATGCGCTCCAAAATTGTTCTATCCCTATGGGTCTTGACTTTAACTCAAGTGCCCAACCTTATGGCGCAAGCCCCAGCCAATGACGAATGCGACAATGCCATCAACCTCGATGTACTGATCTCTGGCCTGGAGTGGTGCTCTGAACCCGACGCCTTCGACAACATTCAAGCTACAACTTCCCTTCCGGATTATCCTGCTTGCCTCACCGACGAAGACATCATTCGCGACGTATGGTTTGCTTTTACAGCTCAGGCCACCGACCTAAGTATAACCGTTTCTGGTTCCGTTCCCCCAGTCCCGTTGGGCACTATGCAAACCCCACAGTTCGCGATCTATAGCGGGACTTGCAATGACCTGACAGCCATTGCTTGCCAAAGTCCCGATATCGGCAGCAATTTCTCGACGGGTATCTACAACAACTTCGAAGTCGGCGAAACTTACTACATCAACATCAGTGGCCGTATTGGTCGACAGGGTACCTTTCAGATTTGCCTCAATCAATTCAATGCAGTACCCGAGCCCAGCGGTGACTGTGCAACTGGGGTAGTACTATGTGATAAGAGCAGCTTTTCGGTACCCTTCCTTTCCGGCAATGGCCTTGTGCAGGATGACCTGGGCAATGTACTTTGTATGCTAGAACAGTGTGGCGGTGTCGGCAACTTTGGTGAAGCCAACTCAGCCTGGTACAAGTGGACTTGCCGCGACCCGGGCACCCTTACCTTTGTCATAGATCCACTGTCTGGCAATGCCCGTGAAGACCTGGATTTTTTGCTGTATGAACTTCCCAATGGCATAGATGACTGCTCCAATAAAATCAACATCAGGTGTATGCTTTCCGGGGAAACCCAAGGCAATACGCTGGAACAAAATCTCCCTTGCCTGGGCGAAACCGGGCTCAGTGAGTTCGACAACGACGACCGCGAGGAGTGTGGATGCCAGGCAGGTAATAACAACTTCGTACAGTCTATCGATATGGTAGCCGGAAGGAGCTACGCTTTGCTCATCATGAATTTTTCCGCTTCGGGCGATGGGTTTGCCCTCAGCTTTGGAGGAACAGGCACCTTTGAAGGGCCCACAGCAGACTTCGTCCGCGACATCGGCACGGCTTGCATAGGTGAAACCGTCACCTTTACCGATGCTTCGTCTTCTCTGGACCCAATCGCCGACTGGAGCTGGAATTTCGGCAGTACGGCGACTCCCAGCACCATAAGTGGCCCTGGCCCACATCAGGTATCTTTTGATCGACCTGGCACGGTCAACGTTTTGCTCGAAGTCGAGAGTTCTCGCGGCTGCCTGGTAACCACCATCCAGTCTAATCTCGAAATCGAGTGCTGTGCCGATCACTTCGACATCGATGCCCAGGTGAGTTCGCTCGAATGCCCCAACGACGAAACGGGCATTATCGACTTGACGGCCTCTTCTGGCTTTAACCCCATAGAATACGAATGGAGTAATGGTGAATCTACTGAGGATATAAATGGTCTCGGTCTGGGGACATACACCGTCACCATAACCGATGAGGCTACCTGTGTCACTGAGCAAAGTTTTATCGTAGACGGTCCACCTGCTTTTGCTTTTGATACAAACATCGTCATGCCAACTTGCGATGGCGGGATGGATGGGGCTCTGACTTTTACCCTGAGCGGTGGCACCCCCGATTATGAATACAGCTTCAACAATGGTCCTTTTGGCGCGAATAATACCATTGACAACCTCCCCGTAAGTACCGTCAACGTGCGCGTACGCGATGCCAACGGCTGCACCATAGAGCAAGACATATTTGTCAACGAACTGGTATTGGTGCTGGACCCCGATCTCGTTATGCTAACCGAACCCGTTTGCCAGGATGATTCTAATGGCGAAATAACGCTAGGGGTAAACAATGGTCTGGGGCCATACGAATATGACTTCGGCGGCGGATTTCAGGCCAGCGCTACACTGAGCAATATCCCATCGGGCATGTACGACGTCGTCGTGCGCGATGCCAATAATTGCCTGGGTAATTTCACCTTCGAATTACCCAATCCTCCCTTGCTGGAAGCTTCATTAGCTGTGGACAATATTTCGTGTTTTGGTGCCGGAGATGGGAGTATTATAAGCACCGTTAGTGGGGGCCGGCCCGATTATCAACTGATCTGGTCTAATATGGGCATGGGCGGCGCCATCGACAATCTTGGGCCTGGAGACTACACCCTGACCGTGATCGACAATAACGGCTGCCTGGTGCGGACCCAGGCTGAAGTCATCGAACCCGATGAAATTTTTGGTGAATTAGTTGAAGTGACCGACAATGTCTGTTTCGGCGAATTCGGTGGGAGTGCTCTCCTCTCAGCTATGGGTGGAACGGCTCCATTTACCTTTAGCTCAGACGGCATCAACTTCAGCGAAGACCCATTGCTCTCTAACCTCGCTGCAGGAGACTACGAGCTTATCGTTAGAGACTCCGAGGGGTGTACAGATACTGTCTCCGCCACCATCGACCAGCCCGCCGAATTCATAGTCAGTGCCCCTCAGCTCGTGACCATAGAGCTGGGTTTCGACACCCTGGTCACCGTACAGAGCAACTATCAACCTGTCGACTTTATCTGGACACCCGATGCTGATGTAGATTGCATACGTCCGAACTGTAGTCGGGTATTGCTATCGCCTCCCAACGGGCTAACGTATCTGGTGACCGGCATCAACGAGGCGGGTTGTGAAGCGAATGCCCAGGTCAGAGTCGTTGTCATAAAGAACAGACCAGTCTATATCCCCAATGTCTTCTCGCCCAATGGCGATGGCCGAAATGACGGATTCACCGTCTTCACCGGTCCTGCTGCGCTCGAGATTGACCAGCTTCGTATTTTCGATAGATGGGGCGCTCTGGTATACGAGTCTGACGCTCCATTCCAACCCAATGAGCCCGGCCTGGGCTGGAATGGATTAGCCAATGGCCAGCCCGTCAATAGTGGCGTTTTTGTCTATCAGGTAGACCTCCGCTTCATAGACGGAGAAATAGTGAGCTATGCTGGTGACGTGACTGTTGTGCGATAGATCGCTGCTTCTGGAATAGAGGGAATTACCCGCCTATTTCCTCAGTGACGAACTGCATCTCGTATAGCTGGCGATAGTGTCCGTTTTCTATAGAAACCAGCTCGTCGTGAGGGCCCAGTTCTACGATCTCTCCTTTGTTGAGCACCATGATATTATTGGCATTGCGAATGGTGCTGAGCCTATGCGCAATCACTATACTGGTGCGTCTGTCGATCAGCTTTTCGATGGCGTACTGAATTACGCTTTCTGTTTCTGGGTCTACGCTGCTGGTGGCCTCATCCAAAATCAAAATATCGGGTTCAAACACCAGCGCTCGGACAAATGAAATCAGCTGTCGCTGCCCCATGCTCAGGGTTGCTCCACGTTCCATGACCTGATAGTCGTACCCTCCTGGCAAGCGCTCTATAAAACTGTGAGCGCCAATAAGCTTGGCAGCTTCAACAACTTGTTCACGGCTGATATTCGGATCTCTAAGACTAATATTTTCCAATACCGAGCCGCCAAATAAAAACACGTCCTGAAGGACCATCGCCACCCTCGACCTGAGCGCATTGATGTCGTACTCCCGCAGGTCGGTACCATCTATAGAAATATTTCCTTTCTGGTACTCATAAAAGCGGTTGAGCACATTGGTAATCGTGGTCTTTCCAGATCCTGTACTTCCCACTATAGCCAGGGTTTCCCCCGCCGCTATGTCAAAACTAAGCCCTTTCAGCACCCAGTCTTTACCAGAGTAAGCGAACCAGAGATCATCAAATTTAACCTCGCCTTTTAGTTTTTCAGGGGCGTGTGACCCCTTGTTTTCAATTTGCTCGTCCAGATCCAATACGCCAAATACCCTTTCCGCTGCGACCAGTCCCATTTGGAGGGTATTGAACTTGTCTGCCAATACGCGGATGGGGCGAAAAAGCATGTTCAAATACAGGGGAAAGGCGACCAGCGCTCCCAGGGTTACACCATTGCTGGCAGCTACATCCTGGGCGCCCCACCAAACCATCAGGGCCAGTGATGCTGCCGCGATGATATCTACCGCTGGAAAGAAAATGGCATAGTAGAAAATGGCATTGATGTTGGCCTGGGTGTAAGCGCGATTAATCTGCTTAAACTTGCTGGCTTCTTTTTGCTCGGCTCCAAATGTTTGTACGATTCTCATGCCCGTTATGCGCTCTTGCAAAAAGGCATTCATTTTCTGGATTTGCGTTCTTACCTGCTGAAAAGATCGCTTAACTCCTTGCTTAAAGAGGTAGCTGGCCAGAATCAGGAAGGGCATAGTCGTCAGGCAAATCAGGGTGAGCCGCCAGGAGGTAGTAAGCATGATGGCCAGCACAGCTACGATAGACAAAAGGTCTGCTAAAATGGTCGTAACACCTTCTGAAAACACGCTGTTTATTGATTGTATGTCATTGATGGTGCGCGTCGTACTGGTACCGATAGGTGTCAGATCAAAATACTTAAGCCGAAGACTATTGATGTGGCTAAACACCGTCACGCGTAAATCGCGTACTACCTGCTGCCCCAGCAAGTTGGAATAGTAAATGAATAAGTATCGGAAGATGGTCTTCAGGATCAGCAGCCCAAAAATGATAAGCGCTATTCGCGTCAGTCCGCCTACATCTCCTGTAAAGACATATTTATCGACCATTTCCTGTATCAGCCTGGGCTGGGCAATGGCTAATGGCGCCAGTATTACCGCCAGGAAAATGGCGAAGGCAAATATCTTCCAATAGGGGCGGGCTAGTCTGAGCACTCGCTTGAGTACAAACCAGTCGAGCTTCTTCTTACTTTCGGCTACATCCGACATACGGGCTAAGAATGATCGGTTAGTCTAAAAGGTTGGCTTAAAGGGTTAAATATTCGCCAGAACGCTGTTTTCTGTACTCAGGAGGCAATAATTCGTCTGCATCATAAAAGCTAAAATAACCGCCCTGCACAACGATCAGGTGGTCTGAAAGCTCGATACCAATGAGCTTGCCCGCCCTGTAAAACTCATACGTGAGTAAGATATCTGCCCGGCTTGGGTTTTCCTGACCACTCGGATGATTGTGGGCCAAGACAATAGACGTACAGGATGGTGTAAGAAGGGCCTTCTGAAAAACCATTCTTTGATCGGTCAAAGTATAGGTAATACCTCCTCTACTCAACATATGGGCACCCAATAAATGACCGGCTTGATTGAGACACATAATCCAAAACTCTTCATGCCTGAGGTCGCTAATCAGAGGTGCCAGATATTGGTAGACGGCCTCGCTTTCCCGATAACATTGCTTTTCAGGAACTGCCTGTTGAGCACGCCTGCGCCCAAGCTCCAGTGCGGCAACCATAGCAACGGCCTTCGCCTGCCCGACCCCACTAAATTGCAAAAAATCGTCAACTGACCATCTGGCTAGTTTATTCAGATCGTATTCGACACTGGCCAGCATGCGCCGAGCAAGGGAGACCGCATCTTCCTGCCGATTTCCAGATCTTAAGATAACGGCCAACAGCTCAGCCACCGACAAATGCTGTGGCCCATTCCCGGCCATTTTCTCCCTGGGCCGCTCAGATTCCTGCCAGGCCTTGATCCCCTTAGTCACAAGAGGTTGATAAACTTTAGTCATAAAGGACAGATTGATATCATCTTCCTTACGTCTCTAGCAAAGCTTCCTATCTATATAGTCTCGAAAATGGATCAATTTACACGATCGCTCAAGGGTTTTTTAAAAAAATGATCCATTCCATGCCGATTCCCGTTCTTTGCGCACGCTCGCTAGTCAGGAGCAGAATCAAATTTATGAATCAGTCCAACTCACCAGGTCTACGAGATTGGCTCATCCTCGTCGGCCTGAGCTTGGTGTGGGGCACCAGCTACATATTGATCAAATGGGGGCTCGAAGTGTTCGAAGCCCAGCAGATCGGACAGCTTCGCCTCGGTATTTCAGCTGTATTTGTTGCGCCTTTCGCTTTGCGATATATGTTCAAGCTAAAGCGTAAAACCTTGTTTACTCTGTTGGCTGTAGGCCTGACAGGCACTGCCCTTCCTTCCTTTTTATTTCCCGCTGCTCAGCGCCATCTCAGTTCTTCGGTTGCAGGTATCTTTAGTAGCCTTACCCCTTTGGTCACCTTTCTTATGGCCTGGCTGATTTTCCGGTCGGGAGCTTCCAAAAAGCAAGGCATCGGTATAGCCATTGGACTGGCAGGAGCCATTATTCTCGCTACAGCAGGTGGCGGAGACAGTGCAGGACAAAACGCTCCCCTACAGCTCACCTACGTCCTACTCATCTTGCTGGCTTGTACCTGCTACGCAACCAGTAGCAACCTCGTGGCCAACTACTTAAAAGACATGCCCTCGCTTCGCATTACGGCCATCAGCTTTTTCATGGTTGGATTCCCAGCCCTGGTCTACTCCCTCACTGCCGGTGGTGTTCTCCAAACCATGCAAGATCATCCACGTGCCTGGGAGGGCCTCAGCTACGTGGCCTTCCTGGCCATATTCGGTACTGTTCTGGCTAGCTTACTCTTCTTCTGGCTCGTGCAGCGAACCGGATCTGTTTTTGCCTCTACAGTAAGTTATTTGGTCCCGGCCGTAGCACTGGGCTGGGGCTTTTTCGACGGCGAATTTATTGGACTTCCGCAGGTAGCCGCCTTCCTATTAATCCTTTGCGGCGTCTTTCTGACCAAGAGAAATTAAATATCCATTTAGATGGCAAACATCATTGACAAAGATGGAGAGCTAATCCTGTAGGTAGCTCATCAAAACAGCATTATTGCCTGTAAGGCTCGCTTTCCCAATTGTTATCTACCATCATAGGTCGGGCATTTAGCTGCTGATATGGTATGGGCGAAGATTGCTGACGGTAGTAGCGCATGGCCGGATCATCTCTGTAGTCGATGACTTCTTCCGTCATTTCGATGGGCTCAGCCATATTGCTGAAATCGAAGCTTCGCTGCTTGAGTAGTTGACCATTCTCATTGAGCAATCGATAATCGTAGCCATAACCATATTCACCCTCGTAGGTGTCTATGGTCAAGCGAAGCTGGCCATTGCTATATTGACGAGTCAGCTGATCGAAGTCACCCTCACCATCACCTTGGTCTACGCCCATACTGGTCCATTCGCCAAGGTCATAATCGCCAAATATGGGAAAGTTGAATTGTGTGTCGCTTATCGGGTCATTTCCCTTCAATTCATCTTCAGCCTTGACCGCGCCACCAAAGACCCAACCGGTTTTTCCATCGGGGGTGCTTACTTCCAACCAGGGCTCCTCGTAAAGTACGCCTCTAAGAACGATGGCATCACTGTCCGCTGTTTGATTTCCGGTCGGCTGCAAAGGTGTATCGCTATTGAGTGTAGTGACCACATCAGAATTGGTATTAGCTTGACTTCGAAGGTTAAGTCGATCTACCCAGGTGTATAAAACCTTGACATCGCTGCCAGAAGACGCTTCAGGGGTAGTAGAATCCTCAGTTCGTGCCCCTTCTTCTACAGCATCACCTGAAGTGCCGCCGCCGGAAGCGTCTGACATTTCCTGCTCATTGCCACAGCCAGACATTAGTAGGGATAAAACGGAAATAAGAATGACTATAAATCGCATAAGGGGAGATCTTTTAGCAGACTTCTATGCATAGAAAAAATGGCCTGTTTTGAGCTTGCAAACCTTTGCGGCATCAAAACCTGGCCATTCGAAAAAAAGTTACTGTGTATTAGTCAGCTAGAATTTTAAAAACTGGAGGTGTGTTTCCCTTGGAGGGCTAGACGCATGTCTTGCTGATGCAATGATATGGGCTTTGGTTTTAAGTCCCAGAGTTTTGGGCATCAATGTTCTGAATGGTAGGGATTTTGTTCTGAATGGTATTTTTGAATCCAGTTTTTACCATTCAGAACAAAAAGAGCACCATTCAGAACATTGCACCATGAATATCGACCCTTTTGAGGTCTGTCTCCTAGATTGTGTGCATATCACTTATTTCGACCTAAAAGTCATCACACTATGGGGTGGGCTTCGAACTTGGCCCGACTTTTAATATTGGCGCTGCTAATAGCGGGATCGCCGACCTATGCCCAAAGCTGTGACGAAGAAGAACTTAGTAAGGGACTACGAGTAGTTACAGAGGCTGGAAATGCAGATCTCGGAGAGTTAGCCATTGCCAGAGCTGATTCGATCTTGGCCGCCTTCCCACAAAAGAGAGGCGCAGTTTGTTCCACCCGCTTAGAAATTTTATTCCAAAAGGGCAACGCACTGGAATTGGCCAATTTGATGGAAGATGCGCTGATCCTGTATTACGATCTTGTCAGATCTGCCAGAGCTGGTGAGCTTTGGCAACTATCGGCAGAGACTTATCTATCTATTGCCAGAACTCATGAAGTCTTAGGCCGGCCGGAAAACTGCCTGCGCTATTTAAATGAAGCGCGAAACTTGATCAAACAACACGATCTTAAGGGAACCTATTCCAGGTTTGGCGTCAGATATGCTTCCTATCACAGAATCTATGACAATAGAGATTCTGCAAAGTACTACGCTAGAATTGGTGTGGAATATGGAAAATTATATCAGAGAGAAAGGTCAGAATTAGATGGAAACCTACTTATGGGTATTCTGTCAGATACCACTACAGAGGCTTCTACCTTCTTTCAAGCGGCAGCAGCCATCTATAAAGAAAGGGGATCTTATGACGGAATAGCCACTCAGTACAACAACTTGGCTTCCCGCTTCCTGATGGTCCGAGAAATAGACTCGGCTAAATTTTGGTCTGATTCAGCTTTCTTTTACGCGTCCCAGTTCGAACCTTCAACTCCCGAGCAATACTATACCATGTCCAGGTTGTACGACCTCCGACGAATGATATACTATCGCAATGGAAATATTGATTCGGCATACCGATATTTGGATTTATCCAGAGTGGCTGAGCGACAATCGAACACCATCAGGAGTCAGGAGAATATAGATGAGCGAGAAACGGCTTTTGCTATCGAGCAAGAACAGCAAAAATTGGCTCTGGTTAGAGAGCGGGAGCGACTGCTAAGAATCGGGCTGATTCTGGGTGTAGCAGTCTCGGCTTTATTGGCTTTACTCCTAATCAACAATTATAGAAGGCGAAGACAAATCAGTCAACAAAGCAGCCTGATAGCCAATCAAAATATAGAACTGAGTGCATCTATAAATCGGCAAAAAACCTTGCTGCACGAAATACATCATCGGGTAAAAAACAACTTGCAACTTATCATCAGTATGCTCGTTCTGCAAGGCCGACAATCGGATGTAGCCAATACTCGGATTCAGTTGGAACAAATGTCGAATCGAGTACGTAGCATTTCTCTGATACACGAGCAACTCTACCAGACCAAAGACCTGGAAGACCTACACCTACCGACCTACTTTGATCGACTAGCCAATCACTTTTCCAGCCTTCCAAGTGACAATAAGCAATTCGTCTTTAAACAAGATATTCCAGATATTAAACTGAACCTGGAAACCACTATGCCGCTAGGGCTAATTTGTGCCGAGCTGATGGGTAATTCCATAAAATATGCCCATACCAAAGATGGCGAGCCTTTGACTTTATGGCTAAGTGTAGTACAACAGAAACCAAAAGATACACATGGCAAAACTTACTTACTGACCTATCGAGACAATGGCCCAGGTTACCCAGAAGGGAGTCTGCTCAAGCAGACCAGCAGCATGGGTTCTATACTCATTAGTAGTATGCTGAGACAACTACAAGCTATCGGGGAAAGCTACAATGATCAGGGAGCTGTTTTTGAAGTGCATTTTGAGGAAAAAGTTGTGTCTGGAGCCTGAATTATTCACGTGAACAAGGTCGTTTCCAGGTCTCAACAATCGGATCAAATATTATATCTTCGCTCACATGCCGCTGAAGCTGCTGATTGTAGAAGACGAGGTGTTAATTGCCGAGATGATGAAAATGTACCTGATCGAGCGTGGTCATCAGGTCACTGACATCTGTGTATCTTATGAGGAAGCTGTGGCTGCCTATCAAAAAGAGCTTCCAGACCTGGCGCTATTAGACATTAGGCTTTACGGCAAAAAATCTGGTATAGACTTTGCTCGCTGGCTCAGCGAACAGCCTGAACGCATCCCTTTTGTTTATGTCAGTTCGCAATATGACAGGCGCACCCTGGATCTAGCCTTAGAGACCAGCCCCTATGGATATCTGACTAAGCCGATCCAGCACGATAGCTTATTCACGACCGTCGAAACGGCATTTGCCATAGCTCACCGAGAAGAGAATACGGGTAAGCAAATCAACCTGCAAGACGGAAACCAGCAGTACATGGTCAATGAGCGTCAGATTGTATGCATACAGGCAGAGCACGTTTATGCCCGGGTGTACCTCACTGATGGCAAGCAGTTGCTAAATCGCTCATCCTTGTCTGATATTCTCACAAAACTCGAAGGTGATTATTTCTTGCAGTGCCATCGCTCCTATTTGGTTAATCTTATGCACGTAAATGCCTGGAAAGATGACTCTTTGAGCATGAATAATGGCATATTGGTGCCTGTAAGCAGAGGTAAAAGAGGAGAGCTGGAAACCAAATTAGACCGCTTGGGCTTTGTAGTGTAAAGCTTCAGACCTTGATCAATGCCAGGTAATCTGCGTTTACCCTGGTATAAAAAAGCTTGCAGGGAAAGCCGAGTTCAGGATTTCCCTGCAAGAAAGGAGTACCGTGCTATTCTGTGGCACTCCTAATGGCTGCAACAGCATGTTCCACTGCAGCTTTACCATCTCTACTAGAATAGTAATACTGCGCAAAGCTATCCAGGGCCGTTGTATTCGTACAATCTGCCATATCGGTCAGCGCAGAAGGTAGCTGTGGCTGTATTCGTATGTACTGCATGCCTGTATTTTGCGCCAGGATGGCCAGCTGATTATCTGGAGTAAACTGGTTAGCATAAAGAGACATGAGAAGTGCAGCGCCAGCTCCCCCCTCATCACCGTTAAGATTGTAGAGAGCTTCAGTCCCCCAGTCCATAGCACTCCAAAAGCCCGATTCTTGTCCACATGAGCCAGAGTTTGACAATTCGTTAGTTACTCCTATCCCTGCATTGT
>JBCBVN010000041.1:0-19305 GCA_039817625.1 Bacteroidota bacterium
CGTCGGGATTGCTGAATCCCGACGGCTGGCAACCCCTGGCTTTCGACGACTTTTTTATTGACCAATCGGGCAACCCGCAGGGCGAGGTGCCTCCTTTCCTTGGGGCCGAGTGGGGGCAGGTTATCCCCTTCGCCCTTAGTTCAGAAGATCTGGACATAAGAACCAGACCTGGAGACGACACCAACTATCCATGGTTTGTGTACCACGATCCAGGCCCACCGCCTTATTTCGATATTGACAACCCAGATGGACTGCCCGAAGAGTACCGATGGGGCTTCGAGCTGGTAGTCAAGTGGTCTAGCCAGTTAGATCCCGCAGATACAACTATGTGGGACATTAGCCCGGGAAGCATCGGGAACTTCGATCCCGAAAACTACCCGACCAACTTTGAAGACTATCGCAGTTTCTACGAAGAAGAAGGTGGTGACATCTCCACGGGGCACGACCTCAATCCGGTAACCGGCGAGCCCTACGAACCCAATTTGGTCAAGCGTGCAGATTACGCTCGCGTTTTGGCCGAATTTTGGGCAGATGGGCCAGATAGTGAGACTCCTCCAGGGCACTGGTTTACGATCCTCAATGGCGTAATGGATCACCCTTTGTTTGAGCGCAAATTCAAGGGAGAAGGCGAAGAACTAAGTCCGCTGGAATATGATGTAAAAGCTTATCTCACGCTGGGTGGTACCATGCACGATGCTGCGATCGCTACCTGGAGTGTAAAGGGATGGTACGATTATGTCCGCCCAATATCAGCTATTCGCTTTCTGGCAGCACTCGGGCAAAGGACAGACCCAAGTGCCCCCAACTACAATGAAAGTGGCATTACCCTGGACTCGGGATATATTGAAAATTTCTTCCACCCCGATAGCGTCGATGATGGTCGGATCAATGGTTTCATTCGCTTCAAGTCTTGGTTGGGTCACCGCTATATTGATAGTGCTGACATCGATGTAGCAGGTGTTGACTGGATCAACGCCCAGTGGTGGGTGCCCTACCAGAGACCAAGCTTCGTGACACCCAACTTTGCCGGTTACGTTTCAGGGCACTCTACCTTCAGCAGCGCAGCTGCAGAAGTCATGACGCTTATGACAGGATCTCCATTCTTCCCGGGGGGAGTGGGTGAATTCGAGGCCCCTGCCAATGAGTTCCTGGTGTTTGAAGATGGTCCAAGTGAAGACATTATCTTGCAATGGGCGACCTATAGAGACGCCAGTGACCAGACATCTCTCTCAAGGATTTGGGGCGGTATTCACCCTCCGGCAGATGATATTCCTGGTCGAATTATGGGAATCGACATTGGGCAGGACGCCTTTGCTCTGGCAGAGGAACTGTTTGATACGGTCAACTCGACAGCTTCTGTACCGACTAGTGCAGGGCCTGTTCTATATCCAAACCCGATTTCACCGGGACAAACCCTAAGGCTTGATGCCGAAGGACGATCTTTTGGGCCCGTGGATTTGGAAATCTTTGATGCGCTCGGGCGCAAGGTGAGTCAGCAACGAATTTTTGCTCAAAGCAATATGAGCTTAAGCACGGACAATCTAGAGCCTGGTATCTACTTCGTCAGATTTGCAGGTGCCGAGCTGGGCGAGGAATTTGTCCTAATGGTCAAGTAGTGCTGGATAATGCTGGCAGTTGATGGATAAATCCATGAGCTGCCAGCACTATGATAAATTATTTCACAGCTTTCTCTTCAAGGGCAAAGGTCATAGCGGTTATGCCTTCGAGAGTCTCCGTGCGGCTGAATTGCTCTAGAGTCAGCACGTAAGTCCCGGCTTGATTGAAGAAAGCTCCTTCCTGAATCGGGATGTCTAGAGTGCAGTCTTCGCCCCTACAGTGGCCCAGCCAGGTTCCAAGCCCATTGGCCAGTTGAAGACTGACTTGCTCATCCGTACGCTGCCCATTCGGGAAAGCTAATTTTAACTTGACGTAAGTGTTTTGACTAGGAAAATAGTCTTTATGATCTACGATGAGATGCAGATCATAGATGGTGTTGGTATCGGGAATGGAAAAGGTATAATTGAGGGTGTCTCCCCATGACCAACCATCCTCTGAAATGTCCATCGTCTCTTCGTAGACGTAATTGGGGCCACATCCGAAAAAGAACATCAGGAGGACAGCTCCACTGAGATAGCCCAAGAAGTAATGGTTAGCAAGCATAATTTCAGTCTCTACAAACGACCATTTCGGTCAGGAATCCAAATAGAAATCTGGTTAAGATCAAACTTCATTCTAGTTGAAATATTCCCTCATTCGCTCAAAAAAGCCCTTTTCCTTTTTCCCGCTTTGGGGCTGGAAATTTGGACTTTCCCTTAGCGTTTCCAACATGCGTCGCTCTTCATCTGTAAGGGTTTTTGGGGTCCAAAGATTTACGTGAATCAATTGATCCCCTACCGGGCCTCCTTGTAGGCCCGGCAAGCCTTTTCCTCTCAGGCGGAAAATCTTGCCAGCTGGAGTCCCTGCGGGTATTTTTATACGCACTTTACCGTCTATAGTCGGTACTTCAACACTAGTACCCAGAGCCGCATCGGCAAAATTCAGGTATAGATCAAAAACCACCTTCTGACCATCTCGCTGTAGTTCGGGATGAGATTTTTCCTCCACATTGATCAAGAGGTCGCCAGCCGGCCCGCCTTGTTTGCCGGCATTACCCTTTCCGCGCATGCTCAGCTGAATCCCTTCTTCCATACCGGCAGGAATATCCACCTCTAGGGTGTCTTCCTGATAATTTCTGCCCTGGCCTTTGCACTTAGTACAATTAGCGGTTATTTGCTTACCGCTTCCGCTACAAGTTGGGCAGGTTGTAGTCGTAGCCATCTGGCCAAGAAAAGTAGATCTGACCTGCCTGACTACCCCTGCACCATTACAAGTGCGGCAAGTAGTAACAGAGCCACTGTCTTTGGCACCGCTACCTCCACATTGGTCGCAGCTGACTTGCCGCTTGACCTTGATTTTCTTTGTAACGCCTTTTGCAATTTCCTCTAGCGTTAGTGGAACTTTTATTCTCAGATTGCTACCTCTCTCACCACGAGCTTGTCTTCTAGAACCGCCGCCGCTAAAAAAGGAACCAAAGGGTCCGCCTCCTTCCCCAAAGATGTCTCCAAACTGAGACATGATGTCTTCCATGGTCATTCCACCACCACCGCCAAACCCGGCGTTGGGATCTACTCCGGCATGGCCAAGTCGATCGTAGCGCGCTCGCTTGTCTGCATCGCTCAAAACCTCATAAGCCTCTGCCGCTTCTTTAAATTTCTCCTCTGCCTCCTTATTATCTGGATTGCGATCTGGGTGGTATTTCATCGCCAGCTTCCGATACGCTTTTTTAAGCTCGTTATCGGTAGCGCCTTTGCTCACACCCAGTACTTCGTAATAATCTCTCTTCGCCATGTTATTTGTTATGCGCCGACAACCACTTTTGCGTGGCGGATGATCGTGCCATTCAGGGTGTACCCCGTTTCAATAGTATCGACTACTTTACCTTTCAGATCCTTGCTGGGTGCGGGAATCTCCGTAACGGCCTCGTGCAAGTCTGCATCGAAGGCTTCTCCTGTGGACTCCATTGCTCTCAAACCTTGAGCAGCGAGTGTAGTTCTCATTTTCTTTATGACGATTCCGATACCGGTATCGAATTCATCCAACTTCCCTTCGGCCTCCGCTGCCTTACGTGCCCGATCAAAGTCATCCAAAACAGGCAATAAAGCCATCATGGTCTTGCGGCCTGCCGTTTCCATGAGTTGCAGACGCTCACGCTGCGTTCTCTTCTTGAAGTTTTCAAACTCTGCGAAAAGTCTCAGATGCCGATCTTCTTGTTCGGCCAGTTTGGCTTCCAGAGAACTCTGCTCTTCCTGATTGCCAGCCTCCGAATCTGTCTGTTCTTCAGTCGCTTGATCTACAACATGCTCTTCCTGTAGGGTTTCTTCAGATTGTGCGGTCTGTTCTGCTTTCTTTTTCATTCTCTCATTGCGTTTTAATGCATGGGAAAGTCTTTCGGCTAGTTCTGTACTACAAGAATCAATTGCCGAGTTAGTTTGCTCATGCTGCAAAGGAAGGACCAAGATTACGGTAAAAGACAGAATGGCAGATTTTGTCAGTAATGTCCTGACAGTCGGACACAGCTAAACTCGGTTTTTGGGTGTCTCCGTAATGCGCTCACGGGTTTCTGTACACCACACTCTAGCAGGCTATGAAGTCTTATTTGAGTAACATCGAAATCCAGATATGGTCCGCATCCATGCCTTCAGGTCGAAAGCTTTGTTCTCTATTAGCCACGACCTAAGCCTATGTCGTATCTTGCTGCCAAACAATCCCTGACAGAATACCGATAATGCCCCTATCAAACGGAGCGCGCGCGAGATTCAGACGCGACGATCACATAGACCGCCTACACGAACAAGAAGCTCGATGGTTTGCCCTGCGAGTTGGACATAAAAAAGAGCGTGTAGCCATCAGGCTGCTAGACAGAGATGGTATTCGTGCATGGAGTCCATTCTACACAGAAAAAAGACAATATGCCAAGACTGGCGAGCGCGAAGTAAAGCTCGCAGTACTACCTGGTTATGTGTTTGTTAAAATCACAAAAAGTGACGAGCGGACCGTATTGCAAAACCCTTATGTGTTCAGGTTTGTGCGCATAGGAAAAGATCGATATGATCTACCCAACTCAGATATGAGCTTGTTGCGTCGGATGAGTTTAGACAGACAGCTCAAGTGGAAGCTATGCGAGGAGGCTGACAGCTGGCAACCAGGCCTCGCTGTGAGTCTGATCGGCGGTGGAATGACAGGATTGTGTGGCGAGCTAATTGGTCGCAAAAACGGACAAATTTTTGTTGTCAAAATCGAAGCCATAGGCAGATCGCTTGAGGTAGAGGTAGACGGCAGATACCTTCGGGTCGAGCCGACCTGATGGGACATATACAGACACCAAGACATAGCATTTTGGATGTCAATGGGCAGATAGAGCGCCGGCAATCTAAGCGGCTCGGACTGAAGTGTTTGCGACACTCTGACGGCGAAGCCTTGCGCATCATATTATTTGAATAATAAAGCACAGAACGATCTATGGTTTTGGTAACGGGCGCAGCAGGGTTTATCGGTTTTCACTTATGCAAGCGGCTATTGGCCGAGGGCCAGCAAGTGATAGGATTGGACAACCTGAATGACTATTACGATCAGCGATTAAAATATAGCCGGCTCGGACTACTTGGAATAGCCCAGGAACAAATAGTGGCAGGCCAAATGGTCAAAAGCCAGTCAGACAATAATTTCAGCTTCATTGAAATGGATCTGTCTGATGAAGAAGGACTTCCGCAGGTCGTGGCTCAAAACGATATCCGGGTTGTTTGCAACCTGGCTGCTCAGGCTGGCGTGCGCTATAGCCTGACTCACCCGCAGACCTACATCGACAGCAACATCAAAGGCTTTGTCAATTTATTGGAGTGCTGCTACAAAAACAAAATTGAGCATATGGTATACGCAAGTAGTAGCAGCGTATACGGCGGCAATAAAAGCATACCTTTTTCTGAAAGTGATCGCGTAGATCAGCCAGTATCACTATATGCTGCCTCAAAAAAAAGTAATGAACTCCTGGCCCATGTGTATGCCCATCTTTACGGGCTACCTTGCACCGGACTAAGGTTTTTTACGGTGTATGGGCCATGGGGTAGACCCGATATGGCTCTGTTCCTTTTCTGCGATGCCATGAAGCAGGGAAAGCCCATCAAGGTTTTCAACCATGGCCGGATGTCGCGGGATTTTACCTACATAGACGATATCGTAGAAGGAGTCGTTCGAATCTTGCTCAAGGATCGACCGGTTAAGGAAGACGGAAGCGCTCCCTCCAGCGTGTATAATATCGGAAATGGTAGCCCGGTCAAGTTGCTCGATTTTGTAGAGACCATAGAACGGGTCTACGGCAAAAAGGCAGAGCGCATAATGATGGACATGCAAGCTGGCGATGTAGAAGCTACCTTTGCCGATACAACCGCCCTGGCGCGGGACTACGGTTACAAACCATCTACTTCTCTGGACGAAGGAGTAGAAAAATTTGTCGATTGGTTCAAGACTTATTACCCGTAATAACAAACCCAAATCCATCAACATTAATCTTCAAGTTTTAGAATGAAAAAAGTTCTTATCACAGGCGCTGCTGGTTTTCTGGGTAGCCACTTGTCTGATCGATTCATAGCAGAAGGCTACAAAGTCATCGGCATGGACAATCTACTGACAGGTAGTATGGAAAATATCGAGCACTTGATGGGGTTGGAGCGCTACGAATTCTATCATCATGACGTCAGCAAATTTGTTCACGTCCCTGGTGAATTGGACTACATTTTACATTTTGCCTCCCCAGCTAGTCCGATCGACTATTTAAAAATGCCGATCCAAACCCTCAAGGTTGGCTCTCTGGGTACCCACAATCTACTGGGACTCGCCCGAGCTAAGGGAGCGCGTATGCTCATCGCCTCTACCAGTGAGGTTTACGGAGATCCACTCGTTCATCCACAAACTGAAGATTACTGGGGAAACGTGAACCCCGTTGGTCCCCGGGGGGTCTACGACGAGGCCAAACGCTTTCAGGAGGCGATCACTATGGCCTATCACACCTACCATGGTTTAGAAACCCGAATTATCCGGATTTTCAACACCTACGGACCGCGTATGCGTATCAATGATGGTAGAGTGTTGCCCGCCTTCTTCAGTCAGGCTTTGCGCGGAGAAGGACTCACCGTTTTTGGCGATGGATCTCAAACACGTTCATTTTGCTACGTTGACGATCTGGTAGAAGGCATCTACCGCTTGCTGCTTAGCGACTACCCACACCCGGTCAATATCGGTAATCCCGATGAGATCAGCATTCTAGATTTTGCTAAGGAAGTGCTGGCTCTGGTTGATAATCCTAAAGCCCATTTAGACCACCGCGATTTGCCCGTAGATGATCCCAAAGTGAGAAGACCAAACATCAGTCTGGCCAAAGAGGTCCTGGGCTGGGAACCGAAAGTAACCAGAGCAGAAGGGTTGAAAATGACCTTGCCCTATTTTAAGGATGCTGTGCTCGGCTAAAGGATGGAGAAATACTTAAACAAAAAACTGGCCATTTCCGTAACGGGGCTGGGGTATGTGGGTTTGCCTTTAGCACTAGAGCTGGCACGACATTTTAGAGTCATAGGTTTCGACCTCAAACCAGAGCGTATTGCGCTCATGAAGCAAGCCATCGATCCAAGCGAAGAACTTGGCCATGCAGCCTTTGAGGGAACAGATATACAATTTACCTCAGAAGCCGGTGAAATAGCTGAGGCTAGCTTCCACATTATTGCCGTGCCGACTCCCGTTACCGCAGCCAAAGTGCCCGACCTGGCTCCGCTCTTATCTGCCACAAAGACTGTTGGTCAAATCTTGCAGAAAGGAGACACGGTCGTGTTCGAGTCCACGGTTTATCCTGGTTGCACAGAAGAAGATTGTGTCCCTGTCCTGGAATCGGAGAGTGGGCTAAAATTTGGCGTCGACTTCGGGGTTGGATACAGCCCGGAACGAATCAACCCAGGAGACACCAAGCACACCCTGACAAAAATTTTGAAAGTCGTCAGTGCCAACGACGCGCCTACGCTTGATCTGGTTTCTGGTATTTATGGGCACATCATCGAGGCCGGTATCCACAAAGCTAGCAGCATCAGAGTGGCAGAGGCCGCAAAAGTGATCGAAAACGCCCAACGCGACATCAATATTGGCTTTGTCAACGAGCTCAGCCTGATTTTCCACGAGATGGGTATCGATACCAGCGAGGTGCTGGAGGCCGCAGGAACGAAGTGGAACTTCCTCTCCTTCCGACCTGGTCTGGTTGGTGGGCACTGTATAGGTGTCGATCCTTATTATTTGGTCTACAAGGCTCAGCAATTGGGATATACACCGGAAGTCATCACCAGTGGTCGGCGCATCAATGATGGTATGCCTGGCTTTGTAGCTAAAGAAGTCGCTCAGTCTTTGACCAAGCAAGGGCATAATCTCCGAGAGACCAGGCTGTTGCTTATGGGTATAACTTTCAAGGAAAATGTCGCTGACATTCGAAACTCAAAAGTGGTAGATCTCGTCTACGAATTGGAGCAATTCGGTATTTCCATAGACGTTATTGATCCGGTTGCCAATGCTGAGCAGGTTTCGAGTAAGTACAACTTTGAACTTTGCACGGAGCCGACTGGCCCGTATCATGCTATTGTAGTAGCCGTGGCTCATCAATCGTATGAAGAGCTAGATCTGGATTATTTCAGAGATCTTACGGCTGTAGACCAGCCGCTCTTACTTTTTGATCTGAAAGGAATTTACAATAGAGCCCACGCTCAGTCTGATGAACTGATCTGGCGTTTATAGATGGCCAACTCTCCTCCAACAGCAACGTTTGTGCACCCAACTGCCGTCGTAGACCAGGGTGCTGTCATTGGATCGGGCACTAAAGTCTGGCACTTTTGCCACCTTATGGGCTCGTGCCAAATCGGAGCTAACTGCATACTGGGGCAGAATACTTTTGTAGCTGATGGAGTCGTAGTAGGCAATGGTGTTAAGATTCAAAACAATGTATCTCTGTACAAAGGGGTCGAGTTGAAGGATCACGTCTTTATTGGCCCCAGTGCCGTTTTCACCAATGTGCTTAATCCAAGGGCGTTCGTAGAGCGAAAAGAAGAGTATAGGCCAACGCTTGTAGGTCAGGGAGCCACTATCGGCGCCAATGCCGTTATCGTATGCGGGAATACCATCGGCGAATATGCCATGATAGGAGCAGGCAGTGTAGTCACAAAAAAAGTGCCAGCCTTTGGTCTAGTCTACGGCAACCCCGCCGTGCAAAAAGGCTGGGTAAGCCGTGCTGGAGAACGATTACAATTTGGCGACAACCAGCAAGCTACTTGTCCAAGAACTCAAGAAGTTTATCAGCTAACTCAAGATGGAATTAAACTCGCCTAAAAAAACTTTTGCGCTCATAGGAGCAGCGGGCTATGTAGCTCCGAGACACCTGGCAGCGATTAAAGAATCGGGGCATGAGCTGGTTGCCGCTTACGATCCGAGCGATTCTGTGGGTATACTTGATCGTTATTTTCCGGCGACGGCTTTCTTTACCGAGTTTGAGCGATTTGATCGCTTTCTAGATAAGATGATAAGAGGTGGTCGACAGCTGGATTTCTTATCCATTTGTTCTCCCAATTACCTTCATGATGCGCACATCAGATTTGGACTCCGGTTAGGCGCTTCGGTGATTTGCGAAAAGCCGCTGGTCTTGAATCCATGGAACCTGGATGCACTCGCACAAGTAGAGAAACAGCAGCCCGGCCAAGTCTGGAATATTCTGCAACTTAGACTGCATTCAGCTATCGCCAGACTCAGAGAGCGATACCAGCAACTTGAAGAACCCATCGATATTGAATTGACGTATATCACCTCCAGGGGACAATGGTATTACGCCAGCTGGAAGGGAGACACGAGTAGGTCCGGAGGAATCGCAACCAACATCGGGGTACACTTTTTTGATATGCTACTCTGGGTGTTTGGAGCTCTGGAGAGCAGCAAAGTACACCTACATACGCACGATCGAGCCGCAGGCTATCTAAAGCTAAATAAGGCGAGGGTGCGCTGGTTCCTGAGTATCAATAGCGATTGCCTGCCCGAAGAGGTAAAATCCGAAGGGCAAAGGACGTACAGAAAGCTTAGAATCGGAGATGAGCATTTTGACTTCAGCCGAGGGTTTGAGGACCTGCACTTGAAGAGCTACGAAAGCATACTGGCCGGAGAAGGATTTGGTCTGCATGCAGCAAAATCAGCAATTGAGCTTGTTCATGCAATAAGGATTGCCGAAACCAGTCCAGGACAAGCGGATCACAAACACCCGCTTTGCCAGTTACCACTTAGTCCACATCCTTTTCAGACAAAGTGACAACCATAAATAGTTCAATCTTAAAACCGGAGTTCCTAGTTGGCCTTTAAGGACAAGACGGTAGGAGCCATGCTCTGGAGCATGAGTGGGGCTGCAGGTGTGCAGATCCTCGGCCTCATTTTTTCGCTGTGGTTGGCCAACCTCATAGACCCCATTGTCTTCGGTATTTTTGCCATACCCTCTATTGTGGCCAGGTTTTCTAAGGAAGCCATTGATGTTGGGCTTGGGGCAGCTATCGTACAAAGCGACGAGATCAATGATGGCCTGCTATCGACTATTTTCTGGCTAAACCTGATGCTCTCTATTGTCCTTGCCCTAATTGTTTTTTTTGGAGCGCCATACTTTGCTCTGTACACCGGAGAAGACACCCAAATTGTGTACCGTCTGCTGGCCCCGGTTTTTATCATTACCGGAATTACACTGACGCAAAGAGCCATTTTATTGAAGGCCCTGAATTTTAAGCGAATAGCCATTGCTGATTTTTCCTCTACGGCTATTGGGGGGTTGCTCGCTATTTACCTGGCGTATCAAAGTCCGGATGTCTTTGCACTGATCGCTCGATTTGCGGCCATAGCGATTGTAACTTCACTCATATTTTGGATCAGTACTTCCTGGCGACCCAGGCTAGCGTGGGAAAACGAGGGACTGCGAAATGTCCTTAGCTTTAGTCTTCCTGTATTCGCGACAAAATCCATCAAGTTTTTGGCCAATTACTTCGATGAGCTGATGTTTCCAAAATTTGTCAATCAGGAATTGCTGGGCTCCTACAATCGCTCCCGCGTCTTTGTGAGCATCCCCTCAAGAGTGATTCGCGATCAGATAGCCAGTGTGCTTTTTCCCGCATTTTCTACCATCAAATCAGACGTTAATCGCATGTCTGATATTTATGGAAAAGCCATTAGCGCGGTAGCTGTATTTGGACTCGTGCCCCTGAGTCTGATCATCTTGCTGGCGCCAGAAGCTATTCCCGTTTTTTTGAATGAAAAATGGCTATCTATGATTCCTATTGCACAAGCGATGGCGCTCATGATGGCTCCAAATTTTCTGTCCTTTTTTAGTCCGGTGCTTCTTTCGAGAGGAAAGTCCAGATTAGACTTCAAAGTGAGAATGGTCGTATTGCTGATCAGAGTCATCTCGATATTGCTGGGCCTTTACTTTGGAGGGCTTCCAGGTCTACTGCTGAGCCTGATCATATTTGGCTGGATCGCTCATTTGATATACCTATATGTAATTGGGCTAGAGCTAGAAAAAGGAGTATGGTGGCAGCTGCGATTAGAGCTTCCCGGATGGATCATTCAGGCGCTTAGCCTATGCACAGCATGGGTTATAGCGGTTTATATCTTTGAGGGACTTCCTATGTTTTGGGTTATGCTGATAAAGCTCGCGTTATTTATCTCCGTATTTATCGCCATGTTGCTGATATTCAAACCCAGAGGCTTTATGATCGGGCGGAGACTCGCCAAAGAGTATCATTATAAATTCGGTCCTTTGGGCAGGTTTTTGAAGAAATTGTAAGGATGAATCTAATCTTATGAATACGCTACTTGTTACCGGATCTTCCGGTTTAATTGGTTCGGAAGTCGTTAGGTATTTCGATGCAAAGGGTTGGAAAATTTGTGGCGTAGACAACAATATGCGCGCAAACTTTTTTGGTCCTAAAGGAGATACCCGTTGGAACCAAGGGCAACTGGAGGCAAATTGCAAAAAATTCGACCACTATGAACTCGATATTAGAGATCGGGTAAAGGTTTTAGAATTGATTGATCAATTGAAGCCGACGCACATTGTACACACAGCAGCTCAACCCAGTCATGATTTAGCAGCTAGTAAGCCATTTGAGGACTTCGACACCAACGCTGTCGGTACCCATAATTTGCTGGAAGCCTGTAGAAGGTCGTGTCCGGAATCACCATTTGTGCATTTGAGTACAAACAAAGTTTACGGGGATGCCCCAAACAAACTTGCTTTAAAAGAGCTAGATACCCGATGGGATTACGCAGATGCTGCATACCAAAGTGGAATAAAGGAATCATTCACCATAGATCAGTCCAAGCACTCGCTTTTCGGTGCATCCAAAGTCGCTGCTGATATAATGGTTCAAGAGTACGGCCGATATTTCAATATGCCTAGTTGCTGCTTGAGAGGCGGTTGTCTGACGGGTCCCAACCATAGTGGAGTGGAGCTGCACGGATTTTTGAGCTACCTCATTAAAGTCAACATTATAGGAGGTGAATACACCATTTTTGGCTATAAGGGCAAGCAAGTAAGAGACAATATTCATGCTTTTGATGTTGCCAGGTTCATAGATGAATTTTTTAAAGAACCTAGAATTGGTGAAGTATATAATATAGGCGGTGGCAGAAATAACTCAACATCAATACTGGAAGCCTTCAAGCGGGTAGAGGGTATCACCGGAAAACCCATGAATTATACTTATTCCGACCAGAACAGATTGGGAGATCACATTTGCTACATCTCGGATCTGAGCAAAATGAAGAGTCATTATCCTGCCTGGGATATCACCAGGCCGCTGCAAAAAGTCTTCGAGGAAATCGTCGATAGCTGGCAGCAGCGAATGGCACAGAGTGTTTGACCTGTGCTTATTTTGAATCATTTACAAGACTATATGCTGAAAGTTCTTCCAATAATTTTTCTTTTGGGATTTACGAGTTTGGTAGCTCAAAACCCAATTCCACCGGAAGTGCGGTCTGAGCTGAGCGCGCGTAACATAGACGAGACTGAGCTCAGAAGTCGCCTGATAACCAGAGGCATAGATATTGACAATATAGCGCCGGAAGACTTGCCTGCTCTTCAGCTAGAGATTGAGGCCGTAATTGCGGAAATGGAAGCTGAAAGTAGGGCGAGTGAACCCGCAGTCGTTGTAGATACTATGCCACCTGCGGAAGTCCAAAATATTCAAACGCCTGGTACGTCTGTAGAAGGACAGGAGGGTTTCAGCCGAACAGTAACAGACGAACCTCAGATTTACGGGCATATTATTTTTAATGATGGTAGTCTGATCGTTCAGTCTGGCGGTGATGATGTCCGTCCTCCTGATAGCTATCGCTTGGGCTCGGGAGATGTACTCGTTATTAGCATCTTCGGAAGATCGCAAGCAGATTTGCAGTTCACCATAGGTTCCGATGGTTACATACGCCCTGACCGGATGCCGAGGATATACCTGAAGGGAATTGCGCTATCTGAGGCGCGTACGCTGCTGCAGCGCAGATTTGGGCAGTATTATGTGTTTGGGCCAGGTGAATTTGCGGTTACTGTAAGTGAATCCCGAAGTATTACGGTCAATGTTTTTGGCGAACTATTCCAGAGTGGTAGCTACACTCTTTCAGCCCTCAATACGGCTTTTAATGCGCTAGTTGCAGCTGGTGGGCCAACTGACCTGGGCAGTGTTCGACAAATAAAGCTAATTCGAGCCGGTGAGGAAGTGAAAATGCTTGACGTATATACTTTCCTTTCTGACCCAACTTATGCTGAGGACTTTGGCCTCCAACAAAATGATGTGGTCTTCGTACCGCCGGCAGAAAATATTGTGACCATTGGTGGTGCTATACGCCGACCTGGTCGTTACGAGTTGCTACCGGATGAAGGTCTGGAAGACCTGATACAGTTTGCAGGAGGGATAACGGCAGGTGGCCTGGAAGGGAGGGCGCGAGTGATTCGTTTGGATGATGGGCGCAAAAAGGTTTTGGACTTCCGCGGGTCGGAGTTCAATACCCTGATCGATGGTGATTCGATAGAAATACTATCTGTTGAAGAGCCAGCCAAGAATTTTGTGGCTGTAGACGGAGAGGTCGATCTGCCTGGTCAATATGAATTTATAGAAGGTTTGCGTGTGTCTTATCTGATTGATCAAGGTCGACTACGGGCAGGTAGTCGTCGTGATTTGGCCTTTTTGCTGCGTGTGAATCCCGATGGTACCCGCAGACTTATACAGGTCAGTCCAGCAGAGATTATGGCCAATCCGGGCGGCCCAGAAGATTTAGCACTTCAAAATAATGACCGCTTACAAGTTTTTGCCAGTAGAGCTTATGTTGATGATAGTTTCGTCAGTGTAGTGGGTAGTGTACGCCAGCCACTAGACAGTTTTCCATATCCATACGATCAGGCGATGACGCTTGCAGAGGCTATTGTACTGGCAGGCGGCCTGCTTCCCAATGCTGCCACAGAGGGCTTCATTATTAGGACAAACCCGTCCAATCAGCAACAGCAAAGCTATTTAGAGGTCGATCTCAGGGCTGCGGCTAGTGACCCCAGCTCTGAGGCCAATATCATTTTGCAACCCCTGGACCGAGTCATCGTTTATGCCAGTGAACGCTACTTCGAGCAGTTTGAAGTGGAGGTGAGTGGTGCAGTACGTGAGCCAGGAAGCTTCGTATATGATTCGAGTTTGGGTATAGGTGAGCTAGTGCGTCTGGCCGGTGGATTTACTTTGGATGCTCATACCGACCGCATAGAGGTATTCAGATTACAGTATGATAGAAATTCAGCGACACGGACAGTGGTTACCACTTTGAGTATGACTCAAGATCTAGCTTTGATCAGTCCGGCAAATTTTAGCTTGCAACCATTTGACCGAGTGGTAGTGAGGTCTGTTTCCGAATTTGAAGACATTCAAGAGATCGTCATTAGAGGCGAAGTTGCCTATCCTGGAGACTATGCCATTCTGCGCGATAATGAAAGAGTGAGCGATATCATTCAGCGGGCTGGAGGACTTACTGAGGAAGCTTTCCCTGCAGGAGCCAGTATGATAAGAGTAGCTGATAGCTTGGGACAAGTTGTACTTAACCTAGATCAGGTAATTAAGAATCCATCTTCGTCGAGTAATGTAACGCTTCGAGCAGGAGACACTATAGTAGTTCCGAAAATACAGGAGCTGGTTACTATACTGGTTGCTGGAACAAGGGCCAGCGATCTTCTGGATGCTGACTTGATAGAAGATGGCCGGATTGTTGTAGCCTACCAAGGAAGTAAGTCTGCTGAGTGGTACATCAATCGGTACGCTGGTGGTTTTGATAGTGGGACTGCTCGAAAACGGTGGACGACTGTGAGATATCCCAATGGGCAAGTCGTGGAGACCAGAAAATTTTTCACCTTAAATTCTTTCCCCGAAGTAAAACCAGGTAGCGTAATTAGGGCAGGTATAAGACCTCCAAAACCTGAGCGCGATCCGAATCAAACACGAACCAACTGGGGTGAAGTGGCCCAGGCAACTCTCTCGGGCATTACTTCGCTGGTTACGCTTTATCTACTTATTGAGCGATCGCAGTAAAAAGTGTCGTGTCGAAAAGACCGATGTCATTATGGATAATCAGCAAAAAACGCAGAACCGGTATAAAGACGATATCTCGCTTAGGGATATTTTTCTGAACATAGGCGCTTATATCTCCTTTTTTTGGAAAAAGAAATGGTGGATTATTTTAGCTACAATTGCCGGTGGAATCTTCTTTGTTTGGAGGGGGTGGAATAAACCCGAGTATTTCGAAGGGTCGATTTCCTTTGTTGTCAATGAAGACGGAGGAGGAGGAAATGTAGGTTCAATTTTAGGTCAGATTGGAATTCCCTCAGAATCTACCGTTCAAACTTCGGCACAATTGCAGGCTTTCAGTAAGTCAAGAAGAATCATATACCGGGTTCTATTAGATAGTGTTAAAGTGAATGGCGAGACTGATTTATGGGGAAACCACTTTATTCGCATTCATCAACTTAAAGACTGGTTCGAAAAGATAAGCCCATCCTTGGCAGACTATAACTTTACTACTGCCGATACTTCCGATTTCCGGCGAGTAGATTTTACTATGCTCAAATTGTTACATCTCAAAATACTTAGTCAAGATGATAATTTTTACGAGGTAGATTACGATGAGGAGACGGGGTTTTACAAGCTCTTGCTTAGGGCTAATGCAGAAGACCTGGTTCTTACCTTTTTGAACCGAATCTATACTAACTTACAGGAGCTATATGTCAAAAATACTGTTGGAAGCCAGGAGAAAACACTTAATGAACTTATATTCAGAAGCGATAGCATTTACAACGAATTAAATCAAGTAGAATACCAATTGGCCCAGAGCGAGGATCGGTCATTAGGTCTGATTAGTCGTTATGATCGTGTTCGTTTGGATCAATTACAGCGGGAAGCTGCATTGTTAAATGGGATATATCTGGAAATTTTAAGAAATAAGGAAACTGCCGAGTTTTTGTTAAACACGAATAGGCCCAGTTTTGAAATCGTAGATCCTCCTGCTTTCCCCTTAGCCTCTTTTGAATCCAAACCCATTGAAAATGCTTTTTGGGGATGTCTATTCGGCGGATTTCTTTCCGCTCTTGGTTTTCTAGTTTTCAAAGCATTTAAAGACATCATGAGAGAACCCAGTTCAACTTGATTCACATTCAGCCAGACCGATGAATAGAGTTCAATTAATCGCTGAGATTGCACAAGCTCATGACGGTAGTTTGGGCATCCTTCACTCTTACATAGATGCACTAGCGGGGACAGGTATAGATGTCCTAAAATTTCAAACACATATTGCACAAGCTGAAAGCAGTATTCACGAACCATTCAGAGTTCCGTTTAGCTACGAAGATGAAGATAGAATGAGCTACTGGAGGCGGATGGAATTTAATCGAGAACAATGGATCGATATTAAAGAGCATTGTGAGGCTGTTGGCCTAGAATTTATGTCGAGTTGCTTCAGCAATGCAGCTGTAGACCTGATGGAATCTGTAGGTATGAAGCGATATAAAGTAGGCAGTGGTGAAGTGACTAATTTTCTTCTCCTTGAAAAAATTGCAAGAACTGGAAAGCCTGTAATTCTAAGTTCGGGAATGAGCAACTATGAGGAGCTAGACAAAGCTGTAGCCTTCATAAGGGAGTTTGGGAACCAGATCAGCGTACTACAGTGTACAACTGCATATCCTACTTCACCAGAGCAAGTAGGCTTAAATGTACTAGAGGAGATGCGCAAACGATACCCATATGCAACAATAGGTCTCAGTGAACATACGGCAAGTACTACTACTGGTATTGCTGCAGTAGCTTTGGGGGCCAAGATTTTAGAGTTTCACGTTGTATTTGATCGCAAGATGTTTGGTCCTGACGCTACAAGTTCTCTGACCATTGATGAAGTCCGTCAGCTAGCACTCGGTGTCCGACAGGTGGAATCTATGCTAGCTAATCCTATTGACAAATCTGAAAATCATGACTTTTTAGCGTTAAAGCTGATTTTCGAAAAGTCTTTGGCAGTTAACAAATCTCTACCTGCCGGGCACGTCATTACCTTTGATGACCTGGAGTCCAAGAAACCGGCGGGTAAAGGTATAGCAGCCAGTAAATTCAGGTCAATCATTGGCCGTAAACTAAAAAGTGCCACACAAGCTTACCAGTTTTTACAAGAGGAGGACTTAGTAATATGAAGAGAAGAAAAATTCTTGTTGTGGTTACAGCTAGGCCCTCATACAGTCGAATCAAAACGGCTATTGATGCCATACACACACATCCGGGATTAGAACTACAGCTGGTAGTTGCTGCCTCTGCTTTATCTGAGCGATACGGCTCTGCTGTGAAATATATCGAGGCTGATGGTTTTCCTATAGCTGCCAAGGTTTTCAATGTGTTAGAAGGGGAGAACTTAACCGCCCAAGCCAAGACTACAGGGCTTGGGATCTTGGAATTATCTTCCGTCTTTGAGCGTTTATCGCCTGATGCCGTCATCACTGTCGCTGATAGATTTGAAACTATGGCGACAGCCATAGCTGCTTCCTACATGAATATACCGTTGGTGCATATTCAAGGAGGGGAAGTGACTGGAAATATTGATGAAAAGGTCAGGCATGCAATCACTAAATTGGCAGACTATCATTTCGTGGCTACAGAGGCTGCTAGAGAACGAGTTATTAAAATGGGCGAATTCCCCGAAAAGGTATTTAACACAGGGTGTCCTTCAATAGATCTAGCAGAAGAAGTAAGACAAAACCCAGAGCTTGATTTCGATCCGTTTGAACGATATGGCGGAGTGGGTAGAATTACCTCATCGGAGTGGAGGAAGCAATATTTAGTTGTACTACAGCACCCAGTTACCACAGAATATGAGCAGAGCCGGGCCAGCATCACAGAAACTTTGGAGGCAATTCACGAGCTAAAAATCCCCACTTTTTGGTTCTGGCCTAATGTAGATGCGGGGTCTGATGGAACGTCTAAGGGCATTAGGGCTTTTAGAGAAAAAACAAAAATCGATCACGTCCACTTTTTTAAAAATATGGAGGGACGGGATTTTCTAAGATTGTTATATCGAAGTCATTGTTTAGTAGGAAATTCTTCTGCGGGTATCAGGGAGTGCTCATATTTAGGTATTCCGGTGGTTAATATTGGAAGTCGGCAGAACAGACGCGAACGAGGAAGTAATGTTATAGACGTAGGGTATAACCGCATTGAAATTCGAGATGCCATAAACCAAGCTATCCAAAAGCCTCGAACGCGTGATTTCATTTACGGCGGAGGACAAGCAGGAAAAAAGATGGCATCACTACTAAGCGAAATAACACTCGATTACAAAAAAGTTTTGAGATACTAAATGCTGGAGCCACAACACATCAGTAGAGAAAAAGCGCAATCCTATTGCGAGGAAGAAGGACTTGCAGAGCTCATTAGCTTTGAGCCCGAAGAGGGAATCATAGCACCACAGATTCAAGATCTCGCTAGGTTGCATCAATTGATAAGAAAACGTAAGTCATTCACGGTCTTGGAGTTTGGTGTGGGCTATTCTACCATAGTAATTGCAGATGCACTGAAAAAAAACCAAGCAGAATGGAGCACCCTAGATCCAGTCCCTGCAATTAGAAACCGATACGTGTTTCAATGCTTTTCCGTAGATACTTCCGAAGACTGGATTGCTTTGACAAACAGCAGGATTCCGGAACACCTTAAAGAATATGTGCATTTCCAATATTCGGAAGTGGAGATAGGAACTCATTTAGGTCAGTTGTGCCATTTCTATAAGACATTACCTGATGTAGTTCCCGACTTTATTTATTTAGATGGCCCAGATCCTAAAGCAGTCAAAGGCAACATTAATGGTCTCACTTTTCAATGTGACGAGCGCACGGTAATGGCTGCCGACCTATTACTCATGGAATCGACTATGCTTCCTGGGACCTTTATTTTAGTGGACGGTAGAACGAATAATGCTCGATTTCTTCAGAGGAACTTTAGGAGGAATTTTGACTACCGATGGCACCAATCTGCTGATGTGTCTACATTCGAGCTTCAAGAAAAAAGACTCGGTAAATACAATTTATTAGGCTCTGATTTTCTTTGACTAAATAGATAAATTTTGAGTATTCTAGGTATTATACCTGCGCGTAAGGGTTCCAAAAGACTG
>JBCBVN010000042.1:0-19282 GCA_039817625.1 Bacteroidota bacterium
TCGCCAGCTTGAAAGGTGATGGCATTGCATCCTGGTGCGATTGGCTGGTAGAGCGAACAATGGACAAAAAGAAATCGCTGGAATCTGTGCTGCATGCGTAGTTGGGAAATCCACATAGAGGGCCGGGTGCAAGGCGTGGGCTTCAGGCCCCATGTATACCGATTGGCCACAGCACATAATTTATTTGGTGAGGTCAGCAATGGCCCTCGTGGCGTGCGTATATGTTGCAATGGAGATGAAGCGAATGTGATAACCTTCATAGAACAACTCCTGGATAAGCCACCTACTATGGCGGTGATCACTGGTCATCGAATAAAGCCGATAGCTTTCAGGGAATACCTTAGGTTTTCCATTTCTGAAAGTCAGGTAGAAGGTGAGGCAAGGCTGTTGATGGCACCGGACTTTTGTTTGTGTTCGGACTGCCGCAGGGAGCTGCTTGACCCACTAAATCGCAGGTTTGCCTATGCTTTTATCACTTGCACGAATTGCGGCCCGCGGTATGCTGTACAAAGTGGATTGCCCTACGATCGCGAACGGACCAGCATGGCCGAATTTCTGATGTGCCCGGATTGCCAATCCGAATACGAGTCTCCTGAAGATCGCAGATATCACAGCCAGACCAATTCCTGCCCTTCGTGCGGCCCGCAATGGAAGCTACTCGACCAGCAACTTGTAGATACCAAAGCCAAGGAGATCATTCAGGTTGCTGATGCCATGCGAGCCGGAAAAATTATTGCTGTAAAGGGAACGAGCGGATATCTGCTTTGCTGCGACGCCACCAACGATCAAGCGGTAGGCGAACTTCGCAAGCGCAAAGCCAGACCAGACAAACCCTTTGCCTTACTTGTCGCAGATTTAGATACAGCAAACTCAATAGCTGATTTAAGTCTTCAGGCCAGGAAGGCGCTCTCCTCCCCCGCTTCGCCCATTGTTTTGGCACCGAAGAAAAGCTCAACCAAGATAGCCCGTTCCGTAGCAGCAGACTCGGCTTACTTCGGTATGATGTTGCCCAACCAGGGCATAAGCACGCTATTGGTTGAGGCTTTTGGCCGCCCCATGGTGGCTACCAGCGCCAACCTGAGTGGAGAACCCATACTATCTGAAGGACAAGAAGGCATAGTGGCTCAACTGGCCGACTATGTCCTGACGCACAACCTCCCAATACTTCAGGCACAAGACGATAGCTTAGTCCGTTTTTGTGAAACATCGCAACGCCGAATCATAATCAGACGAGCACGAGGAATGGCTCCGTCGATTCACCCCACAATGGCTACCCCATCTGGTCCTGACATACTTGCTCTGGGAGCAGATATAAAGGCCAGTTTCGGCCTGAGAAGTAATGGTCAGTACGTACTGAGCCAGCGGCTCGGCGAGTTGGGGCATCTACCTGCGCAAGTCGAATTTAAAAAAGCCCTGAAGCGACTGGGGCAACTGTGCTCAGTTAAGCCAAATGTTGTCTTGACTGATCTGCATCCAGGGTATTTTGGGCGGATGATGGCTCAGGAAATGGCAGATGAGCAAAACTGGCCATTATATGAAGTACAACATCACGAAGCACACTTCGCAGCCTTAATAGGTGAGCAGAACTTAGTGGCAGAAACCGAAGATGTTCTCGGCGTAGTTTGGGATGGCTTGGGCTATGGTCGAGATGGGCATATCTGGGGTGGAGAGTTCTTTAGGCTGGTAGATAACTTATTCTCCAGAATTGACCACCTCTCCTACTTTCCTCAATTGGGTGGCGAGAATATGGGGTTAGATCCAAAATATGCCGCTTTAGCCTGGGCAGGAGATTTGCCAAAAGCTCAGCAAATACTAGTCGGTAGCTTAGGAAAAAGTCAACTTCATACCCTGCTGCGCTTGAGAGAACGCGCTCGGATAAAGACATCGAGCGTAGGCCGCCTGTTTGATGCCGTTTCCGCCTTGACCGGTATTTGCACCACTCAGCAATATGAAGGTCAGGCAGCTATAAAATTAGAGGCTGCTGCTCGTACTGCCTACAAGCGATATGGCCTTGTTGAGGGATACCCATCCTCCTGTCTGAAGCAAGATTTGATCAATGACATCGGGCGAATTCCCAATGAACTGATCGCGCTGAAATTTCATCAAAGCCTGGTCGATTGGATGGCCGAAATTGCTCAAAACCAGGGTGTAAGAACCATCGCCTGCACAGGCGGCTGCTTCCAAAATGCCCTTTTGGTAGACTTGATTCAACAATCCCTCGGCGGTGAGTTCAAACTTGTATTCCATGAACATCTGGCCCCAAATGACGAAAATATTGCCTACGGCCAAATCATCCACTATGCGCTCACTCAAGAGCGTGCACTTGTAGAAAATACACAAAACACAGCTGTATGTGCTTAGCTATTCCTGGAAAAATCAAAAGCATTCGCCACGAGTACGATGGCCAGATCAAAATGGCTAAAATCTCGTTTGGTGGCATTTTAAAAGATGCGACCTTAGACATGGTGCCACAAGCCGAGGTTGGCGATTATGTGCTGGTACATGTAGGTGTGGCCATTAGCATTGTAGACGAAGAAGAAGCCAAACAAGTCTTTAAATATTTGGAAGAAATCGGAGAAACGGATGAGTTGACCGAGAGCGAATACGTCCTCGGACAAGTAGAAAGGGGCGAGCTGAGAAACCTGTTAAAAAATGAGTCATGAAGTACCTATCTGAATATCGCGACCCGGAAGTCGCCAAAAAATATCTGGAGGAGATCCATCGGACGGTCACCCAACCCTGGACCATTATGGAGGTTTGTGGTGGGCAAACGCACAGCTTAGTCCGAAACGGCATCCTAAATTTATTGCCCGATGAGGTCAATATGGTTCACGGGCCCGGCTGTCCGGTTTGTGTAACTTCTTTGAGTATCATCGATAAGGCCATTCACCTTGCCGAGCAAGACAATGTGATCCTATGCTCTTTCGGAGATATGATGCGTGTACCGGGCTCTGGTCGAAATCTGCAGGAGACCAAAGCAGCAGGAGCTGATATACGTATACTATACTCCCCTTTGGAAGCCGTCAACTTAGCGGCACAAAACCCAGATAAAGAAGTGGTTTTCTTTGCTGTCGGGTTTGAGACCACGGCGCCTGCCAATGCCCTATCCGTCATTCATGCCGAGCGCCGAGGAGTGACCAACTACAGCATACTATCCAACCATGTGCTGGTTCCGCCCGCCATTAAAGCCGTCATGGATGATCCGGAATGCCGAATCCAAGCCTTTTTAGCGGCCGGACATGTGTGCACGATCATGGGAACCTCCGAATACCATCCACTAGTAGCCCAATACCAGATCCCAATGGTGGTCACTGGCTTTGAACCCTTAGACCTGCTCCAGGGGATTCTGATGGTTGTCAAGCAGTTGGAGAAGGGTGAAGCTAAATTGGAGAATCAGTATAGCAGAATGGTCAAAGAGGCGGGCAACCAAGCAGCCATTTCTGCTATAGAGCAGGTCTTTGAAATTACAGATTTGGTGTGGAGGGGCTTGTCAGAAATACCCGACAGTGGGCTTAGCGTGAGGCCAGAATACGCCCAGTTTGATGCCATCAGGAAATTTGGCATCAACTTGAGTCCTGTACCGGAAAATGCCGAGTGTATTTCGGGGAGCATCATGAAAGGGCTGGCGAAGCCCCATGACTGCCCCAACTTTGGCACGAAATGCAAGCCAGAAAGACCCCTTGGGGCGCCTATGGTCAGTTCGGAAGGAGCTTGTGCCGCTTACTATCATTTCAGGGCCGTGCTGGAAGAGGTAGCTGCTTAATGATCTAGTTTACCCAATTTGCAAAAACCCCATTATGCTTTCGCTAAACTGTCCATTGCCTAAACTCAATTTCGACACCATCAATCTGGGTCATGGCAGTGGTGGCAAATTGACCAATCAGTTACTGGATAGCGGTGTATTTGAGCTTCTGAGTAATGAGTGGCTGGACCAAAGACACGATGGCGCCATACTCGAATGCCATGGCCCAATGGCTTTTACGACAGATAGTTTTGTCATAAATCCCATCTTTTTCCCAGGTGGCAGCATCGGAGAATTAGCCATCAATGGTACGGTCAATGACCTTGCTATGTGTGGAGCGATTCCCAAGCACCTATCTCTCAGTTTTATCATAGAGGAAGGGCTACCCATGATTGAGTTGTGGGAAATTTTGCTCGGTATTAGAGCAGCATGCCAGGAGGCTGGGGTCTATATTGTAACAGGAGACACCAAGGTTGTTGAGCGCGGAAAGGGCGATAAAATCTTCATCAACACGACGGGCTTGGGGCAACTGCACGCTGCAGCAAAAATTGATGCCCAACGCATTGAGGCGGGTGATGCCATATTGGTCAGTGGGCAGCTGGCGACACACGGCATGGCCATCATGTCTGTCCGGGAAGGCCTGGATTTCGATACAGAGATTGTCAGCGATACCCGACCACTGAATCATTTAGTCAGTCAACTTCTTGATCAGTTCGGTGCCAACATAAAGCTCCTGAGAGATCCAACTCGAGGTGGTGTAGCCACTGTACTCAATGAGATAGCCAGAGATACTAAATTGGGAATAGATATCCGACAGCGAGATTTACCACTAAACGATCAGGTAGCCGGTGCTTGCGAATTGCTCGGGCTAGACCCCCTCTACGTAGCTAATGAGGGGATATTTTTAGCCGTGGTTGACCAAAGTGTCGCTGAGGAGGTCTTGAGCTTTATGCAGCAGCTTCAATACGGAGCACATGCTACGCAAATTGGCTCTGTTACGACTGCTCACCCACAGCAAGTCGTCCAGATTTCCGCCATTGGCGGCCAGCGTATTGTTCCTATGCTCATTGGTGAGCAGCTACCCAGAATTTGTTAAGCCCACTGCTATGACGCTAGATACCCCAAGTCGCGCTAAAGAAAGGCAGCAAGAACATGCACCCACTATTCCGGGAACCTCCCGACATTTCCTGGGTGAAGCCAATAATCCACTACTCGCCCCTCGAGGCGTGCATCTGATTAATGGCAAATTGATCGTGGCCGATACCGGGCAAAACCGCGTATTTATTTGGAATCAGCTTCCGGAGTCTCCTTATGCGGATGCCGATGTTGTACTGGGCCAAACCGAAGCAAACTCAACTGCCAGAAATGCAGGAGGTCAAGCTGGTGCAAGCACCCTACTCTACCCTTCCGGTTTATGGAGCGATGGCCAGAAGCTGGTCGTTTGCGACGCCTGGAACCACAGGGTGCTCATCTGGTCGAAATTTCCATCTCGCCATGGTCAGCCGGCTGATATTGTCTTGGGACAACCCGACTTTACCAGCCACGAGCCAAATGTAGGCGGAGTGAGAAGTTTACCCACAGCAAAGAGCTTAAACTGGCCTTATGGTGTCGATTCAGATGGCCAGCGCCTATTCATTGCCGATACGGGCAATCGAAGAGTTTTAATCTTTAACTCCTGGCCTGAGCAGAGCTATGAAGCGGCATCGCATGTTATTGGTAAATCTAGTTTTTCAGACCGAGACTACGACCATCACCACCCTATTTGGCCCTATTCAGTGAAGCTTGGCCCAAAAGGACAACTGGCCATTGCCGATACACAATACTATCGGGTATTACTATACGCCTCCTGGAAAAAAGCTATAGAACAAACTGCCAATCAAGAACCCGTGATCATCGGCCAGGCTTCCATTTCAGACAATGGTCAAAACCAGTTTCGTTGGTTCCCTGAGGCCAACACACTAAATTGGTGTTATGATGCCTGCTTTTGGAAAGATGGCCTGCTGGTAGCGGATACCGGGAATAGTCGAGTACTGCATTTTTCTAAGGTGCCTGCTGAAAATAATACACATGCAGAGGCGCTGCTCGGCCAGGCTACCTTTCAGCTTGGTATCGAAAACCGCAACAGCATACAAGCTACTCCTGATAGCCTATACTGGCCTTTTCACCTGGCGATAGACGACCATACATTGGTCATTGCCGATACGGGCAACCACAGAATTGTCATTCACGAATTAAGCCAAATTTGAGATGGAAGAAATCACGCTGGGTTTTGCGCTAGCCACTGGCTTTACGCATGCTTTTGAGGCCGATCATCTGGTGGCCGTCGGCGCGCTGGCTACTCGCAAAAGTAAACTAGACAACATCCTACGCGAGGGTATATTCTGGGGGCTGGGCCATAGCTCTACCATACTAATCGTAGGGCTGGCCTTTATTTTTATTGGACTTCCGCTAGATGGTCTGCTTTTCGACTGGGGAGAAGTATTTGTGGGCTTCATGTTGATCGGTATCGGCATGTGGCGAATTTTCCAAAATCGAAGAAAAAAGGCGCACAACCACACCGCACATTCTGGCCATACGCACAGCCTGGCATATCGCGTAGGCCTCATTCACGGCCTGGCGGGATCGGGGGCTGTAATTCTACTATTGGTCACCCAGCTTTCATCTACCAGCTACAGCATCTTTGCCTTGATTGCATTTGGATTAGGCTCTGTCATTGGCATGCTGACTGCTGCCGCTTTTTTTGGCATCCCTTGGTGCAAGCGCTTGATGAGTCAGCCAAAATGGAGTCGAACGGTTCAGCTACTTTCTGCAGCCATTTGTGTAGGATACGGTTTGTTTGTATTGGTCGAGCAAATGAGTTAATACTCGGTAGCCCTTGCGTATCTTCCCTCCATGGACAAAAAGCAGATTATTCCGGTTGCTGACGACTTATTGAGTTATCTCAAAAAATACGACCGATGTGTAGATCTGCCTGTCCACTATGATGATTTGACTCGATTCAGCGCGGGAACAGCCCTGCTCGATCAAGACGATAACGATACCTTATGGCAGACCGTCTACTTTGCAGACACCGAGCGCGAAGAGTTGTTTGATGGTCTGCGCAAGATCTATGCCCTACTCCGTATGGACGGCAATTTCAGCGCCCTGCCACACCTGGAAGTTGCGCGAATCGACTATTGCTTATTTGGCAACACCCGTCCCTTCCGAATTCGGATCATCAATCGGCTCAACGATAATTACGATCACTTTTACGTCAAGCAAACGGATGCATCGCGCATATATGGTCTCGAGCTGGAAGAACTCCTTTCGCCCAACAGCGTCATGTATCTGGTAGATGGGCAGACCCTGATCGAAGAGCACATTGCCGGTATACCCGGAGATGATTTTTTCGATCAGCAATTGGATGTAGATGCACTTAATCAGACGCGGATAGCCAAAGAGTTTATTAAGTTCAATGAGCGCTGCTTTGTTCGTTTGCTTGGCGATATGAGGGCCTACAATTACGTCGTTGACATTACTCCTGATATCGAAGGCAATCAATATCGGCTACGTGCTATTGACTTTGACCAACAGAGCTATGAAGGGCGCAAGAACTTTTATCTACCGCAATATTTTAAAGACAATAATCCCATCATTTTCATCGGCATGAAGCTGCTTGAGCCATCGACTGTAGAGCAGTATCAGCTAGAGGAGCGATCTATGATAGCCGCACGGATTAAAGCCAGTACGAGCCGTATCTATCGCCTGATGCAGGTCATGTCTAAGGATCGGATCTCCAAGCCCGAATTCATCCGCCAGCTAGCTCGTGAATTGGGCGAACATCACAAGAGCAATAGATTCGATGGACAGGACACCATGGGTAAAGTCTTGCGCACGCATCTTCAACTGCTGTTGGAAAAAGAATTCACCCAGAGTACAGATATATTGATAGAGGGGAGGGGCTGAGATAAAAGACCACTCGCCTGCGGCTCAATTAGACGCTAGAAGAGGGATGCTATTTCTTCGGGGACAGCAGTTGGTCGGCCATTTTCGGCATTGATCATGGCCCATTTGGTGATCGCTCGAACAATGACCTGATCGCTTCCTTGGCGCTTGAACTCGACAACTCGGGTGGATATATGGCGGTGGAAATTATCTACAAAAGTCTCGGCCATTAGCTCATCTCCGAGAAGTGCAGAAGCTTTATACTCGATGTGATGACTGGTGACCACCCATACATACTGCTGAGCAATCTCCTCTGAAACTACCTCAAACCAATGCGCCTTGGAAATCTCTTGCACCCACTCTAAATAGCGGATATTATTGACGTGCTTGAGCTCGTCTATATCTGAGGGGATTACTGAAATGGAAGTGCGGTATCGTAATGGCATGCAATAGCTTTACAAATACGAAGGTAGCAGGTTTGATTCCTGCTTCTAAATAAATAAGTGCTACGAGCTTCATCTCTGAAAAAAGAGATGAAGCTCGTAGCCTACTCTTCTACCAGTCCCTCTAATTCTTTCAAGTAAGCGGCTTTTCTTTCAGCCCGCTCTCTTTTATTGGTCTCCGTCCAATAGCTATGCCCGTTCAAAAATTTGATTTGCAGGGCATTCCATTCTTCCTCCGTTTCGAGTATGCGAAAGGCTTTCAACTCTTTAAAAAGCCGCTGCCCGATGGGATAAAAATCATCTCGACCGAGATAATCCAAATCGGCATCGCAGATGATCTCTTCGTAGATATTGCGCGGCTTTTGAGGTACTTTAGTTGCACGGATCATGCCACAAATACGATCAATTTGATCATCTGTATAGCCGTATTCCGGCAGCTCAGCGCGCACTAGCTTACACCCTAAGCGTTCGTGATCTCGGTTGTTGATCAAAAAACCCGAATCGTGATAGGCTGCAGCCGTACGCAGCAGATCTACATCCTCGGGATCGTCAATGCCTTCGGCTTCCGCGAGTTCCAATGTACGAGCGAGCACATCTCGGGTATGGGCAATACTGTGGTAGTGCAGGTTGCGAGACAGACCTCGCTCCAGCTTAGATAGGATGGCATCTATGGCCTCTTGCACGCGCAAAGGCTTGTGGTTTACTCAGTTTCAGCTGGCTCTTCAACGAGTAATACGCCGGTAGCCAGGAAACGCAATTCGCGTTTTGGTTCGGTAATAGCAGCTATAGCCTCTTCGCTCTCCCCTGCATCTTCGGCATAGTGGCGAAGCTCTTCAACGGGGGTTACCTGGTAGTATGCCTTTCCCTGGGCCACTACTTCACGGCCTGGAATATCTGTAGGAACAAAAAATCCGTAATCTTTGAATCTGACCATGACGGAGCCTTCTTCACCCAGCGTCATCCAACAGCCCTTTTTCTGGCAAACATCGCTTACTACAGCTCTGACTTGTACATCAACACTATCTCCTTCTGCCAGGTCTACGGTAGCTTCTTCCATTTCGGAGACGCTCATAGCGGACTCATAATTATCAAATTCTCCGGCGCCGAAAATCTCTCCGGCATATTCTGGTGCATTTTGGGAAGACTCGGTGACTTCTTGTTGCTCTTCGGTGGTGACATCCGATGACCCACAGGCTACGACCAGCGGAAGTGCAAAAAATAGTAACAGGTACTTGGACATGATTCGATTTGATCTTTGAAGTTTGCCCAAATATACGGAGCTATTGTCGCTATCCCTACTGGTAGGCGACCAACTCTGTCAGATAGGCCCCTGTATATCCCAGGTTCTGCAACTCGCGCTGAAGCGCTTGTGCCTGAGAGCGATCGGCAAAGCTATTGCGGCTCTCTACTACCCACACTTGCTCGCAGGGGCGATAGCGGGCGATCAGGCTCGGATGAAACGGGAATTCACTGGGATCTGTATAGCGCAATATGGCGACCTGCACTTTGTATTCGGTAGTTGGTGTAGTAGCAAATCTAGGTAGTTCCGGAGCAGTAGGCGATCCTCCCTGAACGATACTCACTCCCCGCGAATAAGTAGAGGGCAGCTCGTCGCAGTAAGGGGGGCGCGTGTCTTGGGCAGCCAGTTGTAAGCCCATGAGACAGATGAGGAAACTAAGCGTGTATAGTTTCATGACAGATGATGGTTTGTTGTTGGTTTCACGGACTGTTTGTGCAGCTTGCCTAACGTTAGACGCGCAACAAGCCAAAAAGACACCCTCAAATATATGCGTTATATCGCAATTTGTAAGGTATTGGTTCAAAATATACTATCGCTCTCTCCTAAGCTCTACGACCAAATCAACACGCCTGTTCAGCTCGCGTTGACCACCACTGATGGAACCCACACCTCTGATGTTCACCTGGTCTACACTGATGCCCAGATTACGCAAAAATGCGCCTACTGTGCGGGCCCTTCGCTCCGACAATTCTACATTGTATTGGCTTTCGCCTATGTCATCGCTATAGCCGGTGATGCTTACTTTTTGGACTTCCGCAGGATCGATTCCCTCCGCAAATAACCGGAGGTTTTCTCGCTGCAATTCGGTCAATTCTGCCTCGTCAAATCGGAACAGTACCCGGTGCTCTCGCTCGAGTATGACTACTCTGGTTCGCGCGGTATCAGGCGGTGGCGGTGGAGGCGGAGGTTCGCTTAGAGGTTGCATGAGCAAGTCGATCCGATAGGGGGTGGTATTGTTCCAAATGGGTATGGAAAAATCCTTAGCGTATGGGCGATAACCATCAGCGGAAACACCAAGTCCCATATCTTCCTCGGCTAGATAACAAATAAAAAATCGTCCATCGATATTGGTCGTGAATCGGCTACCGTCACCTACTTCCACTACTTGATCGACCAATGGCTCACCGGTGATGCTGTCCAGGACATATCCCGATACAAAAGTTATGGGCTCGCCACTCAATTCTTCAGATAGCGAAAACTCGTAAATATCAAGTCCACCTTCTCCCCCTGGTCGATTGCTGGCGAAGTAGCCCGTTTTCCCGTCTGCGGCCAGGTGAAAACCGAGTTCCCGATGGGCCGAGTTGATGGGAGGCCCCAGGTTAATGGCTATGGTCCAGTCCTGGCGTTCATCATCCCACCAGCTCATAAAAATGTCCTGGTCGCCCAGGTTTGCGTGGCCTGTGCTCGCAAAGAAGAGGGTTCTGCCGTCGTTGCTGAGAAAGGGTGCTTCTTCGTCACCTGGCGTATTGACTGCTGGCCCCAGATTTTGAGGGCTCGTCCAACTGCCATCAGGTAGCATTTCGCTGCTGTAAATATCGCTGCCGCCTAAACCGCCTTCACGGAAAGAAGCAAAAAACAGGCGCCTGCCATCGCAGCTTATCGCTGCCTGACTGTCCCAGCTGTCGCTGTTTATCTGCTCCCCTAAGCTTTCAATTTCTTCTACTCCATTGTCGCGATACCAGCCTCTGAATACATCACAACCTCCCGTGGCGGTTACTTCCCGACCACAAAGGGTGAAGTATATGCGTTCGCCATCGCGCACTAGGGTACTCATGCCTTCGGGGGTCCGGGTATTGATACTACCAGCCCGGCCAACCGTCCATGAAGACTCAGGACTTCGTCTTCGTCCCCGCAGCAAATCTTCGTCTCCTTGTGCATTCTGACGGGTAAATAATACGCCCAATCGGTTATTGTCGAAAAACGGAAAGTAGTCGTTGGAAGGCGAGTTAATGGGCGGACCTAAGTTGACCAGCTCTGTCAGGTTGATAAACTGAGCACTATCCAGGGTGATGCGCGCTGCCTGAATTCTATTGTCCAGTTCATCCAGTGCCTTCAACTCGTCGGCGCGTTCTTGCTCACCGGGTAAGCCGAAGGTGATGAGTGGCTTGTCTTGAAGGTCTCGGAATTTCCTCAGGTAGTGCAAGGCCAGTCTTGGCCGACCAATTTTGTAGTACACATCTCCCAGTTCATAGTACATGAGTCTACTATAACTACTATCCTGTCGAATGACCTCCAAATAGGCCGTAGCGGCTGCCGGATAATTTTGATCTAATGCTTCCGCCTGGGCCAGTACGCGAAATGCAGCTACATAGTTGGTATCAAATACCGTAGCTCGTCTAAGTTGTCTGATTCCCTGATTGAGCTTGCCCTGGGTCAGGGCTTCAACTCCCAGATCGAAGGCCTCTTGTGCGGCGGAAGGATTGTTGCCTCGATAGGTCTGTGCCTGAGCACCAGATGGCAAAACGAGGGCAATCATCGAGACGATGATAAGTAGTAGATAGCGGTGGCTCCTCATATCTGCTAAGATAAGTCTAAGGCAACAAGATATCTACAATGATTTTTGGAACGGTATGCCTACCAAAAAGCTTGGGCAGCTGGTTTAGGGCCGCCCAAGAAATATGAGTGCATTAGTAAACTATCATGGCAAATGTAGGTGTTTTCTGTTAAGGAATTAAACTGGATCGGTATGCTAAAAATCAGACTCCTTTTCCAGCCTCCTCTTTCACACTCAAAATTTTGTAGTAGATGCATTCTTTTCTTCGCATTGTAACTGTCTTTATTGTCTTGGGGTATATGTCTTCCTGCACGGAGTCGAGTCCGTCATCCAGCGATCTCGCTACGGAAGAAGCCCGAGTGATAGATGCCCCGGCAAGGGCAGAATTACCAACTGATTCTCCCAATACCATCTGGCCAGACCTGGATCCTTACTGGTACCAGGGTAAAGCAGAAATAAGTACTTACGATTTAGAGCAGGTCAGGTATGGTGCTGTACACCCTGGCGAATTGACCCTCATTTTTGTAACGGAAGATTTTCTGACCGACAAGCAGGTAAAAAACGACCGCTATCAAAACCCGAACAGCACTAAAGTGCTAAAAACCAACCAGCTTCGCCGGTTTACGACGGGTGTTTATGATTATTCTGTTATGAGCTCAGTTTTTACCCCCGTCAAGCGAAATGAAGAGCCTCAGACGCTCAAAGTGACTACCTCTGCTCAGGATTGGTGCGGTCAGTCATTCAGTCAACTGAATCACAATGAAGCTTCGACCTTCAACTGGCAGTGGAATTCGTACTTTGAAGCAGAAGGAGATCGCGACGGAGAAGTAAGTGCCGATTTGATCGAAGATGAGGTACTCAATCTCATCAGAATGGGAGGAGCTCCTACCCTAGCCCGTGGCCGTATTTCTGTCTTGCCTCCATTGGAAGTCCTGCTGCTGAATCATTTGGCCGTAGAGCCTATTCAGGCAGAAGCCGAAGTCAGCGAGTATAGCGGTGAGACCATATCTGGTGCCGCCAAGTTGATGACGTATACCATAAGCTATCCGAGCATAGGGCGTGAACTGGCCATCACTTTTGAGCAGGAGTCTCCTTACAGGATCGAGCAAATTCAGACTACCGAAAGATCAAGAGGTCGCGAACTCACGACTACAGCCAAAAGGCGAGCAACAGAACTCCTCCCTTACTGGCAGATGAATAATCCTTCGGATATAGGCGCTCGGGCCGATCTCGGGTTTGAGTAGGGGTAGAGAGGCCGTCTCCAAGTCCGCTCGGTTCTTGGAGACGGCCTAATTCTATTATCTTGGCTGCATGAGGAAGATTTTTCTACTGTTTAGCCTTTTGATGGTTAGCCAGTTCCAGACTTACGCCCAACTGAGGCCTTACGATATCGACAGAGGTAGTATGTACGGCGTGTTGGGGCTTGGAGGAGCTTTAACTTTCAGCTCCATCATGATCGGCAATGATGTAGAGCCTCTGACCATAGCAGAAATCAATGCCCTGGACCCAGATAGAATTTGGGGTATCGATCGGTATTCTCTCCGGCACTTTTCTGTTCGGGCAGACGAGGCTACGGACAAACTTCTGCTGGCTGCCTTTGCCTCACCCTTTTTACTGCTACTGGATGACCCCGGACGAAATAACTTTGGAGACATCAGCTTAATCGTCTTTCAGGGAGCCCTGCTCAATTCTGGACTGATCAACTTGTCTAAGGTACTGGCCAGGCGACCCAGACCGTATAATTATAATCCCGACGCACCAGAAGATTTCAAGACCATCAATTCTGCGCGGTATTCTTTTTTCAGTGGGCATGCGGCAACTTCGGCCTACTTCTCATTTACCACGGCGAAGTTGTTTAACGATCTATACCCGGACAGCCGTGCCAGACCCTGGGTTTGGGCAGGTGCAGCTCTGGTGCCACTAGCTGTTAGCTATGGTCGAATGCGAGCGGGCAGGCACTTCTTTACGGATGTTTTGACGGGCTTTGCTGTAGGTACTGCGGTTGCGCTCCTGGTTCCACAGATACACAGCAACTAATCGGTTCTTCTCTTTTTCAGTACGCCCGAAGAACCGGTATCCTCAAGTACACCCTCGTCTCCTGGATATATTTCGGCAGCATTTCCTTCATCCGTATCGATGTGCATTTCCAGCACATACTTTTCAGAAACTCGGACCAGCACATTGCCGAAAGTCAGTCCCCGATCACCGTTTTCGACAGCAACCTCTACAATATCCCGATCCTTCACACCAAACTGCACAGCGTCTTCTGGAGTCATGTGTATGTGCCTCCAGGCGCAAATCAGGCCTTGTTTTAAAGTCAATTCCCCAGCGGGGCCAATCAGGTGAATACCCGGCGAATTCTCTACTTTTCCCGATTCTCTAATGGGTGCATCGACGCCTAGAAAAAACTCATCCGTCCGGCTGACTTCAACTTGATCGACTGATCTTACGGGACCAAGTATGCGCACGCCTTCGATTCGATTTCGGGGCCCTACGATGGTCACCGTTTCTTCTGCGGCGAACTGGCCGGGTTGGGACAACCATTTTCGGACCGTCAACTCGTAGTTCTTTCCAAATAGTTGGTCCAGCGTTTCCTGCCGAAGGTGAATGTGTCTGGCAGAAATAGCAATTGGAATGGCTGGCTTGGTGTTCACGGCATCAGCTTTCCTCAGGAGCTGAGCAGTATGCCTGGCGATGGCCAACTGTTCGTCGGTATGGATGGCCAACAACTTCACCCGACTATGGCTGCGGCTAAATTCAACAACAGGCTGATCGGCACTTAATTTAATGGCCAGATTGACATCTTCGTCAATCAAGGCACCCAGATAATCTAGCCGCTGACAGGACCAATGACGAACAACGGCGCTATTCTCACCAATGCCCCCTGTAAAGACAATGGCATCTACGCCGCCCATGACCGCAGCATAAGCGCCAATGTATTTTCTCAATCTGTGGGTAAACATCTGGACTGCTAACTGGCAATCGCGATCTCCTTCTGTAGACTTTTGCAGGATGGCACGCATATCATTGCCCAGGCCCGACACTCCGGCCAAACCAGATTGTCTGTTCAGTATTTCGTCTAGCTCTACAGCGGTATAACCCGCTTCTTCCTGCAAGTAGATCAGCAGGCCCGGATCTATATCACCGGATCGCGTACCCATCATTAGCCCTTCCAGTGGGGTCATGCCCATGCTGGTCTCTACGGATCGACCGTATTCAATGGCCGTAATACTAGCCCCGCTTCCCAGATGGCAGGTAATGAGTCGCAGCTCTCGCCAGTCGGCAGATAGAAACTCGGCTGCCTTTTTGCCCACGTATTCATGGCTGGTTCCGTGAAAGCCAAATTTTCTCAAGCCGTATTTTTCAGAGACCTCTTTGGGGAGTGCGTATAACTTAGCTCTGCTGGGTACGCTTTGATGAAAAGCTGTATCGAATACCGCAACTTGATCGAGCTCTGGAAAGTGCCGCTTCATCAGTTGGATACCGAGTAGATTCAGCGGGTTGTGGAGTGGAGCCAGTGGACTCAGCTGATCGATCTGGTTTTCTACGTCATTGTCTATTCGGACGGGCCTATCGTACACGTTTCCGCCATGAACGACTCTATGCCCTATACCAGACGGATATTGTCCATTGAGCTTTTGCTTGAGCAGCGGCATGGCGTATTCCATAGCGGCCTCGTGGCCTTTAGTCTTAAGCTTTTCTGAAGTACCATCGGAAAAGGTAAGCGAGGGCGCTTCAGGGAGTCCTTTGACGGTCATCCAAAGAGAATGCTGTCCGCTATCAGCATCTACGAGAGCTGCTTTTACGGATGAGCTGCCGGAATTAATGACGAGTATGTGCATAGATTAGTCGGGGTTCGATCCGTAAAAGTAGCTTAGCTGGCTTCAAATGCAAAGGGTTCATTGAACTCATCTAATGGTTGGATCACGATGCAATTACATATGGTGACAAATCTCATTTGATAAATAGGGATTATCTTCGTCCCTATATTAACTTCTGGTACCATGCGCAATTTTTTTCTAACACTTACCCTTTTTGGACTATTACTTCCGCTTGCTGCTGAGCAGTACTTCATACTTTTTGATGCTGCTTGTATGCAACGGCTGGAATATGAGCAGGCCATCTCTCAGCAACCTAGAATGGCTTATTTTGCTTACCAAATCCCATTAGCTGGTGATCAATTTCTAACGCTGGAAACCGGGGTGGAGGGCACGGTAGCTCAAGACTATTTACCCGAAGGTTACCTCGGTTGTAACCACCCGAATATTAACACCAGTCTGGCCGATCGCATCAATGGAAACTTAGACCGTGTGTTTATGCTGTTATCTGACGGCAGCGGATCTTATTTGGTGCAACCCGTAACTATGGCCATCCTGCGCAGCACCACGGGCAATATGCTCGACTATGTATCACCCCTAGCTCACTTTAGTTTCGATACCGACAACGGTATTATCGGTGAAAATCTGGCCGTTGACAATCCGGGGGCCCGTGTGTATTTTGAAGGCAGAGACAATGCAGCCTGCACCAGCATCTATCTATTTCGTCAACTCATGCCGAGAAACGCCTACCCGGTCATTGACTACAAGGTGAGCGAAGAACTTGGGATCATCGAGCGCAGGTTAGGTAGTGATGGTAATAGCACTCTGGGTGGTGTAGTACTACTGAGAAAGATCAACGGCCAACCCCTGAATAGCTACCTGGTTAATTGGTGTAGCCAATCCCAGGAACCTTCGCCCAGCCTTGCCTCTAATCAACCACAGGTATACTACGGAACGACCAGTATACCCAGTACGGGCTATACGCCACCCAGCAATCAGACTGCCCCACCTCAAACGGCTCCATTGCCCACCAATACGCAGGTGGTTCCGAATACCCGATCAACTGCAGCAACCACCAACACCATGCACACTGTGAGCCGTGGAGAAACCCTTTATGCGCTTTCGCGCAGCTATGGCACGAGTGTTGAGCAAATCAAAAGCTGGAACAGCCTGAGTAACAACGATATTTTTGTGGGTCAGCAACTCATTGTAGGTCAAACCGCAGCTCAACCCACTACTTTCTCTAATAATGTGGTCACTTTGGGGCCATCATTTTCGGGAAATGTGACCGAACCCGCGCAAGTCCAAAACTCCAATACCCTCTCGAATAGCGCAACGACCACGCAGCAATACTATGTGGTGCAGCCAGGTGAAACGGTAGCCAGTGTGGCCTTACGCCTGGGGTATACGGAAGCCAAGTTTCGCGAAATCAACAACTTAGGCCCGAGGGAAGTGATCAGAGTTGGTCAAAGGCTGAAGGCCAACGATTGCAACTGCCCGGATACGGCTACACAGGCCATTAGTCCTCAGACAACTACTAATCGGGTGATTCAGCCGGGCGTGACCGTCAATCCGACTAATCAGGCAAGCAACCCAAACACCTATAGTCAGCAGCCAAGTATCAGGAATCCGCAGACCAATACCGCTCCTACTCAAAACTTCAGCAACAATCCCAATTTTGGGGCTGTGATTCCCGAAGCTTACCAGCCTGCAAGGAGTTCCATGGCCGATTTGGAGAGCCGGGCCAACACGCCTGCACCTAGTACGTACAGCAATAACAACCCCTACGGCAATACGAATTTCAGCACGCCCCAGACCTTCAACAACCCCAATCAGAATCGTGCGATTCATGTAGTTCAGGAAGGGGAAAGCCTGTATAGTATTGCCACTCGATACAATTTGAGTGTGGACCAGCTTCGCCAGCTCAACAACCTGTCTGCGACGGATATCATAATTCCGTTTCAGCGATTATTTGTGAATTAAGAGCCTAATAAAACAGCCGATTAAAGCTACCTTCGAGTATGGCTTTACTATTCTTTTACGCGACAGCCTCTATCGCATTCTCTTTTCTGTGCTCGGTATGGGAAGCGGTGCTTCTGAGTATAACGCCCAGCTATGTTGAACTCAAGCAGCAAGAAGGTGGTCAGGTAGGTCGCCTGCTCAAGCGATTCAAAGACGATGTCGACCAGCCGCTGGCGGCTATTCTGACCCTAAATACCATTGCCCATACCGTTGGTGCCATTCTGGTGGGTGCAACAGCTCAGGAATTATTTGGCGATGAGCACATGATGATTGGCGGCATTGAAATGCCTTTCGGTACAGAGGGTTTGGTTGCCGGATTGATGACCTTAGCCATTTTAGTCTTATCGGAGATTATCCCCAAAACCATAGGGGCGACCTACTGGCAGGGACTCGCACCTTTTACGGTCAATTCGCTCAACATCCTCATCAAGATAAGCTGGCCGCTGGTGTGGCTGAGCATCCGCATTACTCGCCTGTTTAAAGGAAGTCACACACACGGAAGTGTTTTCAGTCGCGCCGAGTTTACAGCCATGGCGCGCATCAGTGAGGAGAAGGGAGTTTTGCACGAAAACGAGGGTCGCATTCTGCGCAATCTGATGGATTTTAATCTACTGGTGGTGCGCGACATCATGACGCCCAGAACGGTGATTGTAGGCACACCGGAAAAGCGAACCATAGCGGAGTTTTATGAACAATTCAAAGATTCGCCCTTTAGTCGCTTCCCCATTTACAAGGAATTTAGAGATCAGATTACTGGATATGTCATGAAGGATGATGTGCTGCGGGCCATCATCGATCAACGCGGCGAAGAACCCATTTCTGCCCTTAAGCGAGATGCCATCATGCTGAGTGAGAATACCAACATCCACACCCTGGTCGACACCCTGCTGGAGCGCCGAGAGCATATGGCTATGGTGGTCGATGAATTTGGGGGACTGGAAGGCTTGGTTACGCTCGAAGACGCCATAGAAACCTTACTCGGACTGGAGATTCTCGACGAGATGGACTCTACAGAAGACATGCAGCGACTAGCCCGTCAGCGATGGGAAAAACGCGCCAAAGCCATGGGTATAGACCTGAATGTGCTGGAAGGGGTGACTGGGCTGGATGTGCCGGAGGATGAATAGATATATATGCTGATTTAAATAATCATAACCGTAAAACATCTCAGGCAAATAAAGAGAATATTTTATTTCTCCAGTTCCAAATATTGAAACAGAAAGGTACTTCTTTTGAATTTGCGTGAGCAAATTGTTTGCGTGTACTTGTAAACTATCTAGTCAGATCTTATCACAGTAAATACGATAATACTTGGCTAGCCTAAAAAATACCTATTCGTGAGAAAGATTTTTCTGTTTTTACCACTACTCTTACTTTTTGGCTGTCAGGAAGAGAATATTTTACCTGCTGACCCCAGAGTAGAGCAAAGTGTCAGATTTCCCCCCCCCAGAACTACTTTGGGTTTCAAGCTCCTGCTTTCGCTCGTTAAAATATTGTTGTGCTTCTAGTAACCCAATTTTTGTTGAAATAAAGCCACTT
>JBCBVN010000043.1:0-19171 GCA_039817625.1 Bacteroidota bacterium
AGTGCTGAGCTTCAGCTCAGCCACTTGCAGTTTGTTCAGCAGCAATAGATTTATAGAAAGGTGACATTTTGGCGCTATTTTTTGATATAAAGTGCCAAAATGTCGCTTTTAATTTCTTGGTATGCCGCTTGCTTATTGGGGATGCATGCAAATGATAGCATGTAAGACTAATAAACCATAAAATCGAAACCATGAAACGCGTAACTTATAATCGCTTCCCCTCTTTGCTGACTCAGTTCTTCGACGATCCTTTCACCAAGACGGTCTTTAATGACAATTGGACCAGCGACCGTAGACCTGCAGTCAACATTCAAGAGACCGACGACAGTTTTGAGCTGCACCTGGTAGCTCCAGGCCGCGATAAGACCAACTTTAAGGTCGAATTGAATGAAGGTGTACTCACTATTGGCTATCAGGTAGAGACCGTTGAAGCCAGAGAGGATAATGCACCAAAATTCCTTCGCAAGGAGTACAGCCTGATCAACTTCGAGCGTCGATTCAACCTGGACGATAACCAGATCGACGCCGATGCCATCAAGGCAACCTACACCGATGGTATTTTGAATGTGAGCTTGCCCAAAAAAGAGGAAGCGAAAGTAACCCCAAAGCTGATCGAGATCGGCTAAATAGTTGATCATTGATGCAGTTTCGGACTACATCTCTAAGCCTGACCCTGGCTCTATGAGCCGGGGTCGGGCTTTTTACTGCCCCAACCAAGCCCTGCGCATATTGGCCTCGGTAGGCGTTGCCGTTACCAGTGGTGTCAATTTAAAGGCTGGAGAAGCCTGAGCAAAAAACTGCCCTTGTCTGGTCATCCCCATCTTTTCGTATTCGATCAGGTAAGTTTGATTAAGACTGAGTTCAGCAACAGCAGCATTCCAATCATCTTCAGTAGTTATGGGCCTGCCATTCAGGCTCATGATTCGGTCTCCACTGCCGATGCCTGTGCTGTATAGCGTGCTGTTTTCCAATATTGGCGCAGTGACGAATAGTCCTTCTTCCTCTTCCCGCAAGTAGAGCTGGTAGAAGCTGACTTCTCCTGCTTCGGCCTGGCGTAGGCGTAAGCCGAATTGGCGAAGCAGAATAGACATATCGGGTAGCTCGCTATTGTATACGTGCTTGTTGAACCACTCGGTGGCCCAGGCTGGGTCTCTGCTGAGTTGGGCCAACATCATCTCCAGATCCTGGATGTGGTAAGGAATTTCAGCGCGGCCATAGTTTTGCCAGCAAAGTCGCATAAGCTGGTCCAGATTGTATCCGCGGCGGCGCAGTTCGAGGTCGAGGCAAAGCCCCAGCATGGCACCGTATGGATAATAGCTTACAAAGGTGTTGGCGTAATTGACTGGATCATTGGATCGACCAGCGTCTACAAATGGCGCCATTCTACTCATATCTATGGGGTTGCGATGGCGGCGGCCCGGAGCGTGAAATACCCGATTGATCAATCGCTCTACACCCTGGCAATAGGTCTCCAGATCGATGATGCCCGTTCTAACCAGGGTCAGATCGTCGTAGTAGCTGGTAAAGCCCTCGGCAAACCAGAGTTCGTCAGACATATTGGCGTGATCGAAATCGAAGGGCTCCAGGTGGGCTGGCCGTAGGCGTTCAACATTCCAGGCGTGGAAGAACTCGTGAGAAACGGTGTATATAAGGTCTTCAGCGTCTTCGGCCAGGCTGAGTGGGTCGGTACAGATGGTGGAGTTTCTGTGTTCCATTCCGTCTCCGCGCACATAAGGGTTGTAGCTACATAAGAAGGTGTACCGACCATAATCGAAGCTGGGCAACTCCCCGTAAACCCGCACTTGCTCATTGACAATGCGCTTAACCCAATCGAAGTACTGGTCTACTTCTTCCGAAGTCCCTTCATGCATCACGGCTAATTCTATGGTGTCAACCCTCGGTCCCGTATTGTATAAGTACCTGCGGAAGTCCATATCTCCCACCAAAGTCGGAGAATCGAAAAAGTAAGCGTAGTTGGGCGCAGCAAATCGCCGGTTGCCCAAATTGACGAGCTGAGTAGCTACTTGCCATTGGGGTTGCTGATTGGCGGGAATCTCCAGCAGTACCGGCCGGTTTGGCAACTCTACACCGTAAATAAATGTAGCTGGCATGTTGAGGTGCAGCTTGCGGAGGTCCACACCAGAATAGGTGCCATCCGGCCCATTGGCAAAAAGCGTATATCTAACGATCACCCGACCTCTATGTCCCGCTATTACCCACTCGTTTATGCCATTTCGATCTACTATCAGCTCTTGGCCGCTATCATCTGTGGCGGTGAGGTCATAGACATTCTTGGCAAAGTTGTGCTCGGCATATCGCCCAGGCGAAGCAGTCGGCATTCGAACGGCAAACAGGCCGGTAGGAACCGCTGGGAAGGTCACGGAGATGTGGAGTTCATGCCGGTCAATGTCGGCCAGGTCCAGTTGATATCTGATGGTGCCGGGGTGGTTGAGCACCCAGTCAAGCGGGTCTTGTCTTTCTGTGGCGGTGATTTGATCGACTGAGGTGGCAAGTGAAGGGCTGGCATACGAGCAAACCGCCAGGCAGTAGCTGCAGGCAAGGAGGAAAAATTTCATAGTGTAGGTTCTAAACCATATCGTCGGGAAGAACTCGACGAGGAAGGATTTTTTTATTTACCAATATTTATGGGGCTGTAAGTATTTTGATACGTATTCTTCGATGCCCGATTCTAAGCTATTAAATGTATGTGGATATCCTGCGGCGCGCAATTTACGCATATTTGCTTCGGTAAAATATTGGTAAGTATCTCGAATGTCGGCAGGCGTATCAATGAAGCTGATATTAGGCTCGTGACCAAGGGCAGAAAATACCGCATGGACCAGGTCCAGAAACGGGCGCGCCTGGCCTGTGCCCAGGTTGTATAAACCATTGGGCGCGCTGTTTGCTTCAAAAGCCAACCAGGAAATTACCTGGCATAAATCTTTGACGTAGATGAAATCGCGCGATTGCTGCCCATCAGCTATATCAGGCCGATGTGACCGAAATAGCTTCATGCCTCCGGTTTCCTGTATTTGTCTATAGGCGTGCCAAACGACGCTAGCCATTCGACCTTTGTGGTATTCATTCGGCCCATAGACATTAAAGAACTTGAGCCCGTACCAGCGAGGTGGCTCCTGAGCTTCCTTCAAAGCCCAGAGATCGAAGTCTTGTTTGGACTGGCCGTAGGGGTTGAGTGGTCTCAGCTTATCCGTTTGATCGTGATCGTCTTCATACCCATATTCGCCGCCGCCATAGGTAGCCGCACTGCTTGCATAGATCAAAGGAATGTCGTGCTGAATGCAGTATTTCCATATCGCTTGAGAATAGTCCAGGTTCAATCGCTTGAAAATGGTTTCGTCCTTTTCGGTGGTGTCTGTCCGCGCACCTAGATGTATGATTACTTTAGACTTCCGCAGGTCGGAATCTTCCCCGAAGATTCCGATCCTCGCACGAGATCTTGCAGATCGAGATGCGGGATTGGATTCTTCTCCGACTTCCGATGTCTCGTTATCTAATCTTGCAGATCGAGATGCGGGATTGGAATCTTCCCCGACTTCCGATGTCTCGTTATCAAATCTTGCAGATCGAGATGCGGGATTGGATTCTTCTCCTTCAACTTTATCCTTCAAAACATCCAGAAAGTCATCTCTCTCTACCCTGGCCAAATAGGATTTTCCTTCCAGGTTAGCAGCTTTTTTCGGATAGGTTTGAAAGTCATCTACGAGCAGCAAATCCGTGTGTCCCATTTCGTTCAAATGAGCTACCAATGCGCTGCCTATAAATCCTGCTGCTCCGGTAATGACAATCATGAAAGTGTATTATTTGGCCGCAAAGTTAGGACTGGCTAGTCTGCAAACCTATTTTTGCGGCCTTTATGGAGAAGTCGAGTAAATACGCATTGATCAGTGGGGGCAGCCAGGGCATTGGTAAGGCCATCGCAGAAGAATGTTTGAAGCAAGGTTTAGGTGTCGCTATTCTGGCCTTGCCTAATGAGCATCTGCAAGAGGCTGCTAAAGAATTGAGCCAGCTTGGTTCTGTACATACCCTTGGCATAGACCTGACTAGCGAAAATGCCATTGATCAGATCGACAACTGGTTGAATGAGTTGGGTATAGAGATTCACTATCTCGTCAATAACGCCGGTTTTGGGCGAAGTGGTCGCTTTGAAGAGATTGACTTCAAGCAATATGAGATCATGGTTCCCCTCAACAACTTCGTGATGGTCGACCTGACTTATCACATGCTGCCCAGGCTAAAGGCAAGCCGGGGCGGGATCCTGAATGTATCGAGTATGGAGGCCACACTTCCTATTCCTTACAAGGCCGTTTATACTGGTACTAAAGCCTTTATCTACAATTTCTCCCTCGCGCTGCGCGAAGAGCTTCGTCCATTTGAGATCAGCGTTTCGGCCCTCTGTCCGGGACCAACCCTCACCAATGAAGATGGTCTCAAGCGAGTACAAGCTAAAGGCAAGCAAGCTCAACTGCTACTCAAAATGCCTGACCAGGTAGCTAAACCCGCCGTTGCCGGAATGATCAGCGGTAAGGCAGTTATCATACCCGGTTGGTTGCCTACGCTCATTGTGCGAGTCATGTACTTCATACCTCGTCCACTCCGACTTCGCATCCTGGAAAAAATCTTCAGAGAGTATCGCGATAATCCTTCTTAGACCTAGTCTCCTTTTTTGCGATCAAGACGCAGAAAAAACAGTGTGTGAATACGTTAAAATTCAAGTTGCGATACAACTTATAGCGATCTCGTGTAGTTATCTTTTTGACTTTTAACAGCGGCTAAAACCAAATATTAACTGGTTTGTGGCTCGTATGTAAAATTTTCTTTACATTTAGACGAGTTGGCAAATTATTGATCTGAGAGCGTACCCCCCCTAATCTATTCTACCAACCGCCAATTTTACAGATAGCATGAGCAGAAAAGCTTTGAAGAAGAAGTGGCTTAGAACCAAGATGGCTCTGAGCGAAACGATGCAGAAAATTCTAGACTTAAACCGTGATCGCAAGCGGATGTACGACCACAACATTTGCCAAATCAATCGCGATTACGACGAGGAACTGCGTATCCTGAACGCCACTGCAGAATTGCAGTCAAGAGTTCTTAGGGTGTATGATGAAAAATTAAAACGCACTGCGTAGCGATTCGCGATAGACATCCGATGAACATTTGATTCGCACAACGCGAACCAAAGGATACATCCGATGACATCGCTACTCGCATAACTCAAACTTAAGGGCAAATCTATCTGAGGACATCCTATGCGTCTTTGAATAAACTTTGAGTTTATTCAACGCTCATCGGATGTCTCGAAAGAGCTCAATCCAGACTTTCCAAATAGAGCTGCCTCCTTTTCTCCTTGATCATGTCGACCAACTCGGGTAGTTCATGGGCCTTGCCGTTTAATTCTCGGTGCCAGACAACGACAATGAGCTGAGCCAGATCGTCGGGGTGGTTGATGCCCAGAGGCGCTAAGGCAGCGGTGAGACGAGACCCACCATTGAACCCCCAATTAAGACGAATCCATCTGCCGAGGCCGTGAAAAAGCTCTCGATAGATGTCTTCTTCAGGAGCAGAAGCAAAGCTTTCTCGGCTTTGGGCATCGCTCAGTCGGGATAACTCTCGAATAGCTTCAGGCAAATCCTTGGGAATGTATACGCCTTGTAGCTGAGTCTGGCGGATGCGCCATTGGTACTGCTCTTCATATTGAGCCGCATTGTTGGGCGGCCCGCTAAACTGAGCGAGTAGGGTAGTGGGTAGACAGACGATTAGCCAAAAGAAAATGCGCATGTGGGTTCGATTCAAGACTAGAAAAGAACGAAGAAGCAGCATTCAAATTATCCAGGGCCAAGGTCTACTAGATCCGATCGGCCAATTTGCCTTTCCTTTTATCCCTGAGCATTTTCTTGATGCCACTGTGTTGAGGGACTTCCATCGCTTCGTTTTCGGCATATTCCAAAAACCTGGTGACGGCACTCAAACGATCGACTTCCTCATTCTCTATAGCATCTGCTGCATAGGCTGCTAGAACGACACCCAATAACCCTGTCTCATCACCAATGGCTTTCATTTCGGTCTCTCCTATTTCGAAAGTATATCTATCCGTGCATTCCATCCATTTGAGTACGAAGCCACTTAGTCCTCTATCCAATTCTGGGTAGGGTGTGCTGAGAATAAGGCTGGCGACAAGCAATACATTTTGTTCCTGTTCTGCACAGCTTTCTGCACTATTCAGGTTGTTTATGTCTAGCTCTAGGGTTTGACTGTGAACAGTCCCAAAGCTGAGAATAACTAAGTGGAGTAGGACAAATAAGTGTTTCATTACGGTGGTTTTATCGAAAGATAGAAATAACTGTCTAGTCTAAGCAGTTGATTATAAGTTTAGGTAATACACACAACCCAAAAGCTAATCCTTCGGTCTCTATTGATTGAATCTACCTATTTTTGCAGGCCATGTCTATACAGGTAAGAGAATTGACGAAAATTTACGGCAGTCAACGCGCTGTCGATGGGATTAGCTTTGAGGCTAAGCCCGGGGAGGTATTGGGTTTTTTGGGCCCCAACGGAGCGGGAAAGACCACTACGATGAAGATCATTACCGGTTTTTTGACACCTAGCTCCGGACAGGCAGAAGTGTGCGGATACGATACCGAGCAAGACAGCCTGAAAGCCAGAGCTTGTGTCGGTTATTTGCCCGAACACAACCCGGTGTACAAGGATATGTACGTCAGAGAATACCTCAAATTCTCAGCCCATACTCAAGGACTCAAACTCCCCAAGGACCGTATAGCAGAGCTGATAGAAATGACGGGTCTGGAGCGCGAAGCGCATAAACATATCGGTGCCTTATCCAAGGGGTATCGGCAGCGTGTTGGCTTGGCACAAGCACTTCTTCACGAGCCTCCGGTGCTGATTTTAGACGAGCCAACCAGCGGTCTCGATCCCAACCAGCTCGCAGAAATTCGAAGCTTGATCAAACAGCTGGGGAAAGATAAGACAGTGGTACTGAGCACCCATATTATGCAAGAGGTACAGGCCGTCTGTGATCGGGTGATCATCATAGATCGCGGAAAGCTGGTCGCCAATGACCCCATCGACCGCTTGCGCTCTCGGCTGGAAGGAGATCGTTCTGTGGTAGTAGAGTTCGACGGTCAGCCAAAATCGCTGAAAGAACTGGAAAAACTAGATGGTGTGAGTCGGGTAGAAAAACTTGCTAAGCACCAGTATCGTTTCTATGCCAGGCATAAAGCCGACCCGCGGAAGTCCATATTTCAATATGCGGCACAGAAAAACTTGCCCCTATTGGAAATGCGGACAGAGGAAGTCGGTGTGGAAGAAGTCTTCCGCCACCTCACCGCAGGTCAAAACCCCACGGCATGAAGCTAGCGACTACAATGGGTCTGATTTTGATGAGCTTGGTTTTGCACGGGCAAACCGACAGCCTGATCAGACTGGACGACGATTTTCAATTTAATGACGGTATCTACTTCAGTTTTGAAGCATTAGCCAGCAATGATGCGGACCTGGGCTGGTACGGAATCGAAGGCGAAATGGTCGAACTACCCGGTAGCCGACGCGTGCAAATTGAAGGTATTGGCTACGGGGAAGCCTGGGTAGAAGAAGAGCCATATGCCATCGTACTGGACGGCAAACCCTACATGCTGACCAAGATCGACAGTACGCTTGGGTACCACGAATTTGTAGGTTTAAGTCGATTGGGGGCGCTGGCTTACTACGAGTATCAAGGGCTGGTCAAGCGAGGCCAGACTATGTACGCCTACAATCCCGTGACCAGGCGGCCTTTCCGCGAAGCATATGTCGAGCGAGAGCGGATAGAGATGATCAGAAAATATATAGACTGGAATACGGGAAAGCAATACGAGCTGAGTCGGGCGGATTTACTGCTGCCCCTGTCTCAACACCCGGATTTGGTCAGAGCTATGAGTGCCCTCGATCCAGATGAAAATGACTTTTATCCCAAACTGCTTCAGGCGCTCATTCGATACAATGAACGAACGCCCGTCTACATACCCACAAGAACACTCAATCGCTAACTGCCTATGCTGGCTGTATATCGCAAAGAACTCAACGCCTTTTTCTCCTCCCTGGTCGGCTATGTCGTGATCGGCCTTTTTTTGGTTATTTTGGGGCTGTTTATGTTCGTTTTCAACGAGACTAGCTTGCTGGAATATGGCTTTGCCACCCTCGATCCTTTCTTTGGTATGGTACCGAATGTATTCATCTTCATCATACCAGCCATATGTATGCGGACCTTCGCTGAAGAGCGTCAAACCGGTGCCATCGAGTTGCTGCTGACCAAGCCACTCCGCGAATGGCGCATTGTGATGGGCAAGTTTCTGGCTTGCTTCTCTCTGGTGCTTTTTGCTCTCCTTCCTACCGTTCTGTATTACATCACCATGTATCAGCTGGCTCAGCCTGCGGGCAACATCGACCAGGGGGCGATCATGGGCTCTTATTTTGGACTGGTATTTTTGGCGGCGGCCTTTGTCTCCATTGGACTGTTTGCCAGCTCCCTGACCAGCAATCAGATTGTCAGTTTCTTACTGGCTGCAGCTCTGTGCTTCTGGATGTATTTTGGATTCGATTATCTGAGCACACTCGATGCTTTCTTTGGTCGATTCGACGCCTTCATACAGAGCTTGGGTATGCGCGATCATTTTGATAGCCTGAGCAGAGGACTGATCGATACGCGCGATCTGGTATACTTTCTCAGTATTACGGCTTTCTTTTTGATGCTGACTCTTTTGAATCTGGAAAGACGAAAGTGGTAGCGTAAATTTGTAATTTTATTGTTTAGGAGTGATCCAAGCGGTAAGCTGGAGTGTAATAGAAGTAGCTATGAAATATGTGATCCCGATTGCGCTGTTAATCTCGTTGGCCACTGCTTGCACGGCTGATGTCAACCCCGATTACGAGCAAGAAATCAATGATGCAGAGTTTTATCATCGCTCCGTCAAGCAGTTGACGGATGTGATCGTGCACGATATTTTTTCACCGCCTCAGGCAGGACGCATCTACGCTTATGCGGGTTTGGCCGGATACGAAGCTGTAGCTACGGGTGATCCCAATTGGCAGTCGTTAGCCGGTCAAATTACCGACTTAACTGAAGCGCCTCAACCAGCTGATGACCAAGTGATTAATCACAATATAGCTGCCATATCAGCTATGCTCAAGACGGGAAAGTCACTCATATTTTCTGGCGACCGCATAGAAGATTTTGAAGAAAGCCTGCTGGAAGAGCTGGAGGCGATTCAAGCACCCGCTGAGTTGATTGAAGATTCCTGGTCTTATGGAGAGCAGGTGGCCGACCACATCATCGAATGGACGAAGGCAGACAACTATGCGCAGTCGCGCTCTTTTCCAAAATTCACGATAACCGGGGAGCCTGGGCGCTGGGAGCCTACACCACCAGATTATATGCCTGGAATAGAGCCTAGCTGGAGCACCATTCGGACCTTGACCCTGGACAGTGCCGCCCAGTTTAAGCCGCTTCCGCCCACGGCATTTAGCACGGATCAGAGCAGCCAGTGGTGGGAGGAGGTTTTGGAAGTTTACGGAGCCTTGCAGGTCGAAGATGAGGCCGAACTGGCAGAGCGCCAGGCGATAGCAGAATTTTGGGATTGCAATCCCTACGCTATGCAGCATCGGGGTCACCTGATGTTTGCAACAAAAAAAATAAGTCCGGGTGGACACTGGATCAACATTACCGGTATTGCAGCTCGAAAAGCAGAGGCAGACTTTGGCAGTACGGCTGCAGCCTATGCGTTGGTCGGCATTGCGCTCCACGATGCTTTCATTTCCTGTTGGGATGAGAAGTATCGTTCGGCCTTGGTCCGGCCAGAGACCTTCATCAATGAGCACATCGACCCGGAGTGGATGCCGCTCCTACAAACGCCGCCATTCCCTGAGCACACGAGTGGTCACTCTGTGGTGAGTCGGGCATCGGCCATCATATTGACAGACTTTTTTGGTGAAAACTTTGCATTTGACGACGATTCTGAGGTCGAATTTGGCCTTCCTATCCGCAGCTACCCCAGCTTTTTGGTAGCCAGCGAGGAAGCTGCCGTCAGCCGCTTGTATGGCGGCATACACTATCGTCCGGCTATAGATTATGGGTTGACGCAGGGCGAATCTGTAGGTTTGCACGTCCTCGAGCAGCTTGATATGCGCGGTCAGTACAGTGAAATCAAGTAATGGCTGCCCGCCAGTTTCTCAACACCCTAGTGGGTGAAGATTTAGGACTTCCGCTGGTCGTTCAGTCATGCGTATACATGGGTTTACTCTTGCTAAACAGTTATCTGGGAACACTTTTAGCCTTGGTCATTGGTGGCATCAGTCTGGCTATATTGCTGATAGCGCTTGCTGTGGAACTGATTGAACCCAGCCGGGTGCCGAGATCGTACTTTCGATTCATGATGTCTGCCTGGTTGGCTCCTCTGATCAGCCTGCTTACTTTCACTTTGCTGAGGGGAGACATCGAATGGCTGAACTTGTGAGTTATTGGCGAAAAAGAATGGAAGCCTTTGGGCATGCATTTCGGGGGATGGCAGATTTGATCAGCCATCATCCGCACGCCAAATTACACCTGCTGGCTACACTGATGATCTTGTTTTTGGGCATCCTTCTCAGCTTTGAGCGCTGGGAATGGGTAGCCGTATTGATCTGTATAGGGCTGGTCTGGACAGCCGAAGCCCTGAATACAGCTTTGGAGTATTTGACGGATCTGGTTTCTCCGGAATATCATCCTTTAGCGGGAAAAGCTAAAGATATGGCTGCAGCTGCTGTACTATGTGCGGCTCTGGCATCGTTGGTGGTGGGACTACTTCTCGCAGGGCCAAAATTGTGGCAGCTGATGACCAGTTGACCACTGCCCCTTCTTAATAGGCCGGAACCTAATCGGCCAACTACTGAGCGCCTTTTCCCAGCTATCTTTACTCTTCATGCGCGTATCATCAGTATTTGCAGCTTTGTTTCTTTGTGCATCCTGGGCAAGTAGTCAGTCTCCCGGGGGTATGGCTTTCGATCCTTACGGAGCACAACCCGGTGTGTATTGGCAACCTGCTTCCGGCTTAAATAGCCCATATGGATGGGAGTTTCATCTGGGTGCCCAGGGAGGAATAGATAACAACTACCTATTTATCGAAATGGCGGCAGGTCTCGGCCTGACGACTCGATTGGCCAGAGCAGATGTGTTAGGCATCATTAACGATACGCAGCGGTGGGTAGTCGGCGACCGGATTTACGACTTCGACTATTTCGATGATGGTGTGGAAAGATTCGGTCGGGTTGAATTCAGTTTTACAGGGCCTTCCCTCAGCTTCAGATTGGGCAACGATTGGAGAATCGGACTAGGAACCCGGTTTCGAGCCATGGGAGATGCCAGAGATGTCGATACGCAGCTGAGTTTTTATACATACGATGCCCTACCCGAAGGAAGTCGATTTACCATTCAGCCTGGCAGCGCTCAAGGAGCTACCTGGGGGGAGGTCAATCTAAATCTGGCGAAAAGAATCACAACTGCAACGGGTGAATTAGGTATTGGTGTCAATCTGAAATACATCAGGCCCTTCTCATCTGCCAGACTATTGGTAGAAGGGGAAACCACCATTACGAAAATTAACCGCGGCTCTGTCGGTCTGGAAAATTCCAATATTCAGGTAGCCTTGACCGGTGATTTATTGGAGAACGACCTGGGGCGGTTCACGGGTCAGGGAGTTGGTGTGGATATAGGATTTACCTACAGCACCGGAGAATTAATCGGCCCTCAAGATCAGCCTCAGCTTACATTTGGTGTGGCTGTGCTCGATCTGGGAGGTATGCAATTCGATGAAACCAGCGAGGTACACCGCTTTTCTGCAGACCCCAACCGAGTCATTGTTGGCGATGATTACAACTTTGCCGAAAGTGGACTAGCGTCTTTACCAGATGCTATTGAGCAATTGAATAGTGACATCAACCAGGATGGATCCACCCGCGGAAGTCTGGAGGGAAATGGCTTTACCCTTGGACTGCCGGTGCGCACGGCCCTGAATGTATCTTACCAATTAGATGAGGCAGTAGGCTTTGATGGTAGACTCTTGATCAATACGCCACTAGGGCCAAATGCTTTGCGAGCCAGCCAGGGGTTTACGGCCAATGCCAGATACAGCAAGTGGTGGTATGGTGGAAGTGTGAGCTTGAATTTTCATGAGTTTCGCCAGATCAACCTGGGACTATATCTCCGGGCAGGACCACTATATTTTGGTACAGACCGGTTAATTGGCACCGTCCTGAGTCGCGACAGACTAGCGGCTGGCGATTTCTATGCCGGCCTTCGGATCCATTCCTTTAAACCGTCCGAGCGTAAAAGCCGTAAAAAGAGAAGAAAGAGGGGCAATAGCCGATACAATGAATGTTATCAGTTTTAACGTGTAATTAGCTGACAGAAAATTGATTAACTATTTCCCCGATAATTAGCTTATGTTTGTAGCCGAGCATTTTGAAGAGGTTACGCATCCCCCAGTTTAATTGACGAGAAGAGACGTTATCACATGTCCGAAACCCTTGCTATGCGCTGGTCGAAATACAGATTTGACCAACTTTCCGCTCACCTTTTGTATGCCATAATGCAATTGCGCAACGAAGTATTTGTCGTTGAGCAAGATTGTGTATACCAGGACGCCGATGGTCAGGACGGCTCCGCCATTCACTTATGTGGATTTGGTGAAGCTAACGAATTGGTGGCCTACGCCAGAATTCTACCCAAGGGCACTACCTACACAGAATACCCAAGCATTGGTCGAGTCATAGTTGATAAAGACTCCCGGGGGCTGAAGCTGGGAGCCGCACTGGTGAAGCGGGCCATTCAGGAGTGTAAGTCACAATTTGGTGGGGAGGGCATCGCTATTAGCGCCCAGTGCTATCTGCTCGACTTTTACAACAAGCTGGGTTTTGAAGAGAAGGGGAAAGAGTATCTGGAAGACGGCATTCCCCACAAGAAGATGCTGCTGCTGTATTGACTGATCTGACCTCTGCAGTTTTTTATTAGTCAGCCCTAACTTTCTCTGCGGTAGGCGGGGGCCACTCTGAGCTGTGGGCGGCGCACATTTTTGGCGACCAAGTCTCGATTTGACTCGCCTTCTTCAAGCGCACGATAACTTCGGATCGTACTTGCTGTCGATGTATAGCTTTCAGATTCATAAGGGATAACCTCTACAGAATCAGGTGCTTGAGCCAAATCATTATTCTGAGCACCTTTGGTATAAAAAGCAGCTAGCCCAATCAGTGTGAGCAGCACGGCAGCGGCCAGACGACGCACCCAAAACAATTGATGCCTTGGTCTTTGCATGCGCTGGTTGATCTTCTGCCAGGTTTCTGAGGAAGGCTCGACCATCAATTGGTCGGCCCGATCCTTAAAAAGCTGCTCTATGGCGTCTGGTTTTGACATGGTTCAAGTGGTTTAAATAGTGTTTTAGATGGGGTAATTGATTTTTTCGAGGGCTTCTCTCAGGCGCTTTTTGGCGACGATGAGTTGAGATTTACTGGTATTTATACTGATACCCAGCATGTCTGCAATCTCTCGATGTTTGTAGCCCTCGATTACATAAAGATTGAAGACTGTTCGGTAGCCAGTGGGTAGCTGGTCCAGGAGGACCAGAATATCCTGGCGCGCCAGTTGATCATCGATTTGGGCGGCTTGGCTGAATTGATTGGGATTGATGTCTTCTAAGTCTGAAGCCAGCTTAAGGGCGTGCTTCTTACGAAGCTTCATCAAGGCTTCATTGACCATGATTCGTCTGACCCATCCTTCAAAACTTCCCTGGTCCTGAAAGCTGTTCAGTTTATCGAAGACCTTGAAAAATCCTTCAATCAGTATATCTTCAGCTTCGTCCATCCGACTAATATATCTCCGAATAACACCTAACATTTTAGGTGCGAAGCGCTCGTACAATTCCTTTTGAGCGAAGCGATTCCCTTTGCGGCAAGCTTGTATGAGGTCGGCTTCGTTCAAGTGGGAGTCTTTGTCTGAGGTGTAGATATACTTCCGTAGTGAAGTAGCTATGAGTTAGATGCTCGTCTCTACAATTTTGGTGGTTGCCTCGTCAGAAAAACTCAGTCGGCAATCGAAGACCTGCTCAAATTTTTTCTGTAGTACTGGAATAACTTCATTTAGCGAAATGGGCCTGGTCAACTCTTTAGCCATAGAGGTGACTGATCGGTCATCTTCTTGGATGCCACAAGGAATGATGTGATTGAAGTGACTGAGATTGGGATCGACATTGAGCGCCAGGCCGTGCATGCTCACCCAACGACTCAGGTGTACGCCAATTGCACAAATTTTGCGCTTGGGCAGCTCGTCTGTGGCTGGTAGCCAGACGCCTGTATATCCTTTCTCCCGATAAGCTTCGAGGCCAAAGTCGGCCAGCATGAGAATGATAATCTCCTCCAGCGAACGCACATACTTGTGCACATCGGTAAAAAAGCCCTCTTCTAAGTCTAGTATTGGATAGGCTACCAACTGGCCTGGCCCGTGGTAAGTGATGTCTCCGCCTCGGTTGATTTTATAAAACTGGAATCCCTCGTCAGAGAGTTGTTGCTCATCCAGCAGTAAGTGATCCATAGAACCACTTTTGCCTAGTGTATACACTGGAGCATGCTCTACAAAGAGAAGCTGATGCGCCTGGGGTGTAGGGTCTACCTCAAGGCCTGCTTTGAGCGCTTTGAGCTGAGCCCGCTTTCGAGAAACGAGTGCCTGATGGAGCTCGGTCTGCAAATCCCAGGTCTGCTGATAGTCAGCATTGGGTAAGAATCTGTATGCTACAGTGGCTTGGTCCATAATTTCATTGGCAACGGATATTCTAACAGTGCAAACCCCAAAATTGTGTTAAAATTTGCCTTTTATCACGAAAAATGGGTGAAAAAAGAACTAAAAGCCTGACATAAACGGTTTATTTACGTCTTACAAATAGTCTTTATATGTTGATCTTCAATAGATAAAAGACTGACCAACAGGGTAATTTTGCCCAGTGAACACCAACAGCGACCATGAAAATACGACTGCTCGTTTGCACGCTAATCACCTTTGCTTGCGCTTTGAATGCTCAGACTGTTACCTGGTTTGAACCCGGAGATACGGGACGGCAGGAGCAACAGGTGGCCTACAACGGTCCGGAGATGGGCTTTGCTACCTATTATGCAGCCTATTTGGCGGGGCAGCCTACTGCTTATGGTGAGGTATACCGGCCCAATCAATTGACCGCTTCGCACGCCAGCTTGCCAATGGGTACGCTGTTGCGAGTGACAAGATTAGATAATAATGCGGTCGTCACGGTGCGTGTCAATGATAGGGGAGGGCTGTGCTCTGGCTGTGTAGTTGTTCTGAGCAAAAGTGCAGCCGACGCTATAGGTCTCGACCAAACTGGCAGATCAAGGGTGCGGATCGAAAAAGTTGGCTTCAGCAACTGGAATCCCAGTGCATCAGCTGTACAGTCTAACAATCGGGTAGCTACTTCTCAAGGCGCCTCCAATACGGCTCCGGCAACTTATTCTAATGGTTTGGCCACCAGGTCTGTAGAAAACGAGCAACCGATGGCTTGGGAAGAAAACTTACGCAGGTCGCAGACCCTCGTACCTTCGGGGGCTGGAGCACCCTCGCCAGTGGAAGACCCCTACGCTTACCAGCCCGCTACTTACAATAATGCGAGGCAGCAACAGGCCCAAAACCAGGTCTCGGCCTCCAACCCTTACACTCAAAATAATGGTGTAGTCTCGCCTCAGTCCTACAGCATTCCTATTACTCAGGGAGCTCAAGCAGCCAACCAGAGTTCAGGTTCCGTCTTGCCGGGCTCTACGCGCCAAAGTAACCCGGAACCGGCCAGTTACAACAATCTTCCTCCAGTTGCTCCTTCTAATCCGGCATTGGCCAATAGACAGACCATCCGACCACAGAATTCGGCCATACTAAGTCCACCACCGGCCCCTTCCGCTCCAACTCAGGCTCCGGCAGCCGAAAATCATTTGAGTGCCCGGGAAATAAATCCAAGTGATCTGGGATTAACGGTACGCACACCTGGAAGTGCGGCTACTACCGCAACCCCCATCCTGTATACCACCAATCCAACTACAACAGGAGAGCTAACGAACCGTACCATACTTCCTCCGGAGGCCAGCGCAGCTACAGGTGCATTCGCCGTTCAGGTTGGGGCATTCAGCACGCGCCTCAATGCGGATCGAATGGTGACCAATTTGCAAGGGCGAGGCTTTTCAGATGCTCGGATTGTTGAAGCTTCAAGTGGGAACTCCATTATCAGTAAAGTGATTATTGGTCAGTATGATTCCGGATCGACTGCCCAATTAGCAGCAGAACAGTTGCGGGCCGCACACGACTTAACAGCAGTCGTGGTGGTCCTCTAAAATAATTCTGTAATTGTTTTTAAAAGGGCTTGGTGCATCGCACCAAGCTCTTTTTCAGTTGGTCATGTGCCAGACTTAATTTGTGTTAGCTCATGGTTTTTGGTCATCTGTTGTACAATTCTTTTTCCCGCATAAAATATTACTTGCAAGTAGGCGAACCCTTCCTATTAATTTGAAGGAAAACCTAGTTACACATGAGACTTCAATACACTTCTACTTGTATATTTTGCCTTTTTATTTTTCTAACAACTCTACCGGCACAGGAATCAGACTGCTTACTTAATAGTGACGATGGAGCTGTGGTATTAAATGGAAATCTGGTGTCTGCTCCAGTAGTTCCGGGACCCCGGAATTTCTTATTTAATACCGGGTTTCGATCTTATTCCATTAATACAGGCAGTGAAAATAGACCTGTGTCCATTTTCGCCCAGAATCTGTGGTTGGGAGGGAATGATGCCAATGGCAATCCCTTGGTAAGTGCTGAATCTTACAGCACAATAAATAATAGTGCTGGCCTTCCACAGGGTCCGCTCAGTGCTGAGGGTCTCCCCGTATCTTCAAATTGTGCAGACTACCAACGCGTCTGGGATGTTCGAAGACATGATGTAGATGTCCATCTAGCAGACTTTGCAGACAATGGTCAGATCGATAACCCAGTAACTGCAATACTCGGTTGGCCTGGACGAGGCAATGCTGAATTTTTCAGTATATATGGTTTTGAGCTACCAGAAGATGAAGACTTGGCCCCGTTTATGGATCTCGATGAAGATGGAATCTATGAGCCTCTTGACGGTGAATATCCGGTGGAACCCTTTGGCCATTCAATAGCTGGTCATATGACCTGGGAGGTGTACCACACCCTAAACCCATCATTTTTAGATGATGGTGACCCGCCACTAATTGCTCAGATTCACCATACTCAGTGGTCGTTCTACTGTACCGATAATGAGTATTTTAATACCGCGGTCTTCTCCAGGTACGAAATGATTAATAAAGGACCTTCTGACATTTCCGGGTTCAGAGCAGGTATTTGGACGGATTTTGACCTGGGGTGCTTTACAGACGATTATATAGGGTCTAGTCCTGAGCGGAATGTGTTTTTCTCCTACAATCAAGATAATGAGGATAATCTTATCTGTGAGCAAGGCGTACCTGCTTTTGGTGATAATCCACCTACTCAATCAGTAGCTTTTCTGAATAAAGATATGGTTGCCTTCTCTACCTTATTTAATTCAGTAGTCGCCGATCCACCAGCAGAGCTTACGGACCCCGGAACTTCAGAAGCTATTTTCAATCGATTAAATGGCTTGCTCAACGATGGTACATCAATTACTAATGTTGGCCTGGGTACAGACGAAACCATGGGCGAGGAGACCTTTTTCCATTGGCCAGGTAATCCCAATAACCTGGATGATTGGAGTATGCTAAGCACAAATGTTGGCCCCGCGGATATTCGAGGCCTTGGCGTAGTAGACTTTGGTGAATGGCCTATAGGCGAACGCGTCGTTTTGGATTTAGCTTTTGGTCTACATCGGGCAGAAGGAAATAACTTCCTGGATAATGTAGAGCTATTGTATCAGGAGGTAGACCAAGTCCAGGCACTGTACGATGAAGGCTTTGAATTTCTTTGTTCGCCAATAGTCTGTACAGATGACTGCGTATGGCCTGGAGACCTGAATAATGACGGAATAGCCAATTACGTTGATCTTGTAGCACTTGGCTTCGGATTTAATGAGTCGGGACCGCTTCGCGAGCAACCCATCTTTTGGGCACCAACTCCGGGTGATACCTGGGAAGGACAGCAAGTCTTTGAAGATGCTCCAGATCTTAAGCACCTAGATGGTAACGACGATGGGTTGGTTGACGAAAATGACTTCTTGCAAACCCTGGAGTTTTACAACTTAACCAGGCCCGATTACCAGGAAGAGGAATTTAACACGCCCGGAAATGAAATTCAGATTACCAGAACTAACGGTACGCCCATTGGGCCTATTCCCACAGGTGCCTTTCGACCCGGTGCCATTCGAATTACCAGCCCTTTTCAAAACTTAAGAGCTGTAACCCTGGAATTGGAGTTTGATCCGGAATATTTCCTTTCTTTCTTTATTGATGGAGAAGAATTTGACGATCCTTCAGCATTGCGATATGTTAGACAAATTTCGGACGATACCTATGAGATAGCCGTCTACGTAGAAGATCCTGAAATTGAACAGGGAGAGGGCTATAATTTGATTAGAAGCGTCAGAATGTTTGCAGCGGAAGATTTGCCTGGCCTAAGCACAATCATCGAATTCAAAAATATCAGAGGCTGGCTGGCAGACGGTACTGAAGTAGGCCTGGGCTCCCAGGGTACCGTGATTGAGTTTGCGCTTCCCTCCAACGTCAATGAACCCACCTGGGCCAAAGACGTCACTATTTTCCCCAACCCGGTCAAAGACCTGCTCAACATTCGCAGCCGATCGATCAACCTGGATCAGGTCGACATCATCGATAATCTGGGACGAGTCTTGTCGTCGATTCCCAGCCCACAATCGGCCATTGACATCAGCGCTCTGCCTGCGGGCATTTATCGCCTGCGCTTGATGGCAGATGGAAATAGTGTATACAGAACGGTCTCGAAAATGGAGTGATACCATCGCCTCCTCTTGCTTGTCGTAATAGATAAGTAAGAGGAGATTGCTGCCTTATTGTCCCTATTGCATTAAGCCCTTTGCCAAATAGCCGCTTCAGTTTTAGCACACTTCAAATA
>JBCBVN010000044.1:0-18902 GCA_039817625.1 Bacteroidota bacterium
CATTGTCAGTCTTCCTCTAGGCATGGAGAATGGAGCCGGTATCGAAGATGACATTCGAAACTTAAAGCACTTTTATGACCGTGGCATCAGGTACATCACCCTCACCCACGCTACAGATAACTTAATATGTGACAGTAGCTACGATAGTACCCAAACCTGGGATGGACTTAGCTCATTTGGCGAGCAAGTGGTCAGAGAAATGAATCGGATTGGCATAATGGTCGATATCAGTCACGTGAGCGATCAGGCATTCTTCGATGTCATGTCTATAACCGACGTACCAGTCATCGCCAGTCACAGTTCTGCTCGTAGGTATACACCGGACTTCGAGCGAAATATGAGCGATGAAATGATCGAGCGCCTAGGACGGAACAATGGGGTCATTATGATAAATTTTGGCACCAACTTTTTGGATGGTTCTATTCGCGCTCAAAAGGACAGTCTGCGCATACTGCTTAATAAAGAGTTGAAGCAAGCCGGACTAGGGGCTACAGACGAAGGGGCTGAGGCCATTATCGAAGATTTTAGATCGCGGCACCCAACACTGTATGCCGATGTAGAAACCGTAGCGGATCATATCGATCATGTTGTTAATTTAGTAGGCATTGACCATGTGGGACTAGGTAGTGATTTCGATGGTGTAGGTGATAGTTTACCTACGGGGCTCAAAGATGTATCTGACTATCCGAATCTGATTTTCACCTTACTCAGAAGGGGTTATGGGAAAGAAGACATTGAGAAAATTTGCTCAGGCAATGTCATGCGAGTATGGCGAGCCGTACAGGCCGCAGCTGATTAAACGGGGGTGGCCCGGCGATCGATAGGAAGTGAATCCCTATTTTTATGCCAGAAACCTATTCTCTATGCGATTTGTGATTTTAGTCCTGACAAGCCTATTATTCAATACTCTACAAGCCCAATCTGGGCAGTACTACGAACAAGCGTTTTCTGCGGCAGATTCCACCCGCGGAAGTCTAAGAGAAAGCCGCGCTTGCTATAATGTAACCTACTACCATCTGGATATTGAACTGGATTTCAAAAACAAGGCGATTTCCGATGGGCAGCTAACTATGCAATTTGAACTATTGTCCAAACCAGATGAGCTTCAATTTGATCTCTTCGACAATATGGAGCTCGATGCGGTCAGGTTGAACGGTGTGCCTGTATCTGGTTTGAGGCGCGAACACCAGGCTGTTTTCTTCAAATTACCAGAAGGTGCAGAAGTAGGAGAAGGCATCGTCCACACCCTGGATATTGTTTATCACGGCCAGCCTCAGATCGCCTTGAATGCGCCCTGGGATGGCGGTTTTGTCTGGGCCAGGGACGCCCAGGAGCGATACTGGATAGGCGTAGCTTGTGAGGGTACCGGGGCCAGTTTGTGGTGGCCCAATAAAGACCACCTGAGCGACGAGCCAGATAGCATGCTCATCAGTGTGACGGTCCCCAGTAGGTATTTCGTGGCTTCAAATGGCAATTTGCGGGCCGAAGAAGAAGTAAACGGCGGCAAGAAGCGCTACGACTGGTTCGTATCCTACCCCATCAACAACTACAATGTTTCGATCACTGTAGGCAATTACGCACACTTTTCTGAGACCTATACCAGTCCATTCACCAATGATGAATTGGCTATGGACTACTATGTACTCGACTACAATGAAGAGCGGGCACGCGAGCATTTTCAGCAATCACAAGGCGTTCTGGAAGCCTTCGAATATTACTTTGGCCCCTATCCCTATCCAAATGATGGTTTCGCACTCATTGAAACCCCTTATCTGGGAATGGAACACCAATCGGGAATAGCTTACGGCAATCGCTTTATGCGTGGGTATTTGGGTGGGCTCATCCCCAGAGATATGGATTGGGACTACATCATTGTACACGAGACTGGTCACGAGTACTTTGGCAACAGCATCAGTGTAGCAGATCATGCCGAGATGTGGATACACGAGTCTTTTACTACCTATATGGAAGCGCTTTATGTGGAATATCACTACGATGCTGCCGCCGCGAGGAGATATCTGAAATCTCAGCGTCCGTATATCGTCAACAGAGCCCCGGTTTTAGGACCTTTGGGTGTAAACTTTGACGAGTTTCGAGGTAGTGATCACTACTACAAAGGATCATGGGTGTTGCATACACTTCGGCACGCCATAAACGATGATGATAAGTGGTGGCGAGTCTTGCGCGGGTTCTACGAAGAATACAAGCACAGTATTGTCAGCACGCCAGAGGTGATCGACTATTTTGCAGAGGCCATTGGAGAAGACTGGGTCAGGTCATTTTTCGAGCAGTATTTAATGCATCCGGATATCCCAACCCTTAAATTAGCCCGTGGCCCGTCTCCCGGGCCTAGTGGTGCGATATGGAAATGTTGGTGGGAAACCGAAGTTGAAGACTTTGCTATGCCTGTTGAACTCATGGTAAATGGGGAATCAATCCGAGTCAAACCAAGTACAGAGTGGGTAGACATTACTGTTGATCCAGACGCTACTATTGAGTTGGCACCCGACAGGTTTTTGATAAACCTCGAGCAATAACTTAGTTAATGAGTAGTCAGAACACTACTTATTGCTGAAGCTCCTACATCCTTTGCTCTCCGACGAATTACATTATCTTTACACTTGTAAAATCGTGATCATCATGAAGAACCTTTTTGTTTTTGCTTTTCTCCTTATTGGCACTACTTCTCTAAGCGCTCAGGTCGAGTTGGACCTGGAAACTTTCGAGCCAACCACATACGAACTGGACGGACGCTGTTTTTATGTAGGTGGCCAATATCACAACCTAAAAGCGCTCCGCAATCTGGATAAAACTAAGATTAGCCGCGTTTTGGAAGCTACTGCCGAAGAAGCTCCACTATTGCTGGAAGCATACGGAGAAGACCCCTATGAAACCGACTGCAGCCAGGGCTTACTCTGGATAGAAATGCAGGAGAACTAGTTTTCTAAATAGTCGAACTTCAGCCCGCTACTTCCCTCTCCGCGACCGGTCGTTTTCCGAATTCCCAGCCAGGTGTAGACCTTGCCGTTGTACCAGCGTGTGCGTTGAAAACCCATGCGTACATGAGCACCGGCACGAGGGACTTCCTCTTCCCGCAAGAAATATGGAATTGGGTCTGTTAGATCGAGTCCCTGCCGCAGTAAGCTGGTCCGAGGTTCTATCTTTTGTGGCGGCTCAGAATCTCCTTGCAGTACGCGCGGCATGGCGGCTCGTTGCAATTCGATTTGTTGTTGTGATCCCGGGCGATGAACCGGTATGAATGGGATCCAACACTCGGGCACCGAATTGACGATTTTGTAGGTTGTACTTGTTGCCAGATCTCCACTGTTGTTGGCATCGGGGATAGCGGGAGGCTCCGCTATATTACCTTGATATCTGGCCAACAGTTCCCTGGCGGCTTCCTTACCTCTGTGCGGCTGGCCGTCAGCTAAGGTAATTTGGCTCTCCAATCCCCATACCATATTGGCCATCTCATCGCGTAGCAATCGAACTTCTTCTAGGGGCTTACCCTCGAGTAAGGTTGGGACTGCCGGCAGCATCAGTAGGTCATTCGAGGCCGGCACATCTCGCTGTCCGGCCACACTTGGATGAAACATGCTCCACCGTTCCCAATCTTGGTCACTACCCTGCCCTGCGTGCTCAACCCAGGTTTTTTCTCCAAAACTATCGGTGATCATGAGCCCTTTCACCCGGGCCACCGTACCGACATCGAGGCCTATTGGCAGCAAAAACCAGTCGTTAGCAAACTGAAGTTGAAAGTCCATGACCAACAACTTATTTAGATCGGTAGTGTCGGGCTTCAGTCCTACGAAACTTGTCTCTCGCTCCTCCAATGTCCACCAGCGCGGGTCGGGCATACCGCCGAAACTGATATTGGTTGGAAAGAAGTCAACCACCTTTTCCTTCACCTCTGGCTGAGCATTCTCGGGCTCCATATTTGAGCCATTGGGCTCATCGGCTGCATCCAGGTTATACCAATCCAAATGCCCCTGGTAGTACTCATCTGCAACGTATGCAGACCGTAGCTGATCATTGTCGGGGTTGGGAGCCGATACCTCAAATTGATGCTCTAATCGATTGGCCTGCCAGCTCTCGTTGGGCTCATCTTGCTGCTGTAGCCATTTATTCCACCAAGTCCGAAGCTTTTCAAATAGATCTGTTAGTTGGGTTTGGACTCCCGCAGGTGGTGTGTTTGCCATGCGATCGAATGCTGTCCCCCCAGCAAGCACATCTTCTATTATAGCATAGCCATCAATAGATCGGCCAGCTACGGCTCTGAAGCGTTGCCAGGTACGAGGGTGAGCGGAGCGCGTATGGTCTGACTCGTCGGTAGGATCTGGGTCCGTGAAACTATAATTCTCTTTGTAAGCTCCAATCAGGCCCGCTACGGCCCCACCTTCTGCATTGAGCAATTTTTTCCAATACCGCCCGGCTGCCAATCGAAGGTCCAGGTGAACAGCCTTTCCCGCTCGTCGCATACTGATTTGCTGGCGTTCGACCACCATTTCCAGCGGGCGCTCCTCAGGCAGTGGACTGATGTGGCTACCGCTTCCAGCCTGATAAGCATCTAATCGGCTGGTGCGCATCTGAAGCCTGGCTACTACTGGCGACGCTGCATCATCGCCTTGAAACTCGCCCACTTGCCATTGCTTGCTGATCATCCAGAGCGGGTCTCTGATTTCAGCTTTCAGCGAGCGTTCGAAGTTGTGGGTACGCGGGCGACCCTCCAGCCTATTGTAAGTGACAATGGTGGGTCGTAGAAAGGGCCGAGCACCCAATTTGAGTAAGGACAGATTAACTTGGGACATCTAGGTTGGTATTTTGAATGTCAAGTTGGACGCCATTAATGGCTGCGTAATTCAAACTGGCAATCACCGGAGAAGTACTACTGCTAGCCACTGTGGTCGGTAGAAGGTGGCTATAGGCGGTATCGGCAAAAGACTCGGGTTCGATTGCTCTCAGCTTGGCCAAATCCAGGGCCTCATGCAGACATGCGATCAATTCCTCCCATGCCCAGCCCCCTTTAAAGCTTTCGGGTAGAGCCAACAGCCAGGTTTGTGGGGGCTCGTTATTAGGACGGTCGAAGTGAAAAGTTAGGCCCGTATCCTCTTTCCGGGCGGGTATAAATTCTGTCCATTCGTCTACCATCAGTCCGCAAAAGGTACTTTCGGCAGGCGGATCTATTACAAAATGAGCGGTATACAACAACCGTTCTTCATCGAGCTCGTATCCTTCCGGGAATTCTAGCCCCAGCCAGCTGTCTTCGGTTCGGTAGGGAAATTGTAGAGGTGTTAATGTCAGTTCAGTAGCCCCGTCGTAGTCTTCAGAAAACAGTCCACTTCGCTCCCAGGCCCCCACCATCGGTCTGACTCTCGCCAAACCGCTCAACCAGGTATCGACCGGTAGGGGTTCGTCCTTATCTAATTTTTGAAATTTTAGCAATTGAGCCCGATCGCCCCAGGCCAAATCGAACTCTGCCTTTGCGGTGGCCCCCATTACAAATCGTGGGAGCAATTGAAAATCCTCGCCAACCAAGGTGCGTATGGGTTTTTGCCAAGGCAGGACAGCTTCAGGGCCAATGGCTAAGGCACCAAAATCAGTCTGGGCAGCAGCAGCCTCTGCCATCAAAAGGTCTGCCTTGTTGACCAGCTCTACGGATGCCTTGAGTAGATCCTGTGCCAGAGCCAACAAGCGCGTCTGTGCCTCGGTCAGGTCAACCCGGCGAGAGGTGAAGGGCTCCAACTTGGCTGCACTCAACAGATCCAACACTCCATCTGATCCATTTAATTGATCTTGAATGGTAGCGTGGTCCGTATTCAGAAAAGCCTGGAGTTCATTAAGGTAAGCTTCGAAGGCATCTTTTTTGGCTACGACTGCGGTGCGAAAAGCCGTTGGATCTGTCTCATCGATAATGAAGGATGTAGACACGAGCGGTTCGACGCGTTTTAGGAGGGCCAGGCGCTCTTCATCAGTTGCAGTGACCGGATCGAGAGCGGCTTCCTGGTCGAGAAGTTGGTTGCAAGTTTGAAATAATACAACCAATTCCTCACGGAAATCAGACACTTGCGCGCGATGGAACAAGTATAGTGACCTCGTGCCTGTATATGCGAAATCGGTGTGGGCATTGAGTGGTCTAAACGTTTGCAAGTCGTGTGCCCGACCTGCGTAAGTCTGAACCCAAACATCCAGATTGTCTTTGATCGACTCGTATTGGGGCCGCATGGCCTCCAGGTCATCCAGATTGACTTGTGCAGCTTCCAGGTCTTTAATGAACTTGCGCAAGCCAGCAGAATCGTCCGCTCCGAGCACATCTACTAACTCAGCCTGTACGATATCGGTGTATATGGTCTCGGAAAGCGTCATTTCCACATCCTCCTGCCCATCTGCTTCATTAGGCAATCGCAGATCCGTTGGTCGGAGTGGACGAGTAGCCAATAAGAGTTCGCGCAGATCATTGATCAGTGGCACCAATTCAAAGAAGGAGACGCTGGCAGAAGCGGAGTCTGGCAGATGCTTGGTGTAGTGAATCTGGATATCCGTGCCTTTGGCCGGGCTTGCACTTTGTTGTATAAAGTGATGGATGGGTTCATCTAGCATACCCAAGGCATTATCTCCCTCTCGATCCAGGCGATACAGCAAATCTATAGCGGTCATGTTCAGATTGGCTAGCGTGATCACTGGCTCTGCACCAGGAGTATTGATAGGTATGAGCTCTACAAGTACGCCAATTTGATCAGGCTGCGGGAGCAATTCGCTTATCCATTTAGCAGTAGCAGGCTCTGCTTTGGCCAATACGCTTCCACTCAAGGAGGTCGAAGCGACTATTGGCTCCAGATGCAAAGCCATACGATGAGTGAGCTGGCTTCCTCGCCTTGGGGTCTTGACCACCTCGGGCATGGGCGGAATGCCGCCTTTACTAAAGGCATTGAGTGTACCCGCTGCCCGATCATAGTTGCCCTTAACCACCTGATGCACCGACTCGGCCAGAGATAAATCGCCGACTGCATCATTGATGTCTTTTATCTTTTCAACCTCTGCTTTGATGGCTTCCGCTGCTGGAGAACCATCAGCAGGTAGCCCACGAGTTCCCCAAGGGTAACTGGCTCCGGGTCGTCTTTCCGCTTCTAATAGACCAAGTCCATCGACAACATTATTGGCTGCGATCTGCTCAACACTATCATATTCATCATCTTCCAGCGCAGTATCTGTCAATCGATTGGCGCGCAGCGGGAATTTGGTGCGGAGTGGATAGATATATTGATCCAGTTGCATCTGGTGATCGTGCAGTCCTCTCTCTAAGCGGTAACCCAATAGGGCCCCCAATTCCTGACCGCCTTGCATGCCTTCTATAATATGTAGCGCCATACGCACTCGCTCGGAAGAGAGATTTACGGCATAGAAATCAGGCTCTTCCGGATTGGACTGACTGAGGTAGGCATTGCGCAAAACGGCCGCCGTAGCGGCATGATCGAGTGATGGAGCATGCGCGTAACCTGCATTACTGCTGTCTCTTTCCGGAATCCGTCCGTCGGCTGCAAAAAGATCTTGTTGGTCATCAGCCAGCTGGACCGGAGTTCGGTTGCGATCTTGAGGAACCAGGTTCTCTACCCAACCGTAGACGCCCAGGTATATGCCCGATCTGGGTGGGACTTCTGTCTCGTTTTCCAGAATGGTCCCGTAGCGCATACCATGCAGCTTCAGGTTGGTAAAACCTTGCAGCCAGGCATCCAGGCGGTAGTTGCAGCAGTCGATGTGTTCGGCCATAAGGCGCTCCAATCTGGCCGTTGGTAAGTTGACTAATTTTTCAAGAGCTGATTTGTGCGCTCTCCATTCTTTACCCCTGAAATTTGTCGCGGCCAGCAAGCTGGGCAGGTGGTCTATAACCAGTCGACTATCCTCAGTCTGAGTTATTTTTGGCTCTGGCCTGTACAGTAATTCGTAAGGACTTTCAACAGCATTGCCAATATTTTGCCTGACCCCTACAAAATCGGTTTCTACCATCATTTTTGCTTGCTCATCCAGCGTGATCAGGCGTTGGTCCCGATAGAGGTTCAGGGCAGTTTGGTTAGCGGCTTGCTCGGTTGCATATCGCAGCAGCTGAAAGAGCATCGCTTTGGGTCGATCGTCTGCCGGAAATCCACTCAAGTTTCGAAGTCGCTTGGGATCTTCCTGCATAGCCGCTATCAACCATTCGATGTAGTTCTGATCGCCAGCATAGGCTCGAATGGCACTGAACTCGGATAGCGGTCGATCATCGATCAGTGGACCTACCAATGGTGTATGCGAGGTCAAGAAGAGCAGCTCCATAATTTTGGGGAGCGCCTGCTCTACTTCATCTTCATTATCAAAATCGAGGTTAATACCATGCCGCTCAAATAGCTGCTTGCTGCGCTCTACATGTCCTGCAGAAATGATGGCTCCAAGGAGCGCCCCCAATAGACCACTCGCACTCAGGCGATTAAAAAATTGATTGAGCGTTTCACCCATTCGCTGATCAAATTCGACCGAAGTGGCATGAAGTCCCAGTACTGCCAGCAGCCTTTCGTGAGGGTCATTACCCGGGCCATGCAGATGGGCCACCCCATCCAACTTAGGTGTCCAATCTACTCGGATTCGATCTAGTAGATCCAGTAGGTCTTTCAATACGCCTTTGTGGTCGTCAAAGCTGGGAAATGGCTGCCCTGAAATGGTATCTCTGCCAGCAACGAACTCTGATTCCTCTGCCTCAGCAGACTCCTCCATAAAGTCTCTTGCCTTGAGCCATTCCCCTTTTCGCTTGCTGGAAATCGGCAGTACCGAGTATGGCTGATCGGCAATACGCATGGCGGGCATGCGGCCACGTGGCGCAACATGTGACCGGAAAAACTCGGCAGTAACCGTCCTTTCCCATTCGCTGGTCAGGCCGTTGAGCATACCATCTAGATATCGCCCCATCGTTGCTGGATACAAAGCCCTTTGCATGGCCAATGATTCACACTGATCGGTATGATCAAAATGCAAGGCCGTATGAAGGCCTGACCCCTCTGGATCAATGCCCAAAAGATCACTCAGCCAGCGACCATCGCTTCGCGTCTGGCGCCCTTCATCAGCAGCTATAGTATTGGACCCATCTATTAGCCGGTCAAAGGTCTCCTCGCCAGACTCAAACTGCGTAAATGGAGAATCTTCATCTTCTGTCCTGTTGGTCGCTACACCCTGAGGCAAAATGGCCAAACCGTTGGTACCGTATTGATGGTGGCGGAGCAACTCCTCCAATTCTTCCTGGCTCTCCTGGGCATCGCTGGATAATCGGACCCCAAGGACAAACAACCGATCAAAGCCCGCATTGTATTGTTCCGCGCTCAAGTTGATTCGGAAGCCCATACCGACATCTACAGCTGCATCGAAATCGTACAACCATCGAGTATCCGATCGACTGCTCAGATACTGCACATACAATCCAGCTTTCTCTTCATCTGTCGGTGAAGCCCCATCTACAAATAGCTCGGGAAAAGCTTCTTCCAGCAGAGCTTCTATGTCTTCGCCAGGATCAGGCCCGATCACCAGTGGCCTGGGAATGATAGGCCCGATTTCATCGACGACCAGCTTGCCGTTTTTATATCCTTGAACCAGCAGACGGTCTGGCAACATTTCGGAACGCGCTGGCTCGGACCAGGCGGATACCGTTCGATCTATTTCGCCTGGGGTGGGAAAATGCAGAAATACTACCTCTATTTTCTGGTTAGGCTGAACTTGGTTGAAGTCATCCTCCGTGAGACCTGCGGGTTGGTATTGATTCAGCATTTCTATGGCCCGCTCCTCGCTGCCTACCAGATCGACTATTGCTTGTTTTGCGGCATCTAGTGCATCCTGATCGCCGGAAGATTGCCACTTAGTCAGATAGTATTTGGCTAAAGGCTCTTCAAGGCTAGTGCCTAAATTTCCTTCTGTGGGAATAATCAGAAAGATATCGCTTGCAGACTGTCGCGATGGAGGGTCTTGCCCGTCTACAGGCTGAATGTGTCCCAGCAGCCAGTAGGCCCTCCCAGCAGTAGACTGCTCCAGTAAACCATTCCAGGCCGCCAAACGTCGGTTGCGTATATCGCTGATCAATTCTTCACTGGCCCCATTATCGGGCTGCCCGGCACGGTATACGTTGATCCAATAATTTCTGGCGCGCAAATATTCGGCTTCGCTGGGTATGGTCTCAAAAGTATCTATCAGGCACTCATCCGGGTAGGCTCGCACCCACAACTGATGCCCTACGGCTGCCGATGCAGCAGTAGGTGGGTTTTCGATCTTTTTAAATCGGGTCTCCAGGCGCAGAGGAAATAGCAAAACGGGTGTATGATCGCTCATTTTGCCCATGTGTTCGCGCGGATCGCTGAAGGGCAGAAAATTGAGCTGGGCCTGGTCTAAAACGGCCTGTAGATTTAGCTGCTCAGTTCGATTGGCCGACAATTGATCTCTTAAGTCTTGCTGATTACTGGCTAATGCAGCCGCTATTTTAGAAGTACCCTCGGGGTCCGTTCTCTCTATTTTAGACTTCCGCAGGTCGGTCTCTTGTAGTCGGTTGCGGTTTCTGTTCAGGTCCTGCTTGAGTCTGCGTTTCTCCTGAATTTGATTACGCAGATTTCGTTTTGCTTCTTCGAAGGTGGGCATAGGTCTTAGTTTTTAGGTTGAGCTTTAACCATATCTGAAGCATGAACTGCCACCAGTACCGGCACTTGATAAAGCACATAAGCCAGATCGGCAGCATTCATATCAGCATTCCACGCGATCTCATCGTCCTCTTCCCGCTGATCTACCTTTTCAGCATCTTCACCTTCACCTTCCGAGTTGACCTCTAGAGCATCCAGTTCGATGGGCTCAAGACCACTTATTTTCAGCACTTGCCCATCAGAAATATCCAGATGATCCCAGCTCAAATCATTCCATACCTCCACAGGGTCTGACTTATCGCCCAGATCGAGTCCTAGCCTTGGCTCGCCGGGCTGCTCCTGGATGACGAAGAACCATCCGGCATCATCATCTGCCGTATCACCCAGGTCACCACGTGCTTCCTCTACGGTAAGATCAAAACCGAAAAAGTAAATGTCGGGCTTGACCTGTGCCTCATAGATGGGGTACCGCCTATAGTCTCGCTCCGTCGCGTTGCCGGGCAGGTCGGCTTCTTCCACCAGCTTTCTGGGTAGCTTATTATCGGGTACTCGCTCACCATTATCGTCTTTGTACACCCAGTCTGCTTTTTGTGCATAGATGATTGCATTGGGATACTTCTTCAAAAGCTCACCTCTTATGACCAGCACGGCTTCATCTCTGGGTTCGGGGTTTGGGTTTTCTTCTTGACGACGTATCTCTCGCAGATCGTGATCTCCAAGCTTGTTGAACTTCGACCAGCGGTGTAGTTTAGGAATATCATAATTGGCTTCTCGACGCTCCTCTTCCGTGGCATTGGGGTCGGGATTGAGGTCTACTGATTCCCAAAATTTACGAAAGTAGGATCCCCGCTGATCGGTTGGAAATTCTCGCCACAACAGCTCGCGCCCCATTTCGTGATTGAGGCCCACCATGTAGGCTTCGATAAAGGGTTGATTGGTCTCTAGCAGGGTGATGCTGTCTTGCGGAATGAGATCTATATTGGGCAAAAACCAATTGGGGTTTTCCTCCACCAACGGCTCATACATGGGTGTATCGATGCGCGGATAGGCCATAGCCGGCACAAAACGCTCTGTGAACTGGGCAAGCTTCAGCCTTTCGGGAAGTAGGTAGGTAGCGCCAATTCTCTCCGGCACTCTGATCTCCGGATCCAGTTGTTGTACCATAGTGATGCGTGCCTCCCCAGGATCGATGGGGGTAAATGTTCTCGCAGGGGCCGACTCTGCGTTTGCACGCATGAGGTCGAGCTGATCTTTCAGGGCCGCCTTATAGGCAATTCCTTCACTGCTATCTGTGGTCCCTTCGGTAGGGATGAAATTTTCCCTCGGATCAGAAATTCTAAAGTCTGAAAATTTCGGAAAGCGATCCACGCTACTCGAAGGTGTAGCCACCGGATCAAGGGGATCAGTCGCATCAGGCGGCGGGTTTTTGATGAGCTGTAATAGCCAGAAATACAACCCAACAAGAAAGACCGTCACTGCGAAAACTGTACCCAGCGCCAGTCCAATCAGCCAGCCAAAAAACAAGGCGATGAGCCAGAGTACACCAATGGCGATGAGGGGCACATACCTGAGCCAGGGCAACTTGATGAGCCACTCCCGCAAGGTGGCTTTCCAGTTGGCGGGTACAGCATCTGGCCCGGCTTGATCGGCTACATCCTGGTGGGTAGGCGTACCGGAAGGTACTTCACGAGGCGGAGCTGCAGTCACCTCTCCGGCTGCCAGGCGATCTATCAGATTGCCTGGTGCTAACTCAGTTGGTGCATTGCCGAAGTCCAGTCTTTTTTTGACGATGGCTGCTCTAGGACGGGTAAGCTTGCGCATCTGAGGAGAAAGTGCTGCTGGAGCAAGCTGACTACTTTCGAGTTCGTAGCGAAGTGTCCGACCTGCGGAAGTCATAATCCTTGAGGAAAGAGGGGCTGTCAGAGATAAGTCTCGCTGATTGGCTCTACTCTGCCCGCCAGGAAAGCTTACTTCCAATCCTGGTTGCAAGTAGCGGATGTAGTAGGTACGCCCAATTTCGCGAGCCATCTGAGCCAGTAAAATCCGGCGATTAGCTTCTATGATTTCACCCACTTGCTGCCAGCTGGCTTCCATGTAGTCTTCCTGGCCTTTCTGAACAATCTGAGTACCAAATCCCGCCGCTGTTCGGTGGCGCGGATCCAGATTAAGCTGGTGTACCCAGTTTTGCTGACCGCTCACGTTATTACCATCCCGATCGGTCAGTAATCGCTGAGTCAGCGCATGCCATCGGGCATAAAGAGGGGCGGTAATGACCGGATCTGGATTACCATTTATGCTGTAGGCGCCATCTTCGCCAGCAGCTGGTGGCGCGTCTAGCCCGGCATCGACATGGGCATCTTCCGCGCTTTTTTGGGTATAGGCGTCTGTGAGATTAATAAAATTGGCCAGATCTCTTTGGAAGGGGTGCGGGTAGTTGGCATCCCAGTTTCTATATTTCGTGAGACGAGCCAGCTCATTGTCGCTCAAGCTCTTGTCGGGGACTCGAAGGGCGCCTTCCAGTAGTAGCACATCGCCCAGTTCCGGATCACTGATCCCGGTTACGTTGGCCCCAGGCTCTGATACATTTATGGGTCTTCGGCCAACTTCTGCAGATACAGGACGAGGTTTAAGCAGACGAACTAAAGATTCAAAGTCGCCTTCTCCGCCAGTGCGGAAGTACCATCGATGGTAAACCGGCAGCAAATTTTGTCCATCACCCCAGGCAGGCGTCAGTGCATCTGGATTACCTTGAGCTACATCTTCTCCCAAACCGGCTCTTCGGCCACTTTCGAAGCTCGGCACCAGAAAAGCATGATAGGCCGTATCGGGAGCCAGTCTTCGTGGACACATTATTCGGGAGAACCCAAGATCTGGATCGCTGTCCAGTAGTTGCTCCACTTTTGTGCCCAAATCGGCGGCGGTAGACCGATGCGTATCTTCTCCGAGTATAGATTCATTGAGCTGTACATGGGCCCATGCCCACAATTCATTAGCAGGCGTAAGAACTTCGCTGATATTTGAGCCATCCAGTTGAATAGCCGCCAGCGGCTGACCAGGCTTGGCTGGTGCATTTTTAAACTCTTCATCAGTCAGGACAAGTAGGGCCATCCAGGGTTGTAGTCGGTGGTTTTGAGGCTGATCAGGTGAGTAGCGCCAGGGCAGATCCTCATCGTAAAAATCGATAAAAGCAAGATAGTTGGGCTCAAAGTTGGTGATGTAGTGTTTGGGTTCCGTTCGGATGATGTTCTTGCTGTCGATACCAATTACATCTCCCGGACCATAAATCTGGACGGGCTTTACTATATCCTCATCTACAGCAGAGCCATCTTTCCGAGCACCTCCAATTTTCAGCGAAACATCAATCGTTGCACGTTGGCCAACCGTATTGGAAATCTGATTGGCAATACCACGGCGCAGCCACGGCAAAAAGGTATATTTACTTAGATCGCTCATGCTCTGACATTTGCTTCTACGGCAGGAACTACGTGGAGGTCGGCGGCACTGGCCGGGTTAATGCGTTTTTCTCTGGCCAGATAATCTTCGGCCATCACCTGATTGTCGAAAGTGACGGTTTCGAGCGTCCCAGCGGGCCGATTATCGGCGCGTAATACCACCGTATATTGATCAGGGCGTAGCTTGACCACCTGATCCTGAGGCTTCATCTCTGCTTGTCGGGTAGCCGAGATTGCAGACTGGCGCACGACGTTTCTACGGCTCAATCTCAATAAGGCGATCAGCAATTGGAAGAATGCGATGATCGCTTCTGTAATGCGACGGCGATGTGCCCCATCAATCAGAATTCGCTCATAGCGCATGGTCCTTGCGGTCGCTGCCGAAGTCTGGGTTTGATCCCCGGATACCGACAGGCTAAGCCCGGAGTTCATTGGTTGGAAGGAAGGCTTAGACAGCTTTTCTTCCTGCTTCAGGTCTTTGAAATGGCCTATGGCAAACTGCTCTTGAAGATCGCTTAGTTTGTCTAATCCAGCTGTGACTCCCACAGTCAGCTCCTCAACATCGCTGGGTACTTGGTTACCGTACTTTTCGAGTACGACGTTAAGCGGCACTTTGCGCTGAGAAATCGACAAGCTACCAACCGGGTGCAAGACCAGTTCATCTGATTCTCCGTCTCCCAGCTGGCGGAGGCTGACCAGGGTATGGACTCCCGCAGGTAGATTCGCCTGCCAGTTGCTGGTCATTTTCAACTCCTGCTCAAGTAACGGGAGGACTTCAATAGGTGGCAAATCGGTATTCTTCCGTTCGCCCCATGTGTGCTCGAAGGGTACATTGAGCTTGAAGAATAGTAATTTGATTCGTCCCTTTCCTTTAATGTACCAGGGAGTTGGGCCTTCCAGTTTACCACTAAAGCCAACGGTAAACAAGCCAATTCCGAAGACCTTGACAGAAAGGCGAATGGACAGTCTGAAGCTAAAGAAGAAGGGAGAAAAGATGAACAGGGCATCGAAACCAAAATGACCCTCAATCTTAAATTCGCTGAAGCCAAAGAATACTTCAGCTCGTGCGCCAAACTGTACCGAATTGGAGGTCACCGCAAAGTAGCCCAGTATATAAACTTTGGCCACAGGCGTATTGTACAGATTGACCATGATACGCGGTGGCTCGGGGAAGGGGAGTGGGGGCGGGTTGAAGTCGGGATGGAAACCACCTACACTGACTACAAAGTTGCTGTTGTCGCCCCAATTGACCAGTACACCCAATCCGCCCTGGAGCGTGATGAACAGGATGCGGCTATCGTAGAGTTCGGCGTAGAACCAGGCCAGTTTATTGCTGAATTCAATGCGGCCAATGAAGTTGACCTGCAACTTGAGGACAGCGGCTTCTTCATCGGGCAAAACGACTTTGAGTACACCAAGGATGGTAATCGTTGGATCGGGCACCTCAATAATAATGCCCATCGATAGGCTAATGAGTGTCGGGGTACCCCAACCTATTTTGACCATGGGTCCGATCAGGAAAGTGCCCTCCTCGGTCGGGAAAAACGCCCGCAAATCAGAAATGATGCGCGGTGCATTTTCGATGACGTTTTCCGGGAACATGACCGACTCAATAGCCCCAGTTCTTATACTAGCGGATAACGGCTCTATGTTCGTTCTTCGATTCAGTCCCAGTATACCGCCTACTCCGATCAGGGTAAATCCGAACCCAAGCTGAATACCTGCTCCAAACTCTACGGTAATAACGATCAATAGGCTAAAACCATCGCTGCCATCGGGCATGCGCGTAGAGATCAGGCCGATGGCTTTCAGAGCAATCCACTCGCTGAAGGTCAATTCGAGCGCTCCTTCATATTCGCCTCTGTCTGTATCGATGAATAGGTAGCCACCGCCTTTGATGATCCCGGCATCTAAAGAAAGGCCAACTCCATTTGGCGGCTTAAACTTGAGTCCAGTATCGATATTGCCAAATTCAGCATCTGACCCTTCTATGAAATTGGTCAGTGTCTTGGCACCCATCCTTTCCACTACAGCTTTCAGCGGCCCCAGATTAGCACCCAACCCAAGGGATGTTTCCAAATCTAGTGTGCCATCGTTCTTGATGAGCAAGCCGAGGTAAAAAGTATCTAACCGCAGTGGCCCCAGATCTTTGTGAATGGGAATTTGTATTTCTACTCCACCGGCAGCACGCACGACCAAGCCTTTGGAAGGGATGAACTCCATAGCCAGATCGAAAGTGGCTTCCAGTTCTGCTCCAGCGATGATCTTAGCCAGGAATGAATCGCCGTCTTCTGATCCGATTTTAAGCTTAGCCTGGGAGAGTTCGGCAAAGAGGCGGGGTTCGAAGGTGAGGTTGGAGCCTGAAGTTAACTCGGTTTGTATACCGACACCACCACCTACATTTTCAACGGAAAGAGTTAGTATTTCTGACGTAAAGAAGTTCCATGGACGTGCTTCAGGATTTCGGTCTAAAGTGAAATTGGCTGTACCCGACACCACACTTTCTGGATTCAAAATATTTACATCAAGAGGGGGCATGACCTGCATAGTAATTTCTCCCTCAAGCTCAAAATTAGTCTCTATGCCAAAACCCCAGTTCTCACTAATTTTAGTTCTTTGATAAAATCCTTCTCTTAAAGCAATTTTGTAGATGAGCTCTAAGCCTGTTTTACCATTTACAAGAATCCGTGAGAGGGAAAAATCTCCAAAAGAAATCTGCGGATGACCGTTAATTTCTTCAATGTAAATAGCAGCCTCAGGATTATACATTTGCTTAAATACAGCAAAGAAAAATCTAGGATCAAAATCAGGCGCGCCCCATCTAATAACATTCCTGAGATGATCTGCCGGGTTTTTAATGAGCTCTTTTAGCCAATCCAGCCTAAGTTCTTTTACAATTGTAGATACAGAATTGGAAAATTGAGGCTCTAACTCATCCCATTTTGCTACACCGACAGCTTTCAGCCCTAGGAGTAAGCCTTTTGAAAACCCTTCTATATAATTAGCTAAAGAATAATTAAGAAATTTAGCGGGTAATGCCTCAACAAAGCTCAGCGCAGCTACCTTATCATCCCCTGGTGAAAAATCTGTACTAATCCTATTGGATAATTCCTCCTTTAACCTTGAAAGTCCAGATATGTACAACCTGATTAAGTCAGCAATTTCTGCAACTTTGATTATTAATGCTGCAGGATCGCTAGTATTGACAGCTTTTAATGAATTTGCTTTTGCAAGTAAAGATTCGGCAACTTGAATCAGTTCATTACGAATAGATAGAACAGATGATGCCTCAAGTATACTTTCCGGCAATTCAAATCCAAAGCGATCTGTAGAAAATGTATCAAGTATTTCATTGCCCTTTTCTATTGCTCTAGCAGTAGCATATATGATGTCTATATATAATTGATTACTGGATTGCATGAGGCATTATTCAACACATTAAGAAACAAGGTCTACAGTAGCTTTAACATTTACCCGACCCAAACCTACCTCCGTCTTACCTACAATAGGGCTTGAGCTATTAGTTTCTATTCCATCGTCGCGATTACCGCATATATCTGTTTCAATATATTTTAATCCTCCATCTTCAGAAGCGCTTTTCAAATGTTCTTTTATTTTTTCCAATTTGAGTTTATTATTCTTTTCCAGCATCAATGCCACCATACCAGCCACATGAGGAGCAGACATAGATGTACCATTGAAGCGGATGTATGTATCATAAAGCCAGCCTCGTCCGCACTTGCAAGCCTCAGCCTTAGCTGAGCTTATCTGTTTACCTGGCGCCACGACATCAGGCTTTTCAGCTATTGGACCTGAACTTGTATAGCTGAGAACTGGACCTCTACTAGAAAAGCAAGACAATCTGTTTCTATCTTTTTCAAAGCTTCCCACAGTGATTATTTCAGGGCAATGGCCAGGACTAGAAATAGTCGACCGATCACTGATTTCTACTCCATCTTCAACATCAATTAGAGACTTATCAAAATTAATTCTAAAATTAGGGTCAGGATTCACCCACAAGTGAATTTTCGTATTCTCCTTACCTGAAACCAGCAATTGATAACCATCTCCCAATTGCAATTTCCTCTTTTTCGGACTAATGTAGATCTCAATATTTGCTCTAGTGACATTTCCCCGCAAATCCGACAATGACTCTTTTTTAGTATGTTCAATACCAAATTCGCATTTCCCATTATTAAAATCGCCAACAACATCTGCACCTTCTAATATACTTGGATTACTCAGTACACCTCCTGGTGGCTTAAACCATAACTTCACTCCTGGATTATCATCAATTCCATACCACATATCTATATATAGACTACTCCCATCTTGCTCATAGCCTTGATTTCTCTCTACAAAAAAGGGTATCTTAATAATATTATCTGGGCTAGTTCCTTTTAGTGTGATTTCTAAATGCTGAAAAATTCCACTTTCATTACCAGCTGCTGCAATACCGATCACCCCTTCTTTCTCGTGAAAAACTTCATTTATAACCTCTTCATCAGTGTTATCTCCTTCATCTCCTCGCCCATCGTGCGCACCTAAACTAACTCCAAAACTCATATTTATGACAACGGCTTTGTCAGGAGATGAAACCCTAGCCTTTTCAATTATATAGACCAGTGCATCTCTAAATTTAATCACATCCGAAACGGTAGAATCTTCGCTATCTAGCAAATTTACCGCTATGATTTCAGCCTCTGGTGCAATACCCGCTCTGTCAAAATCAGGCTCGCCTATTAAAGAGGGATTCATTCCATTTCCAGCAGCAATAGCAGCGACATGTGTACCATGGCCATCGGTATCA
>JBCBVN010000045.1:0-18775 GCA_039817625.1 Bacteroidota bacterium
GGTATGGTTACATATTTATGGACAGGGCCAGGTGTAGATAGTGCGACTACAGCTAATGTAGAGGTCAGTCTGCCTGGTGAATATTGTGTGACCGTGACAGACGAGCTAAACTGCACGGCCACAGTTTGTAAAACACTGACTGTAATTGATCTTACTGATGATGTGTCTAATTATCCAGATACCCTAAGGTCTTGTCCTGGAGATCAGGTAGTTATTACACCTGACATGGTGGTTGGAGAGGCCAGTTACTCATGGTCTCCAACCGATGGATTAGATGATGCAAGTTCAGCGACACCGGTTCTAACAGTGGCTGATGGTTCTTCTACCACATATGTAGTGACCATCACGCAGGGAGATTTGAATTGCACATTTACGGATACGGTTGTCATTGATCCGTTTCCGCCAAGTGTAGCGGACTTTAGTTCCAGTTCACTTTGTGTAGATACTCAGCTAGACTTCACCAACAACAGCACCAATGCAGACAGTGTATTTTGGGACTTTGGTGATCTAGCTACAGACTCTGACACGAGCAGCCTCGATAATCCGACCTATTTCTATCCTTCTCCCGGGATATATACGGTGACTTTGATCACTTTTTCTCCAGATGGTTGCCTGGATACAGCCCAGGTAGATGTCGTTGTGGTTGAGAATAGTCCCATCGACATAAGTGCTGATGTCAATGGACAGTTAGTTGACCCACTCATCAGTGATTTGGGAAGCGAGGCCAACCCGGTTATCACTTGTGAGCCTTCGGCCACCATCACACCAACGCCAGGCCCCGGTCTGGATTTTGTTTACGTCGATGAAAATGGAGATACCTTGGGTGTCGGAAGTATGATCGATGTAGATCTGAGTGGAGAAATTACGGTCACGGTCATTGCCACAGATTCCTTGGGTTGTACGAATCAGCTGCCTATAACTATAGCCGGTGGCCCGGTAGATATCAGCGCTCCTGATACTACGATCGGGTGCTTGCCAGCCATTATTAACTTGCCAGTAACCAACAATGACCCGAATGATACATTGACGTTCATGTGGGAGCCTGCGGATTTGGTAGATGATCCCACCAGCGGAAGTCCAAATTTTACAGGGTCTACGGGGCAATTTGAACTGGTGGTTATGGCGACCAATCAATTTGGATGCGAAGGCTTTGACACGGTTCAAGTGCTCGTGCTCGATGAGACGGACACGCTCGGTTTTACCGCTCAGGTGGACTGTGACGGACAGACTGTTGAATTTACCAATACAAGTACTACGGAATTCGGGTATCTCTGGGATTTCGGAGATGGAAATACAAGTACCGAAACCAATCCCGTTCACGTGTATGATTCAGCCGGCACTTATATAGTAACGCTAAGTACGGAGTTTGATCAAGACTGTGTTGAACCATTTACGCTTGAGGTTCCCGTTGAGGGGTTGCAGTTGGAGGCTGATTTGACGGCCGATCTGGGAGACTGTGTAGATGGTGAGGCGACTATTAGCTTTATGGATAATTCCATAAATAATACTGGCCAACCGCTGACTTATGAATGGACCTTTAACCCGGGAAATCCATCGAGTAGTGATGATGCCAACCCAGATGTAACGGTCACGGAAAGCGGACCAATCTCCGTTTCGCTCACGGTAACCAGTGCGAATGACTGTGTGTCTACATTCGATACGGTCATAACCGTCTCGTTGCCCGAATTAGATCCTCCCACTACTATTGTGTTATGCCCCGGTGATTCGACGGATCTCAATCCCAATGGTGGTGATGATTTAATGTATGAATGGACTGGGCCGAACGGATTCATGTCTAATGAAGCCAACCCAACTACCAACGAGCCTGGCGAGTACTTTGTCACTGCTCAATCAGACACAGCCGATCTGAATTGCACCGATATGGATACGGTCGTCATTGAGGAAGGATATGTACCTGATCCGATAATAGTAGGCCCGAATGGTCCTACGGATACGAACAATGATGGGACGATCTCTATCGCTAATCCAGGCCTGCCAGATGGTGGACCCGGGACAGTCATGATGGATACCCTTACGGTACCGTTTTTGCAGACTTGTGGGGAGACCATTACACTGGAAGCTACAGATTCAGACCCGAACACGAGTTTTACCTGGACCGTATTCCCTGATGGGTCTGGCACTAGCGACGATAACCCCATCGACTTCGATTTGCAGCCTAATGATACCCTGTTGGTCTTGCTGACAGCAACCAGCGAAGATGGCTGTGTCAATTATGATACGGTCGCCCTGATTAGCGCGGAAATTATTGCTGATCCTATCCCGGGTGAGCTTGTTTCTCTTTGCCTTGGTCAGGATACAACCTTAGTTGTAGAGGTCAGCGGTAATACAGATGGAGTCACTTATGAATGGACGGGTGATCCCATAATCGGGCCGACAGATGGACCTAGTATTGGGATTACAGCTACTGACGAAGGGACTTTCATGTATCAGGTTGTTGTAACGAATGAGGCAGGTTGTACAGACACGGTCGACTTTACAGTTGAAATTATACCCTTCGTACCGAACGAATACCCAGATACCGTATTCGCTTGCTTTGGTGAACCCACAGTTATTCCCGGAGGTCCTGCTGTCGATGGATATATCTACGATTGGGAACCCGGAGATGGAATTGATGTGAGCGATCCGGCTAATCCGATCATTGTTGTTACGGCCGACGATACGCTGACGGTTACCATCACTGATCCGGTGACAGGCTGTTTTGAAATGGATACCGTTTTTGTAGAAGTCGGCCCCGAAATAGGATTGGAAATCGATCCCTCAAGTACGATTGTATGTGAGATTGATTCTGTAACCTTGACTGCAACTACTGTGCTTGGTGGAACTGAAATCAGCTGGTATGACGATGAAGACCTGAATAATCAAATAGGTTCGGGAAGCGTGCTGGTCTACGTAGCTGATGAGGCAGGAGATTTCACCATTTTTGCGCTCGCTGAAGATCCGGAAACGGGTTGTACAGATACCGCTACAGCTAGTATAGAGGTAATACCTTTTGAGCCCAATGACTATCCCGATTCAGTATTTGCTTGCTTTGGTGAGCCGACACCCATAGGTGGTGAGCCAACAATAGATGGCTATACTTATGAGTGGAGTCCTATAGAGGGACTGGACCTGAGCGATCCGGATAACCCCATAGTCTTGGTTATGGGAGATATGGTATACACTGTTACGATTACCGATCCAGCTACGGACTGCTCGACGGTAGATACAATAGTGGTGACCAGTGGGCCCGAAATTGGTCTGGAGGTCAACCCGGCAGAGACGATTCTTTGTAATCCAGATGTAGTAGATCTCACGGCCACTACGATTTTGGGTGGTACAGATATTGTCTGGTATGATGAAACACTGAATAATGAAATTGGTACTGGCCCTGGTTTGACTGTAGATGTCGATGAGGAAGGAACTTTCACCTTTTTCGCTATAGCTACTGATCCGATCTCGGGTTGTACAGATACGGCCTCAGCGGTGATCATTTTCGATCCGCTCGACGATGGCTTGCCCGCGGCCTCTGTGAATACATGTGCTGGCGATGAGGTGACTTTTGATCTCTTCCCAGGTGGGTTAAACCCTACATATACCTACACTTATGATCCGGCTGACTTAGTTGACGAAAATGGATTCTATATCGGTACTGCCGATACGGTCATTGAAGTGACGATACTAGATCCTGCTACCGGTTGTATAGTTGTTGAAGAAGTAGATGTGACCTTTACCGATTTAACTGGTCTAACAATTATATCATCGTCTGATACGGTAACTGTTCCCGGTGACGTGGAGATTGTCGTATTGGGCTGTGATGACTGCGAATACGACTGGATGACTGATAATGGATCTATCGATATAGAAGACGGTGGTACCATTACAGCCTCTCCTCAGGATGGTGGTACTGCTGAAGATCCAGAAACGGCCACCTACAGTGTAATTGTTAGCCAGGACGGCTGCTCGACGGAGTTGATACTTACCGTATTTGTAGTAGAAGCGGTCTGTGACATTGATCATGTTTATCTGCCGAATGCATTTTCCCCCAACGGCGATAACAGGAATGATGTGCTCAGGGTACGCTCCAACTTCTTGGATGATATCACCGAGTTTGACTTTATGATATTTAATCGATGGGGTCAGGAGATGTACCGAAGCTTTGATCCGTTTGGCCAATGGGACGGCACCTTTGAAGGTGAGACCCTGGAGCCTGATGTTTACGGCTACTATCTGCGGCTGGTGTGCCCAACGGGTGAGGAACTCATCCAGCAGGGTAACGTCACCATTTTGAAATAAACCCAAAAAAATAACCAGGCGTGCGAATGTGCGCCTGGAAACTGTTTGCATATCCTTGTATTTGGACAGTTAGCTTTGAGTAGATAGGCCCATTATTCATTGGAATTGTTGAGATGTCCCCCCCTTGAATCTCGACAGTTCTGGATTTAACATTTATCCCGTGAAATTGAACGTAATACCCCTTTCTGGGCTTTCGGGTCGCCATACATACCTCGTGCTGGTCGCTTTGCTAAGTGGTCAACTGTTATTTGCAGAAGGCATCAAGCAGTTAGCTCCTACTGAAGCAGACGGACCTGTCATGCTCGATACTGGCCTGCCTGACTTTGGCTACTTCGCTGATCCTGAAGCCCCTGCAAGTAGTCGTCTTTATGTAAGTGTTGCCTCCCCTTCTGAGACGGTCTATTTAGGTCTCTCCCCTGAATACGATATTAACGGCCTTCCTTTTACTACAGGGTCTCTGTCTTCTCCTTATTATAGAATGCGCATTAGGCAAGATCTGGGCTTGGGAGTCAACAACCCCATTGTACACCCGGCATCGCCTACACGAGACTGGTTTACGGTAAACGACAACAATGCGAATGTCAATAGCTGGGCTGAAGCAGAGTTTGGACTGTACGATACTACGGCCACTCAGTTTGGGGAGCGTATGTTTGTGTTTAAGCCAAGTGCAGCTGGAGAGTATTATATCGAGATTGAGGAGTTTATAGCCTCGGACAACTCTGAGCGAGTAGCCATCCCTTTTTGGGACATCACCGTTGCAGAAAACGGACAACCAATAGCGGGGAGATTGTGGTCAAGAAACTGGGGGTTGAGGACCCCAAATGTAATTGATGGCGAAGCAGATGCGTGTATTTGGAATAAGGACTTTAATGGTCAATTCTATTCTTACACATCCGACGGCTTTGTTTCGCGAATCGACTTCGACGGCTCTGGGATGCAGGCCCTTTCCTTCGTCATTGCTTTCAATTCTTCAGGGCCGGGAAATAGTGGCAACCTGGTTGACGACCGCAAGTCGGTACCTGGGCAAAACCTGACTCAAAACGGAGCCGAGCACCGGATCTTCCTGCAAGAACCCGATCCCAATTTATTTCCTGATGGCTTTTGTGGAGAGCTGACTGCAGCCAGTGAGTTTGATTGCCTGCCGGGCGGTAACTTTTGTCTGCCCGTGGAAGTGACCAAGCCAGGCCAGGTGCAGATAGTACTGGATTTTGATCGAAACAACCAGCTGGATGATAACGGTAGAGATACAGCCCTGATTTACAACTTTACAGATTTAGAGCTCAGTGCTTGTGTACCGTGGGATGGGCGGCGTGCTGATGGCTCACTCATTGACTTTAACGATACCATTAATCTACTTTTTAACTATTCACAAGGTGTGCAGCATTGGTCTGCTTTTGACCTGGAAATATTGAGTAACGGGTTTTGTGTGGAAACGATTCGGCCAGCTTGTGCGGCAAGTAGCGGTACGTCTTCTCAACTCTACTGGGATGATCGCGATATATTAGAAGATCCGGGCAATGGCACCGATAAAGATGGTCGAGATGGCTGTCCGTGCGAAACCGGCTGCAGATCCTGGGACAATTTCGATATAGGCGTGGGCACTTGTGAAGAGTGGCAGTTTGATAGTACGACCGCTGGTTATGGCGACAAGTCTACGCTAAACAGCTGGTGGTTTGCCAATAATTTGACGAGTGGAATAGCCAATATCCCGCTAGTAACCATCGATATTGGCGGGCCTGATACAATATGTCTGGGGACTACGGCAACCTATGCCGCATTGAATGTGGAAGGTACCGGACTAATCAGCTACAGCTGGAGTGGACCGGGCTTTTCTCCTGGTCAGTTTACCGATTCTACCGTCGTCGTGCGAGATGCCGGTGAGTACTGCGTGACCATTAGAGATGAAATTGACTGTGCCGTAACAACCTGTCAGACGCTGACTACTGTAGACAATAGCAATGATGTCGTAGCATATCCGGATGTGATCAGAGCCTGCCTGGGAGATACGGTCTCCATTATTCCAGTTGGGCAAACGGGCAATTCAGCCTACGAATGGTCGCCCACTTCCGGCTTAGACGATCCCTTGTTGCCCGATCCGACACTGGTGGTTACTCAAGCACAAACATATATTGTGACCATCTCAGCAGGAGAGTTCGTTTGCACCTTTGCGGATACTGTAGAGATTGATCCCTATACTCAGCCGGTAGCTCAGTTTGATTTTGATTTTGGCTGTAATAGCCTGGATTATTCCTTTGTCAATCAGAGCCAGTTTGCCGATAGTGTATACTGGGATTTTGGAGTGACCGGAACGAATACCGACGTAAGTAGCCTCCCCAATCCCAATTTTGTTTTCCCTGCAGCAGGCAACTACACGGTTAGATTAGAAGCTTATGGTGAAGGGAACTGCCTGGATGTAGTAGAGACTTTGGTGGAAGTTGGAGACTTTCCACCAATCGAGTTGCTACTTGAACTCAATGGAGATATTTTATTGCCGGGTTCTTCCCCGGGAAACCCAGGCAACCAATTACTGATTTGCGAGCCTTTCGCCATCATTGGAGCTGAAGCAGAGCCCGATGTTACCTTTGTCTATCTGGATGAAAATGGCGATCAAATTGGCTCGGGAAGCACCTTTGGAGCCAGTCAGGCTGGAGATTATCTGGTGACAGTGGTCGCTACGGACTCGGAAGGGTGTGTAGTGGAGCAAACCGTGAGTTTTGCCTTTGGCCCGGTTAGTGTCGACCCCATACAAGCCAACTTTGGTTGCAACAGATTAGACTATAGCTTTTCAGCTGGAAGTTCCGGTGCTGATAGCATTCATTGGGACTTTGGAGTGCCAGGGATGACAACTGATGTCAGCTCAGAAGCCAGTCCTGAATTTATATATCCGGAACCCGGAGTATACACAGTAAGCTTTTCGGTTTTTAGCGATGAGGGTTGCAGCGCCACCACTGATAGGACCATTACAGTCACAGATGACCCATCTATTGGGCTAACCGTTAGCCTCAATGGAGAAATCATTGATTCGATGAGTGGGCCGGGTAATCTGTTTGAGCCCATGCTCATTTGTTCGCCAGAAGCGCTATTGGAAGTAGCCGCAGAAGCCGATGTTAATTTCACCTTTCAGGATCAAAATGGACAGCCTTTGGGCAGTGGAGCTACTTTCACGGCGCCACAGACAGGAAATTACCAGATAACGATCATTGCCAGCGATTCCGAAGGTTGCCAGGTGGAGCAAGAAATCGCCTTTGCCTATGGGCCGGTGACGGTATCTCCTATCGAGGCAGCATTTGGATGTAATCGCTTAGACTACGACTTCACCGCGACTAGCACCGGAGCAGATAGCTTGCACTGGGATTTTGGTGTTTCCAATATGAGTACAGACGTTAGCCAGCAAGCTTCACCCAACTTCGTATTTCCAGAGCCCGGCACCTATACCGTAACGCTTTCTGTATTTAGCGATGAGGGTTGTAGTGAAACAGCAAGCACATCTCTGACGGTAACCGACGATCCAGCTATAGATATGGTCGTGAGCTTGAATGGTCAGCAAATCGATTCCTTGGGCGGACCTGGAAATCCCGGTGATCCGATCTTAATTTGTACACCAGAAGCTGTACTTACCGCTACTGCCGAGGCAGATGTCTTATTCTCTTACCAAGATCCAAACGGACAAGAACTGGGTACGGGAACAAGCTTTACCGCACCAGAGGCGGATACCTATCCGATTACGATCGTCGCTACAGATTCTGAGGGGTGCTTAGTCGAGCAGGATGTTGCCTTTGCCTATGGTCCGGTCGAAATAGAGGCTACTACAGATACCTTCGGTTGTAATAGTCTTGGTTACACCTTCACCAGCCAGACGAGCGGAGCGGATTTTCTGTTCTGGGACTTTGGTGTGGAAGGAACAGACGAAGACCAAAGCAATGAAGCCAACCCCAGCTACACTTATCCAGAGCCAGGAACTTACGAAGTGCAGCTCGTAGCTACGAGCACAGAGGGTTGTGCAGAGATTACCACTTTTACGGTTGTGGCCGAAGACTTTCCGCCAATTGATCTGGCCTTCAATATTAATGGTGATCAGGTTGGACCGGAACTGGGTACCCTCGGCTCGGCAACAGATCCTCTGCTGGTGTGTGATCCACAGGCGGTCATCATTCCTATGCCACAGCCCAATACGGTCTTTACTTACTTCGACGAATCGGGCAATGAGTTGGGCAGTGGGCCTCTGTATCAGCTGCCAGAGCCAGGAAGCTATGTCATCAATGTACTGGCTGAAGATGAGGATGGCTGTCAGGTCGACTGGGATCTTCATATCGATCATGGTCCGGTAGAGTCCATTCAAATGGATACCGCTCAGTCTTGTAACAGACGGGAGATCACCTTTACTTCTCAGAGTGTTGGCGCGGATAGCTTATTCTGGGATTTTGGCGATCCAATGACAGCTGCTGATGGATCTTCGAATAACCCAGCGACTTACACGTATCCACAGGCTGGAACCTATATCGTGCAGCTATGGGCATTCAGTGAGCTGGGATGTGTGGATCGCACTACCCAAAGCGTGATGGTAGTAGATACGCCTGCCATTAACCTACAAGTTCAGGCTGCTTTCGTCAACGTAGGCCCTGAACCAGAGGCGGGAGATTTAGGCACGCCCCTCAACCCGGTCATTCAGTGCACACCTACTGCCCAGATTATACCACAGCCACGATCTGGCGTTACTTTCGAATACTTTGATCAGGATGGAGAATTGCTTGGCGAGGGACCGAGTTACGAACAAGCATTGAGTGGCCAGCACGATATTACGGTCCTGGCCACAGATGAAGACGGCTGCGAGATAGATATAGAAGTCGCAGTAGCCGGTGGTCCTGTAGATATTACTGCTCAGGATACGATTATAGGTTGTTTGGGTGGTCCGGTATCTCTACCTATTACCAATCTGGACAGCAATGATGTCTTACAGTATGTGTGGACACCCTCGGAATTGCTGGATGTACCCACCAGCGGAAGTCCAATTTTCGATGGTCCTCCAGGCGTGTATGACTTCACCGCTACGGCAACCAGCCAGTATGGTTGTATAGATAGTGTGCTGATCGAGGCCACGGTGCTCGATGAGACCCAGGTGCTCGACTTTACTTCTGAGGTAGAGTGCGATGGTCAGACGGTTAGTTTCACGAACACCAGTACCGCTACCTTTGGCTTCTTCTGGAACTTTGGTGATGGTGAAACCAGTACGGAAGCCAATCCGGTACATGTCTATGATGAGGAGGGTGAGTTTACCGTTACCCTGGATTTGATCTACGAGCAGGATTGTATTCGGCCCATAGTATATGATGTAACAGTTGATGCCATTCAGTTGGCCGCCGGATACGATGTGCAATTGAGCGATTGTGCCGATAGCTCTATGACCCTGCAGATTGTAGACCAAACCATCAACAATACGGGCAATGATCTGGCCTTCGATTGGAACTTTAGCGCAGGCACACCTAATATGAGTAACCAGCCCAACCCCATGCTCACGATCACCGAAACCGGTCCGTTAGACATCAGTTTGACGGTACTGAGTGCGGATGGTTGTAGCTCGACTTACGATACCACCATTACGGCCAGCCTGCCGGTGGTCAATGTTCCCGACGAAATTGTTATTTGTCCTGGAGATACGGCATTCCTCAATCCAGATTTTGATACAGCACTGGATTATGAGTGGCTGACTGCACCTGATTTCGATGCTACGGAAGCCAACCCGGGTACCGTCATTGCCGGAACCTACGTGGTGGCTGCTACGACGACAGCCTTCGACATCAATTGCATTACCTATGATACGGTAGTCGTGCGCGACGGTTTGATACCCAATCTGTTGGTCAGCTCTGAATTGGGACTAGTGGATGTGGTGAATGACGGGATAATTAGCCTGGCAGACCCTACCGATCCTAGTGGTGCCATGATTGATATGCCGGTGCTACAGACCTGCGGCGATCCGATCAGTCTGGCTGCATCGGCTCAGGACGGAACGATTTACAGTTTTACCCGCTTTCCTGAAAATGAGACTTCCGCAGGTGGGAGCATTACTTATAATCTCAACCCTCGCGATACTATTATAGTCGTTGTGGAGGCCATCAGTGTAGACGATTGTCCGAGCTATGATACGGTGGCTTTGTACAGTGCCGAAGTGGGTGTAGATCCTGTTTTGGCAGAGGTGACGGCTTGTGCCGAGCTGGATACGACTCTTGCAGTTGATGTGAGCGGTAATACGGATGGGGTCATGTATCAGTGGGCCGGCGATAGCATCAACGGACCTCTGGATGGTCCATTGATCGATTTGACGGTTGGCCCCAGCGGACCGCTAACCTATACCGTTTCAGTGACCAATGCAGCAGGCTGTACAGATGAGACGAGCATACAGCTTAATGTGACACCATTTACGCCTAACAGGTACCAGGATACAGTAGCGGCCTGCTACAATCAGGAAACCTTGATACCCGGTGAGCCGACGGTTGCGGGCTACGAATACGACTGGAGTCCAATGACTGGATTAGATTTGAGTAATCCCAACCAGCCAATGGTCACTTTGACGGAAGATCAGACTTATGAAGTGCTCATTACTGACCCCAATACGGGCTGCCAGTGGGTAGAGACCATCTTTGTAGACGTACAGGCTGATATAGGCTTGGCGCTTACCCCCAGTGATACGCTCTTATGTGTACCTGGCACGGTTACCTTCACGGCCAACTTACAAATTACTAATGCCGATATCGTCTGGTTCGCCGATCCCGAAATGACGGAGATACTGGGTGCTGGACCTACGCTTGATTACTTCGCCGAAGAGTCTGGTCAGGTTACCGTATTCGTCATGGTTACGGATAAGATGACGGACTGCATTGTGATTGACGAAGCCTCCATCATTGTAGATCCGGTTGACGACAGCTTGCCTGCTGGTGCCATCAGCGCTTGTGCCAACGATGAGTCTACCTGGAACTTATTCCCAGATGGTATGAATCCGGCCTATCACTACGCTTTTGAGCCGATGGAACTGGTAGATGATGATGGCAACTTCATCGGGAATACAGATGCGACGATCTTCGTAACCACGACCGATTTGGCGACAGGCTGTTTTGTGGTAGATACTGTTGCTGTAACCTATACTGATTTCGCGGACGTGACGCTGACCGCTGATTTAGAGATCATTGTCATACCCAACGAGGTAGAACTGACCGTGAATGGCTGCGATGGCTGCGAATACTTCTGGACCACTGACAATGGCACCATCGATCCTGATGATGAAGCCATCGCTTATGGTATGCCCGACTTTACGGACGAGGTAACCTACGAAGTGGAGGTCAGCAAGAATGGCTGTACAGAAGTGTTGTTCCGTAGCCTACCGGTATTTTTACCCAATTGCGATGAACTGCACGTCTATTTACCCAATGCATTTACGCCCAATGGGGATAATCAGAATGACGTCTTGCGGGTGCGTTCACAGTTTATTGATCAAGGTCTCCTACTAGATTTCGAATGGATGATCTACAACCGCTGGGGGCAGGAAATTTTGCATACCACGGACCCACTGACTTTCTGGGACGGTACTTTCCAGGGTGACCCTGTTGAACCTGATAATTTTGGTTATTACCTGCGTGTCGTATGTCCTGATGGGCAAGAGCTGATACAGCAGGGTAGTATTACGGTTTTGAGGTAGGGGGTATATCACCCACCCTTCAACCGATCTACATCCAGAGTAGGAATCTCTTTTTGGAGCAGCTTCAAGTAGTTGATGGAAGGTGCCTTGGGCGTGTTGTCGGCCTTGGGCTTGCTATTGGTGTGGTTGGCTTTTGACATGGTATGGTTGGACTTTGAGCTCTTTTCTTCGGATTGAAAGTTTCAATCTTCTGAAGTATAAAACTAAAATAGCTTGAATTGGGAAAGATGTTTTACAACTGGCTTGTTTTTAGTTGTTAAAGTGTTTTGTACACGAAGTATTAGGTCCGTTCGCGTTGGTGTAAATGTTTAAGTGCGCGGCACAACAGGAGTTGATCTGGATCCGTTATAGGCAGCGCGATTTATGATTAGGCATCTATATCATAGTCACTATGAATCTTAAAACACTGACCAGTATACTGACTCTGGTTGCTCTGGCTTATTTCTGCAAGCTGGGTGTCGATTATCGGCATGCAGAAGAGGCGAACTCAGGTCGCCCAATGGAGTCGTTCACTGACCGTTCAGAGACAGATTTGCTTGTTTTTCCCGTCAAGAACCATGGACTCGATCATGTCATATCGGTATTTGGCGACCCTAGAGGAAGCCATCGAACTCACCAGGGAATCGATATCAAAGCACCCAGAGGTACAGAAATAGTGGCGGTTGCTGATGGTTTTATTGAGCGCATCAGAGAGGGTGAGCATGCGGGCAAGAGTATTTATCTGCGCTCGGCTGATGGCAACTTGTACTTTTATGCCCACCTGGACTCGTATGAAGTCGAAGAAATGCAAGCTGTAGTGGCAGGAGAATTGATCGCTACAGTGGGGGATACCGGTAATGCAGAACGCACGACACCTCACCTACATTTCGAGATTCTGATCGGTCAGGAGAAGGAAGCGGTTGATCCCTTGCCCTTCTTTTTAGAGGTCTAGGTCGTAAAAAGTACTAATTTCGTAGATCAATCAAACCCTTCCGCCTATTTCAGCGGTTAAAATGAATAAAAAGTAGTGCTGACAATAGTACTGCGCTCGGACCAATTGTCCTTCATCTTTAAACTCGAATCCCATCTTTATGAAGTTCATCAACCTACTTCTCACGATATCTCTTGGCTATTTGCTCTTTTCATGCGGTGCCGCTGGCGAAGACTTTATATTGGAATCTGACGGTACAGGGCAGGTCGTTGGAAAAACCGATATGAGCGAAATGTGGGGATTCATGCAAATGGGCCTCCAACAAGAACTAAATAACGGCTCTGATCGCGAAGCTGGCGAGCAGCAGTTCCTGGAGTTGCTGGCTTCTCCCAACTTCGATACGACCTTCTCACTGGTAGAATTTGCCAGTAGCATGGCCGAAGCTCAAGGTGGTGGTCCTGTAGGAATAGGCGATATCATTGCTGAGTTTGAATCCAATTCAGAGCTTACCGATGAGCAAAAAGAGGCCATGCGCCCAGCCGTAGAAATGATGGCGAGTAGCGATATTCGGATGTTTGGTGATGCAAGCACGGGCGAATATTCCTTCTCTTCTATTCAGTATTTTGATGATCCCTCAAAAGTAGGATCACTGATGGCCGCTATGTCTGATTTGATGGGCGCCATTCCCGAGGAAGCAGACTCTGAAGAAGCATCTCAGGCAATGGGAATGCTTTCAGCCGTGGGAGGTTCTTCTACTCAATATCGCCTTGATGGAAACACGCTCTACGTAAGTCGCGAGCCTGCCATGGAGGCAGAGGTTGAAAATCCAGAATTGCAGATGATGTTGTCTATGTTCTCGGGTGCTACTGATGATTATGTCATCAACCTCCAGCTACCAGGCCGCATCAAAAAAGTGAGCCGCGAAGCAGAGATCGATAAGAAAGCAGGGACTGTGCAGGTTGTCATTCCAGCAGAAGAGCTGGATTCTGGATTCGAGTTCAATGTGAAATTTAAGCCGAGCAGAAGATAGGCGCTTATCCCTTTTCTTCAGGATAGGCAATTCTGGGTCTGTGGACACTTTTCATGACCTCGATAAAGGTATCCCTACAGACGTCCAATTCACGGAAGCTGAGTTTGGATTGGGCGAGCTGTCCGGAATTGACTTTACCCTGGACGATCTTGTGGATAAAGGCGGTTAGTTCCTGTTCGTCGGGGCGGCTCAAGCTCTTGCAGGCGGCTTCTATACTATCGGCCAGCATGAGGATGCTCTCCTCGCGCGAGATGGGTCTGGGTCCGGGATAGCGGAATAGGTCTTCATCAATTTCCCCGCCGGGGTTGTTTTCCAGATGCTTGTGGTAGAAGTATTCCACTCGGGTATTTCCGTGGTGGGTACGTATGAAGTCTATTAACCTATTTGGGAGACCTGCTTTTTTGGCCATCTTAACCCCTTCAGTCACGTGCCCTATAATGATCTTGGCACTCTGGAGAGGTGAGATTTGATCGTGTGGGTTCTCGTCTCTTTGGTTTTCGATGAAGAAGTTGGGATTGGCCATTTTACCAATGTCGTGGTAAAGCGCTGCCGTATGCAGGAGTAGGGCGTCGGCACCTATGCGCTGTGCTGCTTGCTCGGCCATATTGGCGACAGTCAGAGAATGTTGCAAAGTACCCGGTGCTTTGTGGGCCAGATCGCGCATTAAGGATCGGTTCATATCGCCTAGCTCCAGAAGCGTAATGGGGGAGAGCAGGCCAAAAACTCGTTCGAGCAAAGGAATGAGTGGATAGGCGAGCAATACCAGGAAGACATTGGCACCCAGAGCGAGAATGGGAACCGGATCAAAGTTGGCCAGATTGCCTTGTTTGATGAGTAGAAGGCTGAAGTAGCCACCCACATAAACCAGTAAGAGATAAATCAATGATCGGAAATAGCGCGACCAATCTCTGGTGTCGATGTCCATCACAATGACTACGATACCCGCCAGCAAATGGAGGAAGGTAAACTCATAGCCCAGATTGGTGAGGAAGCTGGCAATCAGTACGACAACTACGTGCACAAAAAAGGCCAGCCTTTCGGTAAAGAATATGCGAATGACAATGGGTACAATACAGAATGGGATAACCCAGGAGTTGATGCCCACATTGAGCTCGGTGGCGCGTATCAATAAGGCGTACAAAACCGGCCATAGCAAGATGAAAATCAGCTTGGGTAAGCGCGCATAAACGACCGGGAAGAAGTATCGCAGGTAGAGGAACAGGAGCAATATGATGATGCTACTCAATGCGATATAGCCGATCAAACTCCAGTTGAATCCACCTCCCGCTCCATATTCCAAATCGTATTGTTGTCGATAACTTTCCAGTCGCTGCACCATATCAGCGCTGACCAAGGCGTTTTCGGCCACAATCAACTCTCCTTCCTGTACGACACCTGTATAGGGCGAGACAGATTCCAGGATTCTTCTTCTCTGTTGTTCGGTTTCTTCCGCACTGTAAAACAGATTGGGGAACAGTTGAGCTTCCAGTTCTGGTAGTATAAAATCGGGGGCGGCCAGATTGGTATACATCAAACTATCATTGAGCCAGGCAGAGGCTCTTTGGGGAGTGAAAATAGTGATGGCGGCCACCTCTTGTAAGCTGTTGCCATTCTTGATGTATATCTGGTCGCGGCCTGCAGTAGCATCACTAACGTCGGCAATGCCTCTGCGATATAAACGCCTGAGTATATCCTGACCGTAGGCAAGCAATTGATCTGCTTGCTGTACAGCTCTTGGATAGCTGCCCTCCTGACGTACACGAGCTAACTTTTGATTGAATGCCTGTTCAAAATTGGTGAGAGCTGTTTCTAGAGGCTCGGTTTGAGGTAGGAATACCGGGCCGGATTGGTTGGCCGCTTCCTGCCGATCTTGCTGGTACTGTTGTTCGGTCTTGAGGATCGGGAACTCAAAAGGCGCGCGCAAATCTTCGTACTTCCATCGACTGTTGAGCTGGAAATCGTACGGAAAGCTCTGCTGCGTATGCATGGGATACAGCAGACAAATAGCAACCACAGCTACTGCACCTAGCAACAATCGGGTAAGGCGGGGGCGGCTGCCCAGTGTGTTTGGAATTGGACCCAACAATCGGGACATAATCACAAAAATAAGGAACGCCAATTATTGAATGGCCGATCCTGCATTTAATTCTTCGGCAGCTCCTTGCGAAGTAGGGACTTTCGGCCGTAGATGCTACAGATTGGACAGTCTAGCATACGATGCCCTCTGGCCGGACAATATTCCCGGCCAAAGAAGATGATTTGCAGGTGGAGTTTGTTCCAGTCCTTGGGCTCATACAGTCGCTTAAGGTCTGCTTCTGTTTTCTCAACGTTCTTGCCTGTACTGAGTGCCCAGCGGTAGGCCAACCGATGTATGTGCGTGTCGACCGGGAAAGCCGGTACGCCAAATGCCTGAGCCATTACAACACTAGCGGTCTTGTGACCAACACCGGGTAGCGCTTCCAGTGCCTCCCAATCTTGAGGGACCTGTCCATCGTACTTGTCGATAAGGATCTGAGAAAGCTCGCTGATGGCCTTACTCTTTCTGGGCGATAGTCCGCAAGGGCGTATAATGGCCTTGATGTCTTCTACCGACTGCACGGCCATATCGTATGGATTGTCGGCCAGTTGCCAAAGAAAAGGGGTGACTTGATTGACGCGCTTGTCCGTACACTGAGCAGAAAGAAGTACAGCAACTAAGAGGGTGTAGGGATCTACATGGTCCAGAGGTACGGGTACTTCAGGATATAGCTCATCGAGTATCTGTAGTATAGCGTTGGCCTTCTCCTGCTTGCTGATCATAGTATTATTCTCTACTGTCGCTATAGAGACAAAAAAACCGCTTACTTGTTGGTTGCAGATGAGGATCAACAAAGAAAAAGACCGCCTTCTCCTGTCGAGAAAGCGGCCTTTGTCAAAACGAACTTTGAGAGAGCAGCCGGTCTTTAAAGAATCGCCGACCGCTAAAAAATAACTGGCGTTTAGCTTGCCCTACGAGGCCGGACAAGAGTGGCACTAAAACAATAATCGTAATCCCATAAAAACAATATATCTTCTTCCAAAAAGGAGTGGGGGAAAACCAACAATCCCCCGACTCAGACACGCTTTTTTGGAAAGGTTGCAGTCAAGAGTCATGTTCTCGAGTGCTGTACAAAAGTAAGGTTAGGGGTGGGGTGGGGGTACCCCATGTTTGGGGGGTGTGGGAGGCAACCCATTCTCTTTCCCCACCTCTAGCATCAGCGTTACTCTACGCAATCCATTTCGTAGCATTTAGTAATTTTATCATGCTTCTATTGTGTTTATCGAGTTTTTGAATGAAAATTCTACACTATCTGATTGCCGTTCTTCTCTTTGCTTGTCTGTTAGACTGGTCCTACGGCTATTATCAATTCGTTAGATGGGCTGCGGCACTTGGATTTCTAGTACTAGCCAATGATTATCAATCGCGATCAGAAACAACTATCGCTTTGGTTTTGGTTGGTTTAGCAATTCTCTTTCAGCCAATTGCTAAAGTCGCTTTGGGACGAGAAATGTGGAATGTGGTAGATGTAGTTGTAGGGTTATGGTTGTTGTGGTTAGCTACCTGCCGCAAAGTTGGAGCTATGAATCGCTAAGTATAATACTATAAAGGATTAATACGAGAAATTGAAAGTGCGAATTGATTCCTTCAGCCCATACTTTTTCTTAAAAGCAATGGCTTCTTCATAAGTGAATAAGCCATATCCCACCCGATAAAAACCATCCGAACAATCTAAAATTGTCGTTGGCAAAGATTGGTCTAGCGATTTTAGAAAATCCTCGGCATACGCCTTTACCATAAAGGCACCTATTTGTACGATTGAAGATTTCTCTTGTTCATCTGAGTCAATAGAATGAGAGGGAATCTGAGCCTCACTTTCAAACGGTTCGTTCTCTTGCGAATTCTCTGGATTGACGTTGTCAAAGATCGTGCTATTACAGGGGGTGTTTCCTTCCTCTACTTCCCATTCTTCGGCAGGTACCTTTGGTTCGTCTGACTGGAGGATCTCTGCTTCATTGAAGAAATTAGTTATTCGCAGTTCCTCCGGCAATACATAAAATAGTATGCCAATAATGCCAGCGATGGCTAGCAGTACGGAGAGTATAGAGTCGCCCGTACCGTGGTAATCATTTCCTCCACCTATGATGGGGCGATTTCGGGCGATGCCGAAGGACATACCAATGATGAAAATGAGCAAGGCAGCAATTATCAAGATGAGTATCGCTTCCACTTTTCTGAATTTTGACGTAACGGCCGGCAATTCCGGCTAAGTCAAAATTGGAGGTAAGTTTGGGTACCAGTCAAGGAGTTTAAAATGGTTCACTGCGGGGATAGAAAGTCCAAGGGAGGCGCTAGTACTGACCTGATAAGTGGCAAAAGTTTATCTATACCGCATTGCAGCTGCACTAGATTAATAAGATACCGAACTGTCGCGGTAGCAAAAACGAATCTAAAGGAATGTGTAGACTAGATCCAGTACGATTTTACTCAAATCCATATTGCTTTTTCAGAAAACGACGATTTGCATCTGTAAAGTTTCCATTATACAGTAGTGTATGCAGAAAAAAGTTACGCCACCATTTTTTTAAACAGTCACGCTCAAAATTGGAAAGGTGAATTTCCAGTGTGTTTTTTTCGTCCTCGGAAAGGTTTCCCGACCCAGGAAGTCCGTAAAGGAAGAAGGCCTTACGCATATATCGGGCTATAGTTTCCTGATCGCTTTCTTTATCGATGTAGAGATCGTTGAAGGTTACCACGCAATATCGTGATTTCGCAATGTCATAATCAAGAAACAACAGTACCCCAGCTACCACTAGCCGTCCAAAGCAGCGACTAGTA
>JBCBVN010000046.1:0-18516 GCA_039817625.1 Bacteroidota bacterium
AAAGAAGTAGATCACTTACCCGCCTTACTTTATCGCATGTCTTACTTTTTGGCCTGCGATCACATCAGAGATCTGCACCAAAAGCGGGAAGCGGAAAAAAAAATGGAAAAAAGTTGGCCCTCCATCGTGCAAAATGAGGCCTTTTCCAGACTATATAGTAGAGACACCGAGTATTTAGAAGAGCGTTTGCGCCTGGCTACGCGAGATTTAAGCGAAATACAGCGTCAGGTAATTACCCTTTTTTATAATCGGAGATTGAGTTATCGAGAAATTGCCGAGCAATTAAATTTGCCTGTAGCCAAGGTGCGTTCTGCCTTGCAGAATGGCAGACTTAAGCTCAAGCGATTACTCGAAAAGCCTGAATCGGCCAATTCGGGCCATGAAGCAATATGACACCAAGCGAAATCGCTGCCTGTCCAGATGAACAGGTACTTATAGACTATTTATTCGATCGCCTGCTCGAGCGCGATAGATTCCAATTGGAAGAACACCTTTTGGACTGTCCACTCTGTGCAGAGACCATAGAAACTCTTCGATCTGTCGGCCAACCTGAAGCTGGCGAGCTGATGGAATTGGAAACCAGGGTTCTGTCAGCTACGGTAGGCGTAGATCAGGCATTAAAATTATCGACGGAGGGGGAACAAAAACATCGCGGACAATCTATTTCGGTCTTGAGTAGCACCTTAAATTCTATGCGACCGATCCTGGCAGTAGCAGCCTCCGTGGTTCTGCTGCTAGGTTTGTTTGGGTGGTACCGCAGCCAAACCACAGAACAAAGGTTGTTTGCTGAGTATTTTGACCCGCTTCCCCGATATGGTTATGTATCCGTACGCTCTTTGGGGAATACCTCCGGAGCAGATTTTCTGGCTGCGGCCTTGCAAGCACAATCTCAAGGCGATTACGAGCGCAGTATTAGCAGTTGGAATGCCTATCTACAGTCGGAGACCGACGATGTAGATTACAGACCAAACCTCTATCTCGCTCTGGCTCAAATCGAGTTGGGCAGATTGGAAGAAGCAGCGGAAAATCTGGCAGAGCTTCCTCCAGATTTTAGCTCTGAAATTGCAGAAGAAGCCCTCTGGTACAGGGCATTGTTGGACATACGTCTAGACAACTCAGCTGATGCTAAGTCCAAACTTCAAAACCTATTTGACCAGGGCCAGACCGTATATGCTGACCTGGCCGGGGAACTGCTCAAAAAACTATGATAAAAGGGACTGAAGCTTCATCGCTAAGCCCATATCTCCTTTGATTTTGACCTTACCCGTCATGACAGCTGCCATGGGGTTGAGCTCTCCTTTGCGCAGCTTGTCGAGATTCTCAATGGACGTCGTGATGGTTGTATCGGCATCCTTATCCTCATTGGTTACCTGAGCTTCATCTGCGGTCATATCGATATGGACAACCCCTTCATCTAGCTTCAACTTGATGCTTTTACCCATGTTTGGGGCGTTCTTTGCAGCCTCACTTACCCTGGCTGTGAAATCTTCCAGACTCATAATTTCTAGTTTTCGGGCCACAAAATAGCCCGTCTCTTCGGATTGCTTATGAATGTGAAATAAATTTCCGTGTAATCCTTTGTCCCTATCTTGCGATTCATGGATCTCGATAAACTCAACGCCCAAATCGAAGAGGCGAGCAAACCCATTAACCGCATACGCGAAGAGACGGCAAAAGTCATTGTTGGTCAGGAGTATATGATCGATAGATTACTGCTGGGATTACTGACCAAAGGCCATGTTTTGTTGGAGGGACTACCCGGACTGGCCAAAACACTGGCCATCAAGACGCTCTCCGAAACCATCAGTGCTCAGTTCAGCCGAATACAATTTACGCCCGACCTGCTTCCTGCAGACATTGTGGGTACGATGATCTACAATCCCGCCGACAATGATTTCAGTGTGCGCAAAGGGCCAATTTTCGCCAATTTTGTATTGGCTGACGAGATCAATCGAGCGCCAGCAAAAGTACAATCGGCCCTGCTGGAAGCTATGCAGGAGCGTCAGGTGACCATCGGTAAGGAGACGTATCGCCTGGAAGAACCTTTCCTGGTACTGGCTACGCAAAACCCCATAGAACAGGAGGGAACATACCCCCTGCCCGAAGCGCAGACCGATCGATTTATGCTCAAACTGGAGATTGGCTATCCATCTATGGAGGAAGAGCATTATATCGTATTGCGGAACCTGGAGCCCAATTTCGATGAGGTATCAGCGGTTGCTACGCCCAAAGAGATTCTGGCCGCCAGGGAGTTGGTTCGCGAGGTGTACCTGGACGAGAAGGTGCGTTCTTACATCATCGATTTGGTGTTTGCTACCCGGAACCCGGAAGCCTATGGTTTGGCCGATCTGAAACCATTGATCAGGTATGGAGGTAGCCCTCGCGCCAGCATCAATTTGGCTAAAGTTTCTAAAGCCCACGCTTTTCTCAGTGGCCGAGGCTACGTCACCCCCGAAGATGTACGCGAGATGATCATGGATGTGATGCGGCATCGCCTGGGACTTACCTACGAGGCAGAGGCCGAGAACATCAAGGCCGCCGATGTGATCAATCGCGTACTGAACGTAGTAGCAGTACCCTAGCGCCGTATCATGACTACTACAGACCTCATAAAAAAAGTGCGCCGCATCGAGTTGCGGTCCAAGCTGCTCAGCCAGCAAGTGTTTGCCGGGCAGTATCACTCTGCATTCAAAGGGCGAGGCATGTCGTTTAGTGAGGTCAGAAACTACCAGTATGGAGACGACGTCAGAAATATCGACTGGAATGTAACCGCCCGGACTGGAGATACCCACGTGAAGGTGTTCGAAGAGGAGCGAGAACTGACGCTCATGCTGCTGGTCGATATATCCCGCTCTGCTTTTTTTGGTACCCGAGGGCAGCTTCGCTCAGACTTGCTCACAGAAATATGCGCCACCCTGGCCTTCGCAGCTGGCCAAAATAATGACAAGGTGGGCTGCTTGCTCTTCAGCGATCAGGTAGAGCTTTATGTACCGCCTAAAAAAGGGCGTCCGCACCTGCTGAGGATCATTCGGGAACTGATCGAGACTAAGCCCAAAGGCAAAGGGACAGACCTGAACAAGGCTTTGAATTTTTTGACAGACCTGGTCAAGAAGCGGAGTATTTGCTTCGTGCTGTCTGACTTTCTGACGGAAGACTATCAAAAAACACTAGGTGTGGTAGCCCGAAGACACGATTTGGTCGGATTGCATATTTACGATCCAGCCGAACAAGAACTACCCCGTCTCGGACTCATCAGAGCTGAAGATGCCGAAACGGGCCGAGAGCTTTGGCTCGATACGGATAGCCGCCAGGTGCGCGACAAGTTTCAGCAAGATATTGCCAGGCAGTGGACTTATGCCGAAGAGAGTTTCAAACTGGCCCGAGCTGATTATCTCCGCCTGGCGACTACCGATGATTATGTGCTGGGGCTAAGGCGTTTTTTTGAGCAGCGTTCTTAGATGCTGTTCAATGATTAATTTAGCGTCTAATGCGATCACTTAGAATATCGTTGTGGCTTGTGCTTTGCGTTTCCGGCTTGAGTATGCTGGCGCAGTCTACTGATCAGAGTGTCAAAGTGAGGGCTTCGATGAGCCACTCGTCCATCCAGCTGGGCGATCAGACGCGCATCTCTTTGACCATTAGCGCGCCTGCCGATACAGAACTTGAGGAAACCAAGTATCAGATACTTGGGGAAAGTGAAGGCTTGGAGCTGGTACAACGTATACCGCGGAGTCAGTCGGCCAGTGATCCCACCTTGATCGTACATGAAGAATACGTGCTGACCAGTTTTACGCCCGGTGTATTTCTGGTACCTGCACTGAGCCTGGAATACCAGCTGCCGGATGGTACGCGCGGAGAGGCGGCCAGCGAATCGAAGTCACTAACCGTAACGGCAATTCCGGTCGAGGGGAACGAGGAAATCAGCCCCATAAAAGACATATATCGGGAACCCATCCGAATCACTGATTTCTGGCTGCCCTTACTGATTTTTGCTTTGCTATTTGCTGGCCTCGTTTATTGGTTGAGAAGGCGGGGACTCCTCGGGCAGGGGAGAAGTCGCCGACCTGCGGAAGTCTTTCCTCCTCACCAAACGGCCCTCGTACAGTTGGAGCGGCTGGAAAAAGACAAACCCTGGCTAGACGGACGAGTGGGCGACTACTACGAGCGCCTTAGCGATGTACTGAGGCAGTATCTGAATGGCCGATACGATATGGCGGCGCTCAAGCAGACGACGGCTGAAATTGAAGGTGCGCTGGAGCTTCATCAAGACATCGATGGTCAGACCCGACACCAATTGGTCGAACTATTGCGTTTGAGTGATATGGTCAAATTTGCAGATCAGCTCCCAGTTTCCGAAGACCACGGAATATGGATCAGTGAGCTGAGTAGTTTTGTGCGTGCCACGATGCCAAAAGCCGAATCCTCCGAACCCAAGCCTGTATGAGTTGGCTCAATCAATTTAGCTTTTCTTACCTCTGGGTGCTGCCATTACTGGCGGTTCCCTGGCTGGCTTTTTTGTATCGGGCTGCACGCACCAACCAACAGACACCGAGCCTGAGATTGCCCGACCTGGGCGGACGAGTGGGTGGTACCTGGCGCTCTAGACTGAGGCCATTCCTGCCGCTGTTTCGAGCAGTGGCCATGAGCCTGCTCATCCTGGCTCTGGCCAGGCCCCGTATCCAGAACGAAGAGGTGGTCGTGAGTAGCGAGGGTATAGAGATTATGCTGGCCATCGACCTCTCTAGCAGCATGGGCGCCCAGGATTTTCAGCCCAACCGGCTGGAGGCAGCCAAGGCGGTTGCCGTCGACTTCGTGGGTCAGCGACTGTACGACCGAGTGGGCTTGGTGGTCTTTGCCGCAGAGTCTTATACCCAGGCTCCGCCAACGGTCGATCACGACATCATCGTCGAGTTTTTATCCAAGCTGGAAACCGGACTGCTGGAAGATGGAACAGCTATTGGTACCGGATTGGCTACGGCCGTTAACCGACTGAAAGACAGCGAAATAGAAAGTAAAATCGTAGTGCTGTTGACTGATGGAGAAAATAATGCTGGAGAAGTTTCGCCCAGTATGGCCGCCGAACTGGCCCGGGTGTACGGTATACGCGTCTACACCATCGCCATGGGGAGCGGCGAGACCACCCTGGTCCCTTCAAGCCCGAGGGGCAGAAGAGATTATCGCTACAGTCAAGGACTGACTAAGATCGACGAAAACATACTGCGCTACATAGCCGACCACACGGGCGGGCGCTACTTCAGGGCCCGAAATCGGCAGGAGCTCGATGCCATCTATGATGACATCGATCAGTTGGAGCGCACCGAGATCGAAACCAGTGCTTACCGAACCTACGACGAATATTTCGGCTACTTCCTGGGTTTGGGGCTCCTGGTCCTGATTGTAGAGTTTTTCCTTCGCTATGGATTGCTGAGGGTCGTTCCTTAACTATACCTATTATTTTTATGTTGGCCAAAGGCAGGTCGTAACTTCATCCGTATATGTTTCGCTTCGAGCATCCTTCCTATTTGATGTTGTTACTGGGTTTACCAGTGCTACTGGGACTTTTTGTGTGGTACTGGCGATATCGCAGGCAGGCGTTGGGTCGATTTGCAGATGAAGAACTGCTCGATCACCTGGCACCCGATATGAGCAACAGTTTGCCCAAAGTGAAATTCTTGCTCGTATTCTCTGCCATACCCTTGCTAATAATGGCCCTGGCCAATCCGCAATACAGTGCTCAACGCGAAGAGATCAAACGCCGGGGCATAGACTTGTTTATTGCCATGGATGTAAGCCGGTCTATGCTGGCACGCGATATAGAGCCAAGTCGGATGGATAGAGCTCGCTATTTTGCGAATGCGCTCATCGATGAGTTGACGGGAAATAATATCGGTATCGAGTTTTTTACCTGCACACCAGTCATAGCGGCCCCGCTTACAACCGACTATCCCTTTTTAAGGTCGGTGGTGACAGCTGCTCAACCCGGCCAGATCAGTGCCCAGGGTACTGATATCGGTTCTGCCATCGAGCTGGCCGAGTCCAATTACAGAGAAGAGAGTTCAAATCACCGGGCGCTGGTGGTCATCAGTGATGGAGAGGATTTTGGTGGTGAGGCAGCCAGTCAGGCGGAGCGTGCTTACGACCAGGGGCTCATCGTATTTACTGTAGGTGTAGGTAGGGGTGGAGCAGCTCCTATGCCCTATGAGTTGAGCAATGGTCGAGAAGCGATGGTGCGAGACGCTTCCGGCAATTCGGCTATGACTCAGTCGGACCCCAATACATTGAAACGAGTAGCAGAAGCCGGTGGCGGCGAGTTTTTTCCACTTGGTGGCGATACGCGTGAGCTGGTTTTAGCCTTGCGCCGCCGAATAGACCGCATAGAGAAAATGGAATTTGAAGAGCAAACACAAGCAACTTACGATAGCTATTTCTACTACTTTTTAGTGCCAGGATTATTGTTGTTGTTCATTGATTACCTCATCGGGCGGCGATCTCCGGTCAGCCGTAGCCGGTTAAGTAGCCTGCTCGTATTGGGCTTGCTATCGGCCTCGACGTTGTCTGCTCAGACGCCGCACAACTTGCGTCGGCAGGGCGATCGCGCATACCTGGACAAGGACTTTACTAACTCTGCCCGATTGTACCAACAGTCTTTGGAAGATGAAAATACAGCTGAAGGAAATCACAATCTGGGCAATTCGCTCTATCAGCAAGGCGACTATGAAGAAGCAGCTAAACGGTTTGAAGAGGCCGCGGCCCTGAGTGAGGATGAATTTGATCGGGCAGCTTCTCTGCACAATCTGGGTAATGCCAGATTTGAGCAACAAGATTATGATGCCGCCATAGAGGCCTATCAGGAAAGTTTGCGCAATAATCCGGGAGATGTAGCTACTAAGACCAATTTATCCATTGCTATAGCCAGGCGGGAATCTGGTGGAGAAGGTGATGATAATCAGGGTGATGGAGACCCACAGGATGGCCAAACAGGCGAGTCGCCTCAGCAGGGAGAGGGGCAGGCCGATCCTCAAACAGGAGAAGTCTCTGAGGCCGAACCCATAGAAGCTGAAATCAGCAAGTCCGAAGCGGAGCGCTTGCTCGAGCGCGTAGGCGATGCCGAAACCCAAACTCGCCGAAATGTTACCAGTGAAGACATGAAGTCATGCTCAAGTACGCGCGAATGGTAAATGGTGGATGGCTCAGAGTATGCTTGCTCGCAGGACTGCTTCTGCTGGGAAGTATCGCCTTTGCGCAAACGCATGGCGATAATTTTCAGACGGTCAAACTGGACCGCGACCGCCTGGCGCTCGACGACACTTTGTTGTACACGATAGAGGTGCACAATGCTAGTGTAGATGAGGTCTTTCCTCCAGATTTTGAAGGATTTAATTTGATCGGCAACCCTTTTCGGGAAGAGAATAGCAGCATCATTGCCGGCCAGTCTATGTTGGTGACCAAAATCAACTACCGATTGGTTCCCACTCGAGAAGGAGCCATTACCATCCAGCCAGGCCGCATCAGACTAGAAGGGCGATTGTACTACACCAATTCCAGGCGAGTGGAGGTTTTACCTGCGGGCACTACAGTAGACGCTGTGGCGCCTTCTAATTTTTTGCGCCTGGAAATAGACCGTACCCGAGCCGTTGTTGGTCAACAGATCATTGCTGACTTGAGGCTGTATACAACGGTCAATCGAAAAGGACTCAACCAGCTTGGACGGCCAAGTATGGATGGTTTCATAAGTAAACCTCGGGGTAACTTCGATAACCGCACTCAGACGGTAACCGAAAACGGGAAGACCTACCTGGCGCAAACGGTAGAAAGTTTTGCTTTATACCCAGTTCGATCGGGCCAATTGATGATCGAATCTTTTGAGTACAACATGAGCGTGCAGAGCTTCAGAGCTACTGCTGCAGGGTTTAGGCAGCCCTACACAGATTTTATTCGGTTGATCTCCGATAGTATAAGCATTGAGGTCAGCGAACTACCGCCACCACCGGCTGATTTTAGCGGAGGGATAGGAGAATTTCGAGTGAGTGCTTCGGTCAACAGAGATACTTTAAGTACAGATGATGCCCTCAGTCTCCGGCTGACCATCCTTGGCGATGGTGATATTTATAGGGTCCGGGAAATTTTCCCCGCAGACCCCGAAGATTGGGAGATCTATCCGCCAAGTATACAAGTAGAGGAAATGACGGACAGTCCAACCGGATACTTTGGGCGAAAAGTCATCGACTATCAATTGGTACCGCGCAAGACCGGTCGATTGACACTAGACCCTACATTGATTGTCTTTAAGCCCGATACCGCTGCTTACGTTGATCTGGTCGAGGAAAATTTTGTGGTGCAAGTTGGTGAGGGCCAGGGTCGGCCTACTTACGATACGACCTTGTTGGACACAACAACCACACTGACTTTAGTGCCCTCTGTTGCAAATCCTCGTTTGTATAGGCCGAGTTCATCTCCGGTTCGACAACCTCTCTACTGGATTTTGTTTGCTTTACCCCTCTTTATAGTGGGTGGTTTTGGCGTCAAACGCTGGATGGAAATCAGAGCGGATCAACTCGATCCGGTTGAGCGTGCTCAGAGTAAGGCAGCCAGAAGAGCATATAAGCAGCTGCGTAAGGCCCGAAATCAAGGTACGGATGATCAGTACGCAGTGGTCGAGCAGACCTTGCTGCAATACTTAAAGGATCGCTTTGACAAGCCCCTGTTTGAGCTGAGCAAAGCTAAAATAGCGCAATTGCTATTCGAGGAAAATGTAGATGAGGTCACAGCTCAACAGTATGTCGACTTGCTGAGCCTATGCGAACAAGCCCGTTATATGCCGGAAAGGTCTCAGGCAGACCAGAGAGTGGTTGGACATGCAAGGGATGTGATTAAGCAAGTGGAGGCCATACAGTCAAAAAAGCCCGTCGCTCTGCAAGAGGACGGGCAAACAATATGACTAGCAATAGGGCTTTTGGGCGTTATTTCCTAGAGTGAAGTATGGGTATATTTATGTTATGGACTTTAGGAGGGGATTATAATTCGTGGGCTTAGGTGTCGGTTTCGGGTGATCTAGGGTTGACCTGGGCTTTAGCGCGAGGGATAGGTGGTTTTACTAGGGTGGATAGACGGAATCAATAGGCGCCTATTCCGAGCCGTTTCTACCCTTAAGACGCAAGAATTTTTCATTTCTGGCGGTCAGACCGAAAAAAATTTAATTTTTTTGAGCCAGATGCTGCTTTCTCCTTTCAGATCCAATCAATTTTCAGCCAGTTTGCTATTGGTCTTTTACGCTATAGCCTTGCATATTCCTGCGATTTGGAGTGCGGATCTGGGCTTGTTGGTCAATGATCCAGGAGCTTCGGTCTTCGGAAAATGGTTGGCCAACTGGGAGTTGTGGTCTTCACCATGGATGCTTGTAGTTCCAGTTATGCTCTTGTTTGCATGCGGAATGGTGATCAACCGGCTCAGTATGAGAGATAACCTGGGGGTGAGTGATACTCAGTTCCCGGGCTTGTTTTACATTTTGGTTAGTTCCTATGTAGCGGCTTTTCTTCCTCCGCATAGCACGCAATTTGCCAACTTCTTTCTGTTACTGGCTTGCTTTCCCTTTTTGAGTTTGTACAAACATCAACGAGCGGTCGTTCCTCTGTTTTGGGCGGGTTGGTGGTTGGGAATCGCTTTTTTGGTGAATACTTACTACATCATTTTCGTGTTGGCCATGGCTTTTGCGCTGCCTATTTTGCACCCCCTGGATCTTCGGCGTATACTTCAATTACTCAGTGGTTGGTTAGCTCCCATCTTTCTACTATTCTGTAGAGACTATCTTTTTGATGCAGAAGAACTCTTTTGGGCCAAACTTTGGAACGGAGTCGGACGACCTTCACTTAGTCCATCTGAAGGATATTGGACCTACGTCGGTTTAACCGTACTTGGTTTGTGCCTGGTTTGGGTACTGGTATCGAGGAGCGGTATGGCAGCTAAGTTGCAAACAGATGGCCGATACAAAATTCAGGTGCTGTATTCCTTATTGCTCTTTGCCAGTTTAAGTCTGTTGTTTCAATCCAGTATCAGTGCGGCCAGTTTCCAAATCTTTGTCTTACCACTGGGCATGCTGCTGGGCCTCTTGTTTACATCATTGGAGCGCTCGAGAGCCGAGAGTTTTCACTTACTGCTACTGGGCATTTTTATAGCCATGCAGTTGGTGCCCTTTTATCTGAGGTATTAGTAGGCCAAAAAAGAAAAGCCGTTCCTTCCAGAGAAGAAACGGCTTCGATCGGGATGTGGGCAGTGAGGGACTCGAACCCCCGACCCTCTCGGTGTAAACGAGATGCTCTAAACCAACTGAGCTAACCGCCCGAAAGCGCCTCAACAAGGACTTGAACCTTGGACCTACGGATTAACAGTCCGCCGCTCTAACCAGCTGAGCTATTGAGGCAATTCAACTTCAAGAGATAAACTTTTTTACCTTTTTCCCGAAGCGACCGCAAAAGTAAGGGGTCTAGTTAAAATTTACAATCTTTGCGGTCTAAAAAATTATTTCATGAGCTTATTGGCAGTAGGAACCCTCGCTTTTGATGACATTGAAACGCCTTATGGGCGGGCAGATATGATCGTTGGGGGCTCTTGTACTTATATCGCATTAGCGGCTTCATATTATACTCGTCCGGTACAGATAGTATCAGTTATTGGCGATGATTTTCCTGAGGAAGAGATGAATTACCTGAGAAAGCGTGGTGCCGATTTGGGTGGAGTAGAGACTAAAGAAGGGCAGAAATCATTTTTTTGGGCAGGCAGGTATCACGATGACATGATAGGCCGCGATACACTGGATACACAGCTCAACGTACTTGCTGAGTTTGATCCCAAGCTGCCGGAAAACTTCCAAACTACCGATTTTGTGATGCTAGGCAATCTAACGCCGGCAATCCAAAGCCAGGTCATCGACCAAATGACGGAAAAGCCCAAGCTCATTGCACTGGATACGATGAACTTCTGGATGGATAATGCATTGGATGAGCTCCTGCAGGTTCTGAAGCGAATTGATATCCTCATCATCAACGATGAAGAAGCCCGACAACTGAGTGGGGAATTGAGTCTGGTAAAGGCCGCGGCCAAAATCGTGGAAATGGGGCCAGAAATCCTGGTGATCAAAAAGGGAGAGCATGGCGCACTCCTTTTCCAGGGAGATCGCGTCTTTTCAGCGCCTGCATTACTACTGCCCAAAGTAGTAGACCCTACAGGTGCGGGCGATACGTTCGCTGGCGGGCTGATGGGCTACCTGGCTGCTGCCCCAGATTTGAGCTTCGACAACCTCAAGCGGGCACTCATCCATGGCTCAGCCATGGCTAGTTTTGTTGTGGAAGACTTCGGAACCCGCAAACTCAAGGAGTTGGACCGCGAGCAGATCCAGAAGCGTGTAGAAAGAATCGCAGATCTGATCAGGGTAGATGTGTAAAGAGGCCTAAAATATACTGCATACCTCAAAGCAGTCTTTTCCGGTATCCATCCAGCACCTCTCTGATCACTCGGTGGTCTCCCTCATAGATGTGCTCTTCAATATTCAGACCCGACTCAGCGATATACTGCTTGAGCAATTGATGCCTATCTGGCGTGACAAAAGGATCCTCCGTGCCGTGAAAGGCGTGTATCTTTCTAGTGTTCCACTCCGCTCTTACGTCATCATAGCTCACGTCTTCGGGAATCTGTCCACCCCAAATCCATAAATGGTCGAAGGATGGTTGGGCCCTGAGCATCCAGCGAATGACCGTTGAGCTACCCTGGCTAAAGCCAAATAAAATGACCTGAACATCGTCTGCCAGCAGCGCTTTTTGCTGCTCGAATATGGTCGACAGCATAGCCGAGTAGTCGGCAATCTCATCCAGCCGGTCTTTGGAAGTCATCCAGTTGGCAGCGGGTTTGCCTGCTACTCCTCCCCAGTAGAAACGATTCAGGCCTTCGGGCGCTACGACAAAGTCCTCCTCTCCGGCTACCCGGTCAAACTTTTGAATGAAATTACTCGCCAATTGACCATACCCGTGGCAAGCGAACCACATGCGCTTTGTCTTATCCGTTGCCTCGCCAAGGGTATAGAAGTGGGCGGTACGTGTGACTTTGAGGTGGTGAGTTTTCATGATTTTTCTACTTCCCGATGCAAAAATTAGAAAATATATTTCCCAATAGATCGTCTGTACTCACTTCGCCCGCTATCTCGCCCAAATGGCGGAGGGATGCGCGTATGTCCATGGCCACAAAATCAGACGTAATTCCATTAGCCAGTCCGGTTTCAACAGCTTGCAGGTCTTGATCGGCAGCTTGCAGAGCTGCATAGTGACGAGCATTGGTGAGGATGAGATTGTCACCCCGCCAATCCTGGCCGACACCAAATTGGTAGAGCCGATCGCGCAGCAAATCCAGGTTTTGTGCATTGCGGGCCACCATGGGTATCCAGCGCTCTTCAGATATCTCCCAACTTAAATGATCGACTTGGCTGAAGTAGTGATCGTAACTGGTATATGGGTTAAGGTCCATTTTATTGGCAACGACCAACAGCTCCGTGTCGGATTGATATAGTTCGTTAAGCTCCCTGACCAGGTCCTCTGGCTGAGTTTCGATTACATCAAATACATACACCAGCAGCTGGCTGTCACGCACTTTGGCCAGGGTGCGCTCCACACCTATGGCTTCCACCTGATCAGTTGTTTGTCGAAGGCCCGCCGTATCGATCAGGCGAAAAGCTACCCCCTCGATTTGTATGACCTCCTCTATCGTGTCTCGGGTGGTGCCCGCCACTTCGCTCACAATGGCACGATCTTCTTGCAGTAGTGCATTGAGGAGCGTACTCTTTCCGGCATTAGGTCGGCCAGCTATTACCGTTGGGATACCGTTCTTTAGTGCATTTCCCAATCTGAACGAATCGCTCAGATCTTGTATTCGTCCCCGTATTTTCCGCACCAGCTCCCGGAGTTGGGTTCGGTCGGCAAATTCGACGTCTTCCTCGCCAAAATCCAGCTCCAGCTCGATCAGGCTGGCAAAGTTGATGAGTTCTTCTCGCAGCGCTCCGATAGCATCAGAGACCCCGCCTCGCAACTGCCGCATAGCCAACCGATGGGCGGCAGCACTCTGACTAGCGATCAGGTCGGCTACGGCCTCTGTCTGGCTTAGGTCCATCTTCCCATTCAAAAAAGCACGCATACTGAACTCGCCAGGTTCAGCCAGGCGCGCACCGGCATCGATGAACAAGCGCACAATCGCCTCACTGATAAATGGACTGCCGTGGCAACTGATTTCTACCACATCCTCTCCGGTGTACGATCTTGGGCCACGAAATACACCTGCGACTACCTCATCCACGATTTGCTGCTGGGCATCGCGTATGGTCCCGTACAAGAGTTTGTGTGTTTTGGACTTCCGCGGGTCAGTACCATCAAAATGAGCAGCTAGTAATGCCAGTGCTTCTCCACCACTCAATCTGATGAGATGGAGGGCAGCTGTGCCAGGAGGCGTAGCGGGAGCGATGATGGTGTCGTTTGACATAAATTAGGCAGCAAAGGTAGTATGGAAAGGAGGAAATAGCAGATGCAACTACGCTGGCGACCGTATATTTAGGTGTGATAATTTATTACTATTCCGCAGGTGTAAATGATTAAGCAATATGAAAACTACCGCTAAGCACAACGAAAGAATAGCCAATATGACCTTTGGGTCTGTCTACCCCCACTATGTCAGTAAGGTGGAAAAGAAGGGTAGGACAAAGGATGAACTGCACAAAGTAATACACTGGCTGACAGGCTTTGACGACGATAAGCTCGATGACCTAATGGACCGAAAAGCGACTTTTCAGACTTTCTTCGAAGAAGCCAAGCTGAATCCTAATGCACACCTGATTAAAGGAGTTATATGCGGCTACCGGGTGGAAGAGATCGACAATCCGCTTACTCAGAAAGCCCGCTACCTGGATAAGCTCGTAGACGAATTGGCCAAAGGCCGAAAAATGGAAAAGATTTTGAGGGAGTAGATCCTTTGCTGTATAAGGACCAGTATGCAAGAGAAGACCAAGAGAAGCTCGACGATAAACTGGAGATATATCCTCACGGAATTAGTCCTTCTGGTGGTGGGTATCCTATTGGCCATCAATCTGAATAATTGGGCATCAAATAGAAAGATCAAGAACCAAACAAAATTATCTGTCGATCAAATACGCGAGGAAATAAAGCTCAACATAGATGAGCTCACCGAAGTAATTGACGCCAATAGGCCAGCCAGTGAATTTTATAGTGAAATATCAACCTTGAGTGCCAATGTGGCCAATGTTATACGTTGCTCTCCTGAGAAAATGACCACGCTGAAGAAGATCTATGGAGATCAATTTGTAGTTGTAGATTCAGTCAGCAAAGCAGGAGGTGCATACGAATACGAATTAGATATTGACTATGCGTTAGAATATGGTGAACTGAATGATATAGCCTGGAGAACCGCTCAGCTCTCCACGAACATGAATGAATACGGATACGATTGTCTGAAAAGTATACTTTCCGTTTACGGTTTTCAAGAATTGTATACAAACGTTCAGACTAAGTTTCTTGACTATAAAATCCTTAGAGATAAAGAGGAGTTCATTGCGACCTTTCAATTGAATCATAGGATGGGCAACGACCTATTGGAAAGGTATTTGGTTTTGGCAGAAGAGATTGAGGAGTGTGGTTTGTAAGCTTAGTATATACCTTTATGGGTATCTAAAGCAGCAAACACCGGTTTAACTGACAAAGCAATGTGGTTGTATGAGCAATTGAATGTGGACTTTGTTTCTGGTGTAATCTTGATGTCGGTCGTCCATGGTGTATTATTGGCCTGCATATTTTTATTCAATGATAGACTAAGGTCAAAGTCAAATAAGTTTCTGGCCCTCGCCATACTGGGCATCTGTGTCATTCTTGCTTATGAATTTATCTATTGGTTTGATCTGGAGGATGAACTGCCCATTTGGATAGAGTATTTTCCTGTTTATGTCAGATCGGTGATTCCAATTGGCCTGTACTTCTTTGTCAGATTTCTGGTCCAACCCAATCTTCAAATATCTACTTTTGAGAAAGTAGGCTTCGTGCTGATCGGCTTAGAGTTGCTCTTAGACGTATCGTTTATTCCAGTGAATATCTTTATAGATGATCCTGAAGAAATCATAATTTGTGAATACGTTCTCTCGGTTTTAGGCTGGTTGCTGAGTGTCCTTGCTGCTCTAATCTATCTACCCAGAGCCTTTCTCAAGGTCGTCCGATATCAAAGAAAGTTGTACGACAATTATTCAACGACCAGCGGTAAAAGTTTGGGCTGGTTGCGGACTTTCCTGCTGCTGGTTTTATTCATCATGGTTTTCTGGATCACCAGCTTCGTACAGTATGTTTTAGGTTATTGGGAAGCTTGTGAGGTCACATTTACGATAGTCACCGCTGGCTTAGTCGTCATGCTCTTTTGGTTGGGCTACTCCATTATACTAAAGTACAGCTGGTTTCAGATTGTACCATTTTCGGATACTGGTGATAAGATAGTTAAGCAAAGCAACAAGTTGTCTTCCAAGACCGATGCCTATCACCAGGATCTAATGGATCTACTAGGAGAAGAAAGACTCTTTGAGGACCCTGAGCTGACCCTTGATCGTCTATCTGAGCGCCTGAAGATTAGCAGCGGATACCTTTCCCAAATCATAAATGAAAAGGAGGGGAAGAACTTCTTCGAGTTTATCAATACGTATCGTGTGGAGGCAGTGAAGGATAAGTTGGTAGACGATAGCTATCACAATTATACCATCATGGGGGTAGCTCTTGAAAGTGGATTCAAATCGAAGTCTACCTTCAATTCCGTCTTTAAGAAGTTTACGGGCCACACGCCGTCCGTGTTCAAGAGGCTTCATGGTTAAAGACTGAAAACATTAAATAGGTCCGAATACCCTCAAATTGGGAGTTCTCGTACTCGTCGACCTAGAGCTGGATATACTTTTGCCATGTCTCATTCAAGGTTAAATGAAAACGATAACACGGATACAACATGAGGTGTGTCATGCACATGAACAATTTCAATCGGTCAATGCAAGATCAACACGCTATGAATATTCGGGAGGAGACCACTACACACCTCTATATGATTACGTAACGACGACTTTAGATGACTTTGGAGACTTATAACTTTCAATTCCTATCAACAAAATAATTTAATCAGATGAACAGAAAAGATTTTCTAAAAATGTGTGGTATTCTGGGCGTGGGAATACCCTTTCAGTCTACCTTGACCTCTTGTAATAATGAAGAAGGCCCTTCCACAAGCGATGTCGGGAAAGTCATCATCATTGGGGCTGGTGCCGGCGGACTAACAGCCGGATATCTCCTAAATCAAAGAGGAATTGAATTTGAGATTTTGGAGGCCTCTTCTGTCTACGGGGGAAGAATGAGAACCACCAGAGATTTCGCCGATTTTCCCATTTCCCTTGGGGGTGAATGGCTGCATGTAGAAAAGGGCGTGTTGAGCGAGATCGTGAACGACCCTTCTGTTCAGATTAATGTGGAAACTACGCCCTACGATTTAGAACTGGATTATGGGCTTTTCGAAGGCCAGCAAATTTCAGTAGAAGATGTTGGGTTCACCATCGATCAAAAATTCATCGGCTCCAGTTGGTTTGATTTTTATGAAGAATATGTAGTTCCTTCAGTCCGGTCCAAGATCACCTACAATACCATAATTGATTCCATAGATTACTCTAGCGATCAAATCCGGGTTAGGACCGCCGATCAAGAGTTTGTCGCTGATCGAGTGATAGTAGCGGTACCAGTCAAGATTCTTCAGAATGGGGCCATCACTTTTACACCTGAGTTGCCAGCTGACAAGCGAGATGCGATTACTAACGTGACCGTTTGGGATGGCTGCAAGGCCTTCATAGAGTTTTCTCAAAAATTTTATCCCACCTTTGTCGCTTTCGATATCCAGCCAGAATCGGCAGGACAGAAGTTGTACTATGATGCCGCTTATGGCCAAAATACCAATCAGAATATACTGGGACTATTTGCCGTAGGGACTGGTACTTTACCATATGTGCAGTTGTCGGACGCTCAATTGATTGACTATGTGCTGGCCGAATTAGATGATATTTTCGACGGACAGGCATCTTCTAGCTATGTGAAGCACATTTTTCAGAATTGGAATGAAGAACCATTCGCCAATGGTGCTTATATATATGACAATGAAGATTGGAGACGTCTACGGAAGCTTGGTGAATCCATTAGTGGCAAGTTGTATTTTGCCGGAGATGCGTACACTACTGGTGATGATTGGAGTAGTGTGCACGCCGCTGCGCGATCGGCCAAAAGGGCAATTGAAGAGCTGGTAAGCTAATGGCCTCCTATGTTGGAGTAGCAGTGCAGATGCAAAAGGAAATTTATGTCTAATTTGGGCATCTGCTTTGATTAGAGTATTCAGGAAAATAAGAAAGAAACTTCTTGGAGAAGGTCGGTTGGCTAAGTACTTCTTCTACTTAACAGGGGAGGTCGTGTTAGTCGTCATTGGTGTATTGATTGCTTTGGCGATCAACAATGCAAATGAGCGATCTAAAAGCCGAGCTAAGATTCAAAATATTTTACTTCAAGTTCAGGCCGAACTAAAGACGAATTTAGATTCTGGAATCGGTATTTTAGAAGAACTAATGTCAAAGGATTCTTTGATCCATCTGGTGATGAATGACCTGTATACCTCTTCAGAAGATATTAGGAAAAATCGAGATCTGGTTAATCTGGTCAATCAATATGAAATTTTCAATATTCAGGACAACGCCTTTAAGGCTCTCATAGCGGAGTCGGAAAATATTCCTGTAAAATATGATTCGATTCTCATTCAGTTGAATGACATATATGTATCTAGGAAGAGTTGGGTTGAAAATGCAGATTCTGAAACACAAAGAATCGTGCTTAGACATTGGGATTGGGAGATTTCAAATACTGACTGGTTTTCTGATAAATATTTCAGGGATAGAGAGCTGCCTGATGAACAAATGGAGTTTTATATGGAGAGTTCTTACTACAAGAATGTGGTCTACGATTATTTTAATTCAGCCCTGGAGAATCAATATCCAAGGATTCTTAAATTTTGTACGGAAGCCTATCGTTGCTATGATTCGATATCTGAACAACTGGCAGAAGAAGGGGTGAATAAGAACAATGTCCAGGTCTTGCCTTACGATTATGTGGTTCCGGAAGATCTAGTTGGAGACTACCTGGGAGATTTTGGAGAAAGTAGCATTTACGAGGCTGAAAATCATCTTATTTTTAAAAACAACGGTGTTAAATCATTAGTGATACCAGTTGGAGAAAATAAGTTCATTGGAGCATATGGAATGTTCTGCTATTTAGAATTTAATGAAGAAAAGCAACTAATCGGTTTTCGAGGGCGGTATGGAAATGAAGGATGGAGCTTTAGGAAAATTTATTGAACGGCTGCGAGTTTCATGGAGTTTTTATTTATCGCTTTATTTACCGCAATTGTTTTGAAAAATTTACT
>JBCBVN010000047.1:0-18404 GCA_039817625.1 Bacteroidota bacterium
CTTTGTCAATCCGCTTTTTCAGGATCTCGTAGCGCACATTGTAGGCTCCGTCTACATCAAATTGCTTCTCATCCATATTGAAGCGAATGCTCAGGGAGTTGTTGTAGACAAAAATGAGCTGAGCGGTTGTAAGTGGCACAGGCAAGTCGTCCTTGTGGTCTTTGACCAGTCGGGTCACCTCACACATAAGCATGAGCTGCCACAAGCGAAAATCTTTGAGGAAAAAATCGCTGAACTGACCGTCAGGCAGTAGAGTTTCGCCGAGGTACATATTGTATTCGACCCCATCGGTGATGTACTTTTCGAAGAAGTGGGGGAGAATCTCCTGCTTCTTGGCCACCTCCTCATCTATGTAGCTACCGATGATCGCATTGATGCCTTGCACACTGTCTTCATAATCCTTCCGCTGTCGATATACAATACCGAGTTTAGGATCGAGATAGTCCTGATATTCTTTTAGGGCTTCCGCAGGTAGGAATGCATACTTGTCGGCCAATTCCTGAAGAAGCGGGTGAATTTCCGAGACCAGCAGATCTACGATCTGAGATTCATCACTGGAGATAAATCCACCTTCCTGGATACGAGCAATGCAGGATTCGGTCTTGGAGATATAAATATCCAGCAGCTGGAAGTCCAGCAATTCCCGGAAAGCCTTCAAAACTACATTGACGCGCTCCAGATTGTCGAGCATGTCCTGCTCTATGGATCGATTCCTGATCTTGGATGAGCCAACAATGTCGGCCTGCCCATACATGGGGTATACATTCTTGAAGACGATGGGATCGAGGGACGGAGCTTCACCATTCTCCAAGGCATGGAAGAGGTATTTCTGGCTAACCTCCTGAAACTTCCATTCTACACTCGGGTGGATATAGGTAAATTGCTTCTGGATGAAGAAATTTACGTTGGTGTCCATACCATTGATCCAGCGGTTGGTCCCGAGAGAGAATAGGGAAATGACCTCGCTGAGTCTATCCAGCATTTGCTGGTTGAAGCGATAAGGCTGCTTGGAGGTGAGCTCCATAATACCTACAATCTCGTCGTTGTGGTCCTTTTGGGGCGATAGCAGCAAGCTTCTGTATCCTTGCTCAATGAGCTTGGTTTCTACTACGCTCGGGTTTTCAAGCGCTTGCAGGTCACCTATGATGATCTGCTGGCGATCATTGAAGGCTTTGCCATAGGAGCCACAATTGCAAAAATCACCTTGATTGAACTTAGAAATGGTATCTAAATCGCCCAGAATGCTCCAGGAGTACAAGTGACCATACTTGAACTCCCGGTTGAGCAAGTTGCCAAACACAACGTCTGGCATATCCAGAAAAGATCGGATCAAATGACTCAGCTGATTTCGAAGCGTGGTGGAATCTACCAGCTCTACGTCGCTCTCGTTAACCATCAGTTCTTTCATGCGCGAGAGAACCTGAGTCTCCGTCACATCCTGGAAGAAACCGATCACGAATCCTTCGAAGGCATAATCTTTTGGACTAAACTGTTTTAACCAGTACGATTCATCTTCCCAGCGATTGAGCAATTCGAAGATCCGATCATCGCTGAGGGCTTTTACCTTTTTTTTGGGATTTACATTTACGTAGTCGAAGATCAAGTCCATCTTATAATGCTTACTCAAGCCGGTTTTCAGGCTTTTGAAAGACATGATCTGATTCGTGTTTAAGGTAATAGACTGACCATGTAGCGTATTCAGGATGTGTTTTCCGGCTTCGGTGATTGGGCTGCCCATTTTGCCTTCTGGCAGTGATCCGGCCATCTTTATCGCCCATTCTTCTGAGTTAAAAAGCTCCTGTAGTGCAGGAGTTATATAAAAGAAACCTTTGTCGAATGGCTTAACCACAAACCCCAGCTGGCCTTCAAAAAACAGAGACGGAAACAGCAAATTGACCACCTGCTCTCGGTCTTCGGCATCTTCCAGATTTGACGGATCTACTAGCCCTGTCAAGGTCGCTTCGGCCATCTCTATGACCGAGCTGGCGACTCCTTGCGTACTGCTTGTTAACTGACTGTTGTGTTCCTTTATTTTTTCTAGAAAAGGCTGGAAGCTGAAGGTAGAAGGGTAGGGGTTGGCATCTTCCATAGTCGCCATATGCTCAATGAATTGCATCATGGGCATATAGCTGGCTTCGCTCACACTGATTTCTGGCTGGGGTTGGGATTTGACTTCGACCATGACGATAGATGGATTGGATGCCAGGAAAACAGGTAGGTTATAATTAAGGTTGTGTGGGGAAGGGGCAGGGGGATGAGGGCCATGTGCTTCCCTATTCTTCAACAGCTTCAATTTCCCTTAGGCACTCCTCCACATGGCTCACCACCTGATACTTGTTTCCTCGGCCAAACCAGGTGACTTGGCGCTTAGCGTATCGCCGGCTGTTTCTCTGGATAAGTGATATCGCTTGTGCTTTGTCGTATTCGCCCCGGAAGTAGGGCCACCACTCCTGATAGCCGACGGTATTCATGACCGGTAGCTGCTGGTGCGCTTGCAGACCCTTGGCTTCAGCTTCGAGGCCTTGTTCGATCATGTGGTCAACACGCAGGTTGATGCGTTCGTATAATTGGGACCGCTCTGGGTGGGTGCGCAAGAATATGTTTTTCCAGGGTCGACCGGGCTTTTGGCCTAAAAAGCTGGAATAGGGAGCATTCGCGCTGTAGCAAACCTCCAGTGCACGCATGAGTCTTCTGGGATTCTGCTGGTCTACCTGAGCGTAATAATTGGGGTCGAGCTCAGCCAGCGCCTCCTGGAGACCAGACCGACCTGCGGAAGTCCAAATCTTCAACACCCGCTCCCTGGCTGTATCGGTAACCACTGGAAATTGGTCGAGACCTTCGCATAGGGCATTGATGAATAGTCCGCTGCCCCCTACGCAGACGAGGTAGTCGTACTGCTTGAACAGCTGCTCGGCTAAAGTGCTGGCTTCTTCCCCAAATTGGCCGGCACTGAGTGGGTTGTGTATCGATCGATCGGCTATAAAATGGTGCTTGACGGCAGCTAGTTCCTCTTCGCTGGGTCGGGCGTTGCCAATGCGCATTTCGGTATAAAACTGCCGAGAATCGACGCTGATGATCTCCGTACCGAGCTGTTGGGCCAGGGCAATGGCGAGACTGGTTTTACCACTGGCCGTGGGGCCGCCGATGACGATCATAGTAGACACCGGCCTAAAGGTATTAACTTGGCCGCGCAAAATTGACCATGTTTTACCGACTGGCTCGCCCGATTGCCCGATATGTGCTGCGCTATTATTACCGACACCTAGACATTAGCGGGTTGGAGCATATCCCTGCACGCGGTCCGGTCATATTTGCCAGCAACCACCCAACGGCTTTTATAGAGCCCTGCTTACTGGCCTGTTTTCAGCCGCGCCTGTTGTACTTTCTGGCTCGGGGCGACCTATTCACGACCGGGTTTTTCAAATTTTTGCTTGGCTCGGTCAATATATTGCCGGTATTCCGCCTGAAAGACGGTGGCTACGGACGTTTGAAGGACAACTTTTCCACTTTCGATGCTTGTTATGACCGCCTCTCCAAGGGTGGAGCCATCATGATATTGGCAGAGGGCAGCACCATACACGAAAAGCGTTTGCGGCCACTGCGCAAAGGCACAGGGCGTATCGCGCTAGGCGCATTGAAGCGGGACCCCAGCCTGAAGGACGTACCGATTATCCCCGTCGGCGTCCACTTCAACAAGGCAGAGCGGATACGCGGTCAGGTCATGATAGAGTTTGGGACTGCCATGTCGGCCAGAGATTACTATGAGACCTATGAGGAGAATGCCAATCAAGGCGTGGCCAATTTAACCAACGCCCTACGCGAGGAGCTCTCCAAGCTGGTGGTGCAGGTGCCAAGTATCGAGCAAGACGGGCTGGCCGAAGCCGTATTCGAGTTAGATCGCTCCAACCATCGCGAGCAAATTAAATACGGCATTGGTCATGACGGTGAGCAATTAGCGCGCATCAGAGCTTTGGGGATTGGACTTCCGCTGGTCGGAATCCTTCCCCAAAGCCCCGACCCCAATACCACTGCTGAAGACAGAAGTGGTGAAACGAAACCATCTTCCGGACATTGGCTGGCAGAAGGCAAAATTCATTATTACTTCAATCGACTGCACCAGTACGGTCTGGAAGATGCAGCTGTGGCAGGGGTCTTTAATCGCGATTACAAACTGGGCGCCTGGGATTTTTTACAAGCCTTTCTGGCCATTCCCATCTTGCTGTTTTGGTTGCCAATATGGTTATTGGCAGAATGGATCGCTGCATCCTTTATCAAGGCTGTAGAGTTTTACTCGCCGGTTCGATTTGGGGTCGTATCGGTGGGTAGTATGCTATATGTCCCACTATGGCTTGGTTTTGCAGGAATCACTGCCTGGAGTGGAGGATCCTTAGTCTCGGCTCTCCTGGTATTAGCCTACATCGGCGCGAGTATATATGGTTGCCGCTGGGCGATTCAAAGCTGGGAGCGAGTTTGGCGCTGGCGGGCCGTGCGCAGATACAGAAGGTTGATCCCCCCAGAGAAGAAGATCATGGATGCGGCCAGAAAAGCTGCCGTAGACGAGGTAACTCATTGGATGAATAAGGCCAGGCATCATGAATAAGCAATTGGCCGATCACGAGACAACGGACTGGATTGCCCGTCTGAATGAGCTTGGCCAAGCGAAAACGCCTTGCTTGTTTCTCATCAATTTTGAATCGACGGAAGCTAAAATCTGGCGAACCGATGAGCTCGACGCCCGCACCATTCAATTCAACTTTCACGGTAGAGGAAACGACTTATCTATTCCACCTGATGTAGAGATAGAGCTGATCAGAAAAGCACACTTTCCCGATCCTGCCGACTATCGGAAAGCCTACGATATGGTACTGGCGGGTCTTATGCGGGGAGATAGTTTTTTGACTAACCTCACTTTTCCTGTACCCATCGAATTGAGTGCCGACCTATACACGGTTTATTCGGCTTCGCGGGCGGCCTACCGCATTTGGTGCAAAGATCATCTCGCTTGCTTTTCGCCGGAAACCTTTGTGCGCATTGATGAGCAAGGCCGAATATCTTCCAACCCGATGAAGGGTACAGCCCTCGATGAACCCGGAGCGGCCGATGTCCTCCTAGCTAATCACAAGGAGATAGCCGAGCACGCTACTATCGTAGATCTGATTCGCAACGATTTGAGCCGTGTGGCCAAGCGGGTGCGGGTAGATCGATACCGCTATATAGACCGCCTGGAGAGTCCGGAAGGTGCGCTGCTACAAACCAGTAGCGAGATCAGTGGTCAGTTGGGAAAAGATTGGCGGCCCAAACTCGGACAGTTGCTCGCCGGCTTATTACCCGCAGGCTCTGTGTCGGGTGCGCCCAAGCCGGCTACACTTGATATCATTTCCAGAGCAGAGCGAGGGGCAAGAGGCTACTATTGTGGCGTCGGTGGCTATTTTGACGGCCGCACCCTGGATAGTTGTGTCTTGATTCGGTTTATCGAGGAGCTCGCTCCAGAAAAACACTTCTTCTGGGCAGGAGGAGGAATTACCGCCCGATCCAAGTGGAAAGATGAATATGCCGAATTGTGTGCCAAAGTGCGCATTCCCCGTCGAATGAAGACCATTTAATAAGAAAAAGGCCAAAAACTCTCATTCGCTTTTTCTACATTTAAGGCGAAAAGAGATCATTGGGTGGTTCGATTCCCCTCACGTGTCCGAAACCACGCATACCAATCTTACTTGCTTGTGTCTAACCCTCGTCTTCTCGAGTCCATCCGCCTTGTAGACGGTGAATTTCCCTTGCTGGATTATCATCAGCGAAGGGTAGATCGGTCGTGGCGCAAGTTCTACCCACGCAATTCTACGCCCAAGCTCCGCTCTATTCTTGACGAGCACGGCTATCCCGACCAGGGGCTGTATAAGGTGCGCATAGAGTACGAACCTAATGATCAGCAAATTAGTGTCCAGCCATATTCTGTAAAGAAAGTCAATAGCCTTAGACTCATCGCCGCAGAGGAGGTTTGCTACCAACAGAAGTTTGCCGATAGAAAGCACATCTCTGATCTGTTTGCCCAGCGAAACGGTTGCGACGATGTTCTATTCACTCAGCACGGGTACATAACTGATACGAGTTATGCCAATGTCGCTTTTTTCGACGGGCGCTATTGGTTTACGCCCGCCTGGCCCATGCTGAGGGGCACACGCAGGGCAAAACTGATAGATACAGGCAAGCTTAAGCCCTTAATGATACGCGTCAAAGACCTGGATAACTTCGAGCAGGTCAAACTCATCAATGCTATGCTGCCCTGGAAGGAGGGACCCGTTGTGCCGATAAGTAGTATCGTAAGGTTTTAATTTGTCATCAATCCTTACTGCCTCTTGTATAAAACGGTGGCTGTACTCTGACCCAATAGGCTCAATTCCATTTCATCGGGCGTAAGCCGGACAATGGCAAAACAGTCGGATCCATAAGCGCTAGATACTACAAAACATGGATAATCCGCAGGTCCGGCACCCGTACATTCTCCTGGGCAGCTGGTGTGAAAAACGGCAGGCTCTTCTACTACTTTCTCGCCTTCGTAATAGACAGAATAGCTATCGGGACTCAATTCTAAATGCTCGTCTATATCTACTTCGTTGTGCCAGCGGCCCATAATGGCTGACAAAGCTTGAACATTGGCAGGAGCAGAAGCGGCGTATTCAGGCGACAGGCTGATGGCCTCTCCATACACGACGGGTTCCGCAGCGCGATATTGCTGTTGAGGGCGGTTTTCCTGACCGGGTTGCGGTATGGCCGTTTCGGCAGTGGTAGGGGTAGGGCCAGTCTCGATCAGACCTGGACTATTGTCTGCATCTGGCAGATCAATGGTGGCATTTGGCCCCAGAGCGGGCTGCTGACGACACGCAGAAAACAAGAATAAACACGCTAAAATACCGATCTTAATGTCCATGGAATGGTGGTGTTGGTTTTAAATCGAACGTATAACGCAGCTAAGATAGCCGCTGTTGTTGTTATGTAGTCTTTACTTGGTCATCCAAAGTCGGACGAAACCTTATATTGCCATCATGAACTTTCTTGCTCACCTGGTGCTATCTGCCCACGACCCCGAACTTCAGATAGGTAATCTACTAGGTGATTTTGTTAAGGGAAGGCCACCGGAAACCTATCCAGAGGGCGTTAGGCAGGGCATTATGCTGCACCGGCATATTGATCTGGTCACGGATCAGCATGCTGCGGTCAAACATTTGCAAAGCCTCCTTTCACCCCGGCACGGTAGATACTCTGGGGTGGTCGTAGATGTGCTTTTCGATCACTACCTGGCCCGCGATTGGAACAATTTGCTGACCATAGAGTACGGCGACTTTGCCGCACAGACTTATTCCAATATCAAAGCAGCCTTATCCATTATGCCCCCTCATCTATCGCGCCGATTTGGGGCGATGGTAGCAGACCGATGGCTGAACGTTTACCGAACCGTACCAGGGATATTAGAGGTCTTCGAACGCATGCAACCGCGCATCAGGCAGCTGGAATATTTCCGCGATTTTGATCAGACCATAGAGGAATTTGATCTCCAGTTATCTGCTGGTTTTTCCGACTTGTTTCCCGACCTTCGCCAAGCCGTAAATGAATTTAGTGCCAAAGACTGAACCGCTCGATTTGCGCCTGGATCGCTTCGTAGACCGCCTGACCGTCAGGATGGAAAACAACCAGCGTATGATCAAATGTCTACTGCGACGAAAGTGGTTGGTGCTTCAGCCCGAAGAGTTTGTCAGGCAGTTGCTCCTTCATTTTTTTATTGAGGACATGCAATACAACCGAAATCGAATTACCGTAGAGCGAGGTCTTCAAGTCGATAGTCAGGAAAAGCGAACTGATGTCCTGGTCTTTGACCGCCGAATGCGTCCTTGGCTGCTCCTGGAATGCAAGGCACCCAAACAAAAGCTGAGCGATCAGACCTTTCAGCAAGCTTCTACTTACAATAATCCGCTACAGGCGCCGTACATGATGATCAGCAATGGTCGCCAGTCGTTTGTCTGTGAGCTTGACTATGAAAAGGGGGAGTACGCATTCTTGATGGCACCTCCTGAATATCCCGATTCATGAGTCAGCCACTATTGCAAGTCAAAGACCTGACACTTTCGTTTGGGGAGCGGGAGGTTTTGAGCAGACTTTCGCTGGTGGTCAGTCCAGGCGAACGCATAGCTTTACTCGGCGAATCGGGCTCTGGCAAAAGCCTTACGGCCTTAAGCCTGCTTGGGTTACTCCCAAAGACTTGTAAAGCACAGGGTGAAATTTATCTGAATGGCCACTCGGGCAATCTGCTTGAGTATGCTGAAAAAGCGTGGCGAAAACTGCGTGGTCGGGAAATAGGGCTCATTTTTCAGGAGCCTCTCACCGCCTTAAATCCCACCCAACTTTGTGGACAGCAACTGATAGAGGCAGCCAGACTGTATCTGGGATTGCCACTTGAAGAAGCGACCACTACAGCAAGAGAGTGGCTACATCGGGTGCAATTGCCCGACCACGAGCGCATCATGGCGTCTTTTCCGCATGAATTGAGTGGTGGTCAACGCCAACGCATATTAATCGCCATGGCGATGCTCGCCAATCCTAAATTACTCATTGCCGACGAGCCAACTACCGCTCTCGATACCGTCATCGAGTCTGAGATATTGCAGCTGCTACATCGCCTGTGCGAAGAAGAAAAGATGGCTTTGCTGTTCATCACCCACGATTTAGCTGCTGCGCGATACATAGCCGAAGAAGCGATCTTGCTCAAATCTGGTGAAACCCTGGAGAGCGGTCCAATATCCAGACTTGTAGACCAGGCCGAAACCGAATACGGGCGAAGGCTGGTCAAGCACAATGCCCGTTTATTCAACAATAGACGCTGGGTAATCAATGAGTTAGACGACAAGTCCCGAGCCTTACTAAACATGGAAAACCTTTCCTTGTCTTACTCCGTGAAGACCGACTGGATGGGTAGGCCCCTAGCCTGGCTAAAGGCCATCGATGGTGTGAGTCTACAGCTCGTTCAAGGTGAAATGCTGGCTTTAGTCGGTCAAAGTGGTTGCGGAAAGAGTAGCCTGGCCAGGTGTATTTCAGGGCTATCGAAAGCTGATCACGGATCGATCAAATGGGCAGATGCTCAAGCAGAGCACCAGGATATTGTACTAGGGCAAATCCCCATGGTCTTTCAGGATCCGTTTAGTTCCCTGACTCCAAATCGGCAAGTGGGCCAACAAATTGAGGAGGTCGTTAGACGCCTAAATCCCAATGGGCAGGCCAGCGAACTGAAGAACGAAAGCACTCGATTGCTGGAGCGAGTTGGCCTCGATCCCAGTGAGTACTATAGCAGAAAACCCAACCAGCTTAGTGGCGGTCAGCGACAGCGAGTGGCTATAGCTCGCGCACTGGCAACGCAACCCAAAGTCCTCATTGCAGATGAGGTCACTTCAGCCCTTGATGCTCCACTTCGCCACAAATTGATGCAGTTGTTGCATCAATTATGTCGTGAAGATGGTCTCAGCTTGCTTTATATTACCCACGACCTGGCTTTGGCCCTCGAATGGGCTGATCGCATCGCCGTTATGCATCAAGGGCAGATTGTAGATTTGTTTCTGCCTGCCAAAAAGGATGAACAAGACAGACATCAAGTGACCACCAAGCTGCTCGATGCTTTAAAACTAACCATATGATCCATACCCTCGATCTTAATTTCCTAGGGGCTCAGGAAGCCATCGCCGCCTTTTGTGTACCCACCGATCACGGAGCTGTCCTCGTAGAATGCGGTCCAATGACGGTCACAGAAAATCTGGTCGGTAAATTGGCCGAGCTCGACCTCAAGCCCGCTGATATCAAGGCCGTTTTTCTGACCCACATTCACTTTGATCATGCAGGAGCTGCCTGGTGGTGGGCCGAGCAGGGAGCTGATATTTACGTACATCCTGTAGGTCGACCACACCTCATTTCCCCAGAGCGTCTTTACGGCTCTGCGACTCGTATTTATGGCGAACAGATGGAATATCTCTGGGGAGATATGAAACCCATAGCTGAGCATAAGGTCATCGAGGTGGCAGATGAACAAGAGATTACTGTAGATGGTATATCCATGCGTGCGCACTTTACACCCGGTCATGCGAGTCACCACATCGCCTGGCAGCTGGGAGAATACATATTTGCTGGTGATGTAGCTGGAGTCAAAATTCAAGATGGCCCGGTTGTGCCGCCTTGTCCGCCACCCGATATCGATTTAGGTGCCTGGAACACGAGTATCGAGCGATTGGAGACATTGAACCCACGCCGCCTTTATCTGACGCACTATGGCCCGGTTGAAGGGGTGAGTGACCACCTGCGCAAGTTGCAAAATCGACTGGAAGCTTATGCCAACTGGGTAAAGCCACATGCCGAACAGGGCGCTAAACCCGATGCCATTATGTCGGATTTCATCGAATTTATCAACCTGGAATTTGCGGAATTAGGCTTGACAGAAGGCGAAATGCTAGCCTATCAACTTGCCAATCCGCCGGAAATGAGCCTCACTGGTTTGCTGCGATACTGGCATAAAATCGGATTGGCAACCTAGAGCTGAATCGGACTCACTATCTTCGCATCTTCATGTTGTTTTCGTCTACACTAGATCTTGTCATTATCGGTCGTTCGATATTGTCTTCCTTCGGCAACCCGCAGGCAGAGCTCTACCGTGGTTTGGTTGGTGAACTGGCCCAACATGGCCATAGAACGGTCTTTTTGGAGCGCCAGGGCATCGACCAGGAAAAGCCTCGCGATATGCTGCGTACGCCATACTGCGAGGTCTGGACTTATGAGGATGTAGAATCTCTCAAGAATGATTATCGGGAAGCGGTAAAATCGGCAGACATTGTTATGCTCGGTAGTAATGTTGCCCATTCTTCGGAAATATCAGACTGGATTGCGAATGAGGCTAATGGCGTGAAGGTCTACTACGATACGGACCTGGGTAAGACGCTTCGGTCTCTGAACAACGATAACGATGATTTGGAGTGTGTCAGTTGTCGTACTCTGCCGGGTTTCGATCTGTTTTTAAGTACTACGGGAGGTCCCGTTTTAGAGCAGCTGGGAACAGAGTATAAGATCCGATGTGTCCGGCCACTTTACGAGAGCATCGATCCATACTATTATTATAGAACCGATGCCATAAAGGAATACGAGCTGGGCTTTATCGGGCAAAATAAACCGGGTAGGATGAAGAAGCTGGATGGCTTGCTGCTGGAGCCCGCTCGTCTAACACCAAACCGGAGATTTGCTCTGGTCGGAAACGGCTACGAGCTCGATGCAACCAACCAGCCTGACAACCTCACCTTCGTCGAGCACCTGCCAGATACCAACCTGGTAGACTTTTACAACCGTATGCAGTGTTCGCTGGTGGTCAGCCGCGATGACCGCAGCGAAATGGGCTACACGCCGTCAAAGCGCCTATTGGTTGCGGCCGCGTGCGGCGTACCCATTCTGACAGACCACTGGACTGGCCTCGATCAATTCCTGGAGGCAGACCGAGAGTGCTATGTGGTGGATAATTGCCAGGAAGTGTTGGATGTACTCTATCATCTGGACCCCAAGGTGAGAATGCGAGTTGGCGCTGCGGCCAGAGAGCGCGTATTAGCCGAGCATACAACCGCCAGGCGGGCTCAGCAGTTATTGCAATATTGGGAAGAAGTCGCAGACTGAGGGTCTGCAACCTAATACTATGCCACGCAAATATTATTTGGTCAAGGAGGTGTTCTATACCTTGCAGGGAGAAGGTGCCCAGGCGGGCAGGCCGGCTGTGTTTTTGCGCTTCTCCGGTTGTAATCTGTGGAGTGGTTTGGAAGAGGATCGCCACGACGCCATCTGCAAGTTTTGTGATACGGACTTCCGCGGGTCGGACGGCCAAAACGGCGGCCGATACACCATAAGTGAGTTAACAGAATTGGTATCAAGTCTATGGCCAGGAGGTGGTCAGCCTTACGTTGTTTGCACGGGGGGCGAGCCATTGCTCCAGCTCAATACACCTTTAATTGATGCGCTGCATGGAGCTGGATTTGAAATTGCCGTAGAAACCAACGGCACCATTCCCGTTCCCCCTGGGATCGACTGGATATGCGTGAGTCCGAAAGCCAACGCACCGCTCAAACAGACCAGTGGACATGAGCTGAAACTGGTCTATCCACAGCTAGAGCCTTCTGCGCACCCAGCCTGTTTTACCGATCTGGACTTTGACAATTTTTATCTGCAAGCGATGGACGGTCCGTCTCAGGCGATTAATATCAACTTGACTGTAGATTACTGCCTGGCTCACCCCCAGTGGAAGCTGAGTGTGCAAACCCACAAAGTGGTAGGAATAGACTAGTTAGTGGAGTAAACGGAAAGTATCGTTACATTAAGTCGCCGTCATTTTCTGGTCTGGCAAGGCGGTAAAACCGGAGTTTAGCCAGAGCTAAATGAGGATTTTGCCAACGTAGCTAGGCAAGAAAATGACAAGGCTTGGGTGTAACAGTACTTACTGGTTAATCCACTAGTTAAACGCAACAGGCGTTCTTTTATCAACCAGGCGCGAGTAAGATTTGATGAGCTTCTCTGCCAGTCGGCGACGATTGTACTTCTTCTCGAAAAGCTGCTGAGCATTCCTTCCCAGTTCCTCCAGGTCTGGTCCCTGCCTGTAGCAATGTCTGATGGCTTCTACAAATTGTTGAGGGGTATCAGCGATAAGTAGGTGGTGACGATGTTCGGCGCGGATTCCTTCCAGGCCAATGCTGGTACTGATGACCGTTCTTCCCAGTGCCATGGCTTCCAGAATCTTGGCTCGCATTCCGCTTCCACTCAATAGTGGCACGATACTGATGCTATGCTGAGTGACAAAGGCCTGAGCATCTTCTACCTCTCCATGCACAAAGACCTGATCCATCTCAAGCGCCATCAAGGCGTGTGGCATATTTCTGCCGGCTATATGAAATTCGAGTTGTGGAAATTCTCGGTGAATACTGGGCCAGGCTTTGTTCAGGAACCATTGCAATCCTTCGATATTTGGGGTCCAATCCAGAGAGCCTATAAAGTGAATGGAAGGCTGCTGGCTATAGCTGTTGTAGTTGGGCGTGATGTTGTCGGCATCTAGTCCTAAGGGCAAGACATGGCTTTTCCCTTTGTAACCCAACTTTCTGAACCGTTCCTCGTCTCGCTTGGTGATGGGGAGTAGCAGGTCGTATTGATTGAGCTGCTCACGCTCGTATCTGGCCAGTTGTCTGGTAAGTCGTTTGAGATACCAGCGCTTGGGTCCAAAGCCCAGGTTTTTACAGCGCCTTTCCCAGATCTCGTGCTCGACATTATGAGCCCGCATAACTACGGGTGCATCTGTATGTCTTCTGATGGTGTCCAGGTAAGGTGCGAGGTAAACGGTCTCTAGCTGAATGATGTCAAAAGACTCGCGCTTCAGCCAGCGTCTCAACGCTTGCCGATAATCAGGATTGTCGAAGCGGCTAATGTGATAGGAGTTATTTCGAACTAGATTACTAAGTGCCGGGCCGACTTTCAATTGATTGTCTACCACTACCGTGCGCACTTCGTCGAAATGATCCATGCACTCGGGTAGCGTTTTTTCGGAGTAAAAGTGTTTGCTGGTATTCATGGCCAGCAAGGAAACCTGGCAGCCAAGCTCGTGAAGGCTCTTACACAAGCCGTGGATGGCTTGAGATTCACCGTCTTTGAGGGGGAAGGGGAATTTCTTGCTCAGTACTAATATCTTCATAAACAACTCCGCATATTGGCGGCTTTCCAAAAAGCTGTAGATAGTGTCGTTAAAAACAGGCCCTTCCACAATATGTGGATGGGTTTTCATTGGGGTAGATACAAAAAGGTAGCCCGGCGTTGCCAGGCTACCTGAAAAATTCTTAGGGAGTGAGGGTATTGTTCTCCAAGTTATCATCGAACATGCGCCCTCTGGGGTCGATGGTCACAGATTTGACCTGATCGAAGGGAACATCGATCAAGAAACTGTATTCTGGGTGTGTCCACGGCCAATCGGGCAGCACCGTCCAGTTACCTGCATATTCTGGCTGTGCCTTAGTGCCACGCATCATGCGCGGAGCGGTGTAGAACCACTGCTGGCTACCATCTTTCAGCTCTACCATTATCTCAAGAGGCATAGGCATTGTGCCTTCCTGGCTCAGCTGTATGCGGGTCTGACGACCTTCAAGGGAGACACCCTCCACCTGATAGTCTGCTGCATGCGTCGTATTGACCCAGTACTCTTTATACCAGTCGAGCTCAAATCCGCTTTCTTTTTCAGCGACCCGCACAAAATCTTCTACCGTTGGGTGCTTAAAACGCCACTGCCAGTAGTATCTCAGCATGGTGCTCTTGAAAGCTTCTTCCCCAATGATGTATCGCAACTGCTCCAGCCATACGGCACCCTTTACATAAGATCCGACCCCGTAGGCGGCATTGGTGCGAAAATGGTCGGCGTGAACAGAGAGAGGTTCTTGCATGCCCGTAGTTCTGAACCCTCTAAGACCACCATAGTTATGCGGATTTTCAAGCGGTTCTCCGGGCATTACACCCTCAGATTTTAGCCAATTGCCCACTTCAGAAGATGCCCATGAAGTGAAGCCTTCATCCATCCAGGCATAGCGAGCTTCATCGGTAGCCATGAGCATCTGATACCAGGTGTGCATCAATTCGTGGATAGAGACGCCCACCAGACTAGCTAGCCTCCTGCGTCCGGTTATCAGGGTGCCCATCGGGTATTCCATACCGCCATCACCACCTTGTATAAAGGTATACTGGTCGTATGGGTAAGGGCCATAGTTTTCTTCGATGTAATCAAATGCACGATTCATGATTTCGGGCAGTGCCTCCCAGTTCTCCCGGTATTCTTCTTCCTCTTGATAGAAGAAGTGGAGTACCGTACCATTAGATCGCTCTAGTGTGGTGTGTAAGTAGTCGGGGTCTGCTCCCCACATAAAGTCGTGTACATTGGGCGCTTTGAAGTGCCAGCTCAATTTTTTGGGCCTGCGGCCAGGATCGGGAGCATAGCCGTAGCCGATTTCTTCCGGGTTCTGCAAATACCCGGTACCTCCGATGATGTAATCTCTATTGATATGGATAGTCACATCAAAATCTCCCCATACACCGTGAAACTCGCGAGCGATATAAGGATTTGCATGCCAGCCTTGATAGTCGTACTCGGCCAACTTTGGATACCACTGACTCATACTGTACGAAATACCCTCTGCGCTATTGCGACCCGACCGGCGGATTTGAACAGGAACCTGCGCTTCCCATTCCATTTCTAGTACCGTACTCTGACCAGGCAGAATGGGATCGGCTAATTTTACCTCCAGAATGGTGCCTTCAGTCACGGGAGAGAGTGCTTCCCCATCTTGAGTAAGACTGGATACCCTGATATATCCCATCTCATCTTCCGATAACTTGCTGATGCGATCCGCTACACGGCCGTCGGCATCTTCAATGGTCCGAGACCGGGTGTCCATCATACTGTTGGGCTGGAATGCATTGAAGTACAAATGGTAGAATACCTGATGTAGGGTGTCGGGAGAGTTGTTGGTGTAAGTCAGGGTCTGCTTTCCATCGTACTGGTGCTTACGAACGTCGAAGTCAATGTCCATAACATAATCGACTTTTTGTTGCCAATAGCCGTACTGACCAAATAAGCCGGATGATAGGAGGGCAAAACCTGCCAGGGTGCTAAATAAATAGCGCATAGAGAGTTTTTTGATTTTTACTATAACGGCTCAACAAGCCGGTTTGTGGGCATGCAATTGCAGAACGATTAATTCAGGCTGTTCAAAATAGCCCAGGCCTGAGGAATATTTTCTTCGAGCTGCTCCATGTTAAGCTCGCGGCCAGGTGCCCCTCTGAGCCCCAGAAGAAATTCGCTGGGGATGGAAAATACCTGGGTCGGATATTCCTTGTAAAAATTGCTCAGTTTTTCCTGGTTGTCTTGCTGATACAAGAAGTTGACAAACCTGGTAGCAGCAGGTCGGTTAGGCGCACCGGCCAGCAGGGACACACCACTGATGTTGGCGAAATTGACATTGTCGGTCTGGGTACGGGGATAGCGCACCTGCCAGTTTCCGGCAGCTTCCTGGTTTTCCAGGTTTCCTCCCCAGGTCCATCTGAGTAGAGCTCCTACACTGACGAAGGCAATATCGATTTCCCCATTTTTTAGCCGGTTTAGCTGATCGTAGTCGTTGCCACTCATCGGGCCAGTGATCTTACTGAATAGGGTTTGTGTCCAGAGTGAGGCGGCTTGCGGATTGACAATCCTGTGCAGCCCACTGATTACGGATGCCAAGCCGCTGCTATCGGGGTGGGCAACGCCTAGTCTCAATCCACGATCAGTAGATTGTACCAGCGATAGGTAGGAATTGACCTCGTCTTCTGCGACTTCCCGAAATTTATAGACGGAAACCATGGCCCATCGGCGCAAACCGGCATAATAGCCTTCATTGTCCAGGTAGCGATCATCGACTGATCCGTCGGAAAATGCTTCTACAAAGAACGGCTGTAGAACATCGAAATTTTTGAGTCTGACGGCATCCTCCAGGGTAGGAAAAAAGACCAGGTCACCACCAATGGTCCCGTTTTGTGCAGACTCGATGATCTTTTTCATCGGTTGCAGGTAGACATTGACTTTTATGCGCGTCTGCTCTTCAAAGGCAGATACGATCTCTTGTTCAGCGGCACCGTATTGATAGGTCAGAATGGAAAGGGTAGGGTCTTTCTGATTGAGCTGATCTACGGTCGGTTGAGACCTATCGTTGGAGCCGCCTTTTCCGCAGTAGGAAAAGAGTAAAAGAGAAACGACTAAGGCTGTGAGATTGATTTTTTGCATATGTGCAGTGTAAGGGATCGCAAAAATAGCGAATGTGAAAGTGGTTTGATAATCAGGCATTCTGAAATGTTATTCCTGTGCTTTCGTCCTATATTTGCGGCAGATTACAACATGTAAATATGCAATTGTCTAAGTCGAATCAGGTTTTGATGCTGGTATCCATGGTCATGATGGCAGCTGCCAGCCGACTGCTGCCACATCCACCTAATTTTTCTCCGGTGGCTGCTATGGCCTTATTCGGTGCAGCTTATTTTCGTCAGTCATGGATGGCCTGGCTGGTTCCTTTTGCCGGTTTATATCTTAGTGATCTGGTACTCAATAATGTCGTCTATGCCCAGGCAGGTGCTGGCTTTAGTTTTGGTATATATTGGGTTGTCTATCTGGCCTTTGGAGCTATCCTCTTACTTGGATTTCTAAGTTTGCGCGGTCGTAAACTAGACCTTGGACGGTTACTAGGAGTTGGATTAGGTGCCACATTGTTGTTCTTTTTGCTTACCAACTTCTGGAGCTGGTACGCAGATCCCTTTCAAACTTACCCCGACAATGCAGCAGGCCTTTTAGCGTGCTATGTAGCGGGTCTTCCTTTTCTTTTGAATAGTCTGTTGGGCAATCTGTTTTTTGGTGCTTTGCTGTTCGGTGGCGCTCATGCTCTTGATATTGTTCCAGCAGCTCAGCGAGCTTACGCCTAAGGCTGGCATCTCTTACATTTCTTCCAACATCTCTTGAAGGATTTCAAACTGACCTTGCGATACTTCAAGGTGGAAAATTCTATTGTGGCATTGCCTTAGAAGCCTCAACATGAGCGGTTGGGCAGCCTCTCTAAAACCAGCTGGATCTTTTAAGATCTTGTCCATTTGAAAATCCATGTTTTTGATTCCAGCAGGATCAATGTATGGGGTCAGCATATCATAAACCCGCTTGTTTTCTGCGTCCCAATGATTCAAGTCGTCTCTGATGGTGGTATTGCGGAAGGCAAAGCTGCCGGCGATCTGCTGTCTGACGTCCAAATCCCGAATGAGCTCAGAATCTCCGGCTTCGATCATAGCATCCCAGGTTGTAGGGGCAAAAGTTCTGAATACACCGCGCATGTTGACCTGCAGGAACTGGCCGACTAAGGCATACGTACTGTCTGTATCATCATGCTCTCCCAGGTCTAGCGCTCTTTGAATGGATTGTAAGTCTTTTTTAGCGTCATAGATGTTGAGGCCTAGCCGCTCAAGTTCGTTGGCGACCTCCTCTCGTGTCGCAGTGAGGTAAGCAACCAGCTTTTCGGCATCTCTTTCTTGTTCATTGCAATGTCCAACCCAGGTTGCAGCTAGTATCGAAAATACAATAAGCGATACCTGAATGGCGTAATCAACAGCAGCTTTAGCGTCGGTGAAAGGAAAGAGTTTGGGCATGGTGGTTTATCTAATTTATCACTTCCATGAAGCCGTGAAAAATGAGAAATAATGAAAGGATTTAAGCCTTAATTGAACTGGAAATTTACAGGTAGATTCAGAGAAACTCTTACAGGGCGGTCATTCAAAACACCTGGAAGTTTTATCCCAGGTGTTTT
>JBCBVN010000048.1:0-18363 GCA_039817625.1 Bacteroidota bacterium
CTGGATTTGTGGACCTGGCTCAGGTGACTTTAAGCGATTTCTGGATGCCGACCCCAAATAGCATGGAGCATGCCACCATCAACTTCTCACAACGCATCGAAACTAGTATAGGTGCTCATCTGCCTACAGAAGTAGTTATTCAGCTTGGCAAGCCAAAGGAAAACCTGAATAAAGATGTCTATACTATTTCATTGCGCGATTACCAGTTTGACACCTTTGATCGGGATTTGCTCTACCCAATTTCAGGTTTAGCTGAATACGGCGATAGTAAACCAGAATAAAATCATCTAGCTTTGCGCGGTTGCTGATCAGCAACCGCGCAAAACGTTCTCTCTTGCTTAAAAAGTGGCACCTCAAGGCGGCAGTACAAAAGGCCATTTCGTTCTTACCGGGCAGCAGCCGGATCAATTACTTTTTTCAGCGCTATGTAACTAAGGGTGTACTGCTAGACGATACCTATTTCGGTTATAAGATCCAGCACGCGGCCGACCACCTGTCGAATTACCGGCAGTATTGCAAGAATCAGCCTATGGCTACTGCCCAAGAGCAGGATATACAGATCGTAGAGCTGGGCCTGGGGTGGTATCCGGTCGTGCCAACCGTTTTCTGGCTAACCGGATTAGGCAAAACCACCAGCTACGACATCTACGACTGGATGCGGGCTGAGACCATGATCACTTCATTTAAAAAGCTGTTGGAATGGCAAGATGATGGCCGCCTGAAACCGCTATTTGCCAATTCCCCTTTTATCCCGGAACGTCTGAAAGCACTGAGAGAGGTAGCCGGGTCTGAAAATGCGCCCACCCGCGAAAGTCTAAACGAACTCATCGGCCTAACGCCTCGCATACAGGATGTCAGAAGAAGTGGGTTAGACGCCGATAGCATAGATTTCGTATGCTCCAATAACACCTTTGAGCACGTGCATGCCCCGGTGCTCGAGGGCATACTTGAGGAGTTTCAACGCGTGATCAGACCGGGGGCCATATCTAGTCATTTCATCGACATGAGTGATCATTTTGCCCACTTTGATCACTCCATCAACGTGTATAACTTTTTGCGCTATAGCGAGGCTAGTTGGAAACGCATCGACAACAATATTCAACCACAAAACCGGCTCAGGCTGCCGCACTACCTGGACATGTACAACAAACAAGGTATTCCCGTCCTGGCAGTACATCCAAGAACCGGCAATTTGACGGAACTGGACAGCGTTCCCTTAGCAGAGCCTTTTCGATCTATGCCCATAGCGGAAGTCGCCAAGACACATGCCTATGTGGTGAGCAGTAAGTAGCACTTGCTCATAGAGGGCAAAGTCCGTAATTTTGCGGCCTAAAAAATCAACCGAAACTACATGTTGCGACTAATGCTATTGAGCTTGCTATGCCTTTTTTTTGGCTGGCTGAGCGCCCAGGTCGAAGATGATGCTGTACTCTTTACAGTAGACGATAAAGAAGTGACGGTAGGCGAATTTCGCTATATCTACACCAAATCCAATGCTGAGCAGGCCGACTTTTCGGAAGCCAGCCTGCGTGAATATCTCGAATTGTACGAACGCTTCAAGCTGAAGGTGACACGCGCCTATGAAATGGGGCTTGATACCGTGCGCAGCCTACAGCAAGAGTTGGATGGCTATCGCCGTCAGCTCGCCGACAATTATCTAATCGACCGCTCCGTCACCGATAAGCTGGTCGAAGAGATGTACGAACGCAAGCAGCAAGATGTAGACTTCAGCCACATCCTCATACGCGTTGGTGAGCGGGCTATACCAGAAGATACCCTGGAGGCCTATCGACGTATTCAGGTAGTAGCCTCACAACTCAATACCCGCAACTTTTCGGAAATAGCTTCTTCCAGTAGCGAAGACAATAGAAGCAAAGGGCGCGGAGGTCGTATTGGTTTTATTCCTGCGCCCATGCCCAGCGGCTTTTATGCCCTTGAGACTTTGCTGCACGAAGGTGAGATTGGGGAAGTGTTGGGGCCAGTTCGCAGCAAAGTAGGCTATCATATGGTCATTGTCCACGAGCGCAGACCTACAGTAGGCGAGATTGAAGCTGCGCACATCTGGGTGCAAAAAAATGACAGCAACGAGAGCCAGGCCCGAGAAAAAATCGAAAGAGCCCTGGCCTTGTTGAATGCCGGTACCCCTTTTGAGCAAGTGAGTGCAGAGATGAGTGAAGACGCCCGCAATGCGGAAAATGGCGGATATATCGGATGGTTTGGCCTCAACAAGTACGAAGATTCCTTCGAGGAGGCAGCTTTTGCTTTGGAGACCGATGGAGCCATCAGCCCAATCGTTGAAACCAGCGCCGGCTTTCACATTTTGAGGCGAATCGCCAAGCGAGGTGTACAACCTCTGAGCGATGAGCGTCCTCTATTAGAACGAGCAGTAAAAGCAGATACCCGCTATACACAGGCGATTGAAGCCCTGCTGCTCGACATCCGCCAACGGGCGAATGTGTCAGAAGACAGAGCATCGTTGGAAAGATGGACTAGAACCTTGGTTGATAGTGCCTTTTTGCACTTCCGCTGGTCGGTGCCAACCCCCAGAGACGAAAGTCCGCTGCTGCTGCTGGGTGAAAATGGAGAAACAGTCTATACCATGGCTGATTTCCAGGATTACCTGGCAAGTAAAGCGCGTGAGCGCATGTCGGCAGGACGAGTTGACGGTAGCCGAGCTGCTGTAGATGCGCTTTACCCAGAGTGGGTCCGGGAAACCTTACTGGCTTATGAAGAGACCAAGCTCGAAGAAAGGTATCCTGAGTTCCGTGCACTCATGCGCGAGTACGAGGAGGGCATCTTGCTGTTTGAAGCCACAAAAGTCGAAGTTTGGGACAGAGCCGCATCTGATTCTACTGGTCTGGCTGCCTACTTTGCCGATCACAGAGATGATTATATCTGGGAAGAAAGAGCCGCCGTAACCCTGTATCAAATTTCAGGAGATAAGCTGGCGCAGCAATCTGATATCTATGAGTTTGCTCAAACCCACAGCCCAGATGAAGTCCTCAGCCAGTTTGGCCGAGATAACCTCAACGTTCAGGAAGACACCTACGAGCGCGGTCGATTGCCTCAGCTAGGTGATGTAGAATGGGCAAGCGGAGAGACAACCAGCCCGCTGACCAATCCACGAAACGGTACCATTACCTTCTATAAAATCGAAGAGGTACTACCAGGAGGACGCAAGGAGCTCGACGAGGCAAGAGGCTACGTTATAGCCGACTACCAAGACCAGCTGGAAGAAGAGTGGGTCGACGGTCTTCGCTCTAGGTTCCCCATCAAACTCAACAGGCGCATCTTCAACAAACTCGTTCAAGACTAATGCTTGACAAAAGTCTATTTTGGTTTGTCCTGCTGTTTGGTCTGATCTCGATCGCCGGGACCAGCTGCGGTCAGGGAGATGCCGGACCAGACGACCCGATATTGGCTCGGGTGCACAACAAAGAACTTCACCTGTCTGATTTAGATGGAATGTTTCCCTCTAATTCAAGCGCTGAAGATTCCATGCGCACCATCCAGATTTTGGTCAACCGATGGATACGGGATGCTGCCGTAGAGTGGGAAGCAGAGCACGCGATTCCACCCGATATGAACATCGACCAGTTGGTTCGCGATTATCGCACCAGCTTGATCCGTTCTAATTATGAACGAACGTTGGAGAACGAACTGGTAGACACCAGTTTTACGACCAACGAGTTGCAGGCCTACTTTGAAGAACACGCCCAGCAATTTTTGCTCGAGCGACCGATCATCAGGTGTTTATTCATTAAAGTGCCTCACCCAACTCCAGCTGCTGACAGCCTCAGGTCCTTTTGGAACAATGGTGAAATCCGCGATACTGCTGCCCTGTCTGACTATTGTGATCGCTATGCAGAATTGGCTTTACTCAATCCTGATGCATGGTATAAACTCGACGAAGTTGCCGACCGCTGCCCACCCGGAACCATCACGGCAGAGAATGTGAGCTCACGCCAAGAATTTTCTCAGCAAGATGGACTGTATCGGTACTACTTTCGCTTGTTTGAAAAAAGAAATCGCCTGGAGGTTGCTCCATTTAGCTATGTGAAAGATCAGGTCAAAAATATGATCCTACACGAGCGAAAGCGGGCCGTACTGACACGTGCCAGAGACAGCATATACGAGTACGAGCTCGAGGAAGAAAATATAAAAATTTACGACTGGCCCGAATAATATACTGGCCTGACAATTGCCGAATTATGAGCGTTTCAAAATCAATAATCCCCTTGTTGCTGATCTTTTTCAGCACTTCTATTTACGCCCAGGAAAATGATGGTGCCATCATTGACCAAGTGATTGCAATCGTCGGTAGCGAGTACATCCTACTCTCAGATCTGGAAGAGCAATACGCGCTGATGGCAAGCCAAAACCAAGGGCCTATGCCCGAAGATGCCCGAGGCGTTCTACTCAACCAGCTGCTTACGGGAAAGATGCTGTACCACCAGTCTAAACTCGATAGTGTAGAAGTATCTGCCGAAGAAGTAGAGCAGCAACTCGAAGCTCGGATCGAGCGCATCCTGAGTTTCATGAACTACGATGAGCAACAGTTTGAAGACTACTATGGTCAAACAGTAGCCCAAACCAAAGAGCAATTTAGAGCAGACCTCCGCGAACAAATTGCGACCGAGCGCATGCAAGGCCAAGTCATACGATCGGTACGGGTTACACCTTCAGAGGTCCGCGAATTCTTTGCGCAGATCCCTGCTGATAGCTTGCCCTATTTCAACTCAGAGGTCGAAGTTGGCGAGATCGTCATGGCCGTCGAGCCCAACGAAGAGAGCAAAAACAGTGCGCGCGAGCGCCTGGAAGCCCTGGCCCAGCAGATCCAGGACGAAGAGATTACCTTCGCCGATGCGGCCCGGGCAAACAGCATGGACGGTACCCGCCAGGCAGGTGGCGACCTGGGGTGGGCCCGACGCGGCAAGTATGTTCCTGAGTTTGAAGCAGCTGCCTACAATCTGGAGCCTGGAGAAATGAGCGGCATAGTCGAGACAGAATTTGGCTATCACCTGATTCTGCTGCAAGAAAGGCGCGGAAGTAACATTCACGTCAGCCACATTCTGATCAGGCCAACCATCATGGATGAAGATGTAGAGAATACCCTTGAGTCCATGGAGGAAGTGCGTGAACTCGTACAATCAGATAGTATCAGCTTTAGCCGTGCGGTTAAAAAGTATGGATACGATAAAGTGCAGAGCTATACCAACGATGGCCGAATGGTCAACCCTCAATCCGGATCTCCCTTTTTTGAAACTGGCGACCTTGACTATGAAATATACTTCGCTATTGACACGCTAGAGACTGGGGGTGTATCTGCTCCTATGGAGTTTAGGGGCCCGGGCAATGACAAATACGTCCGCATCGTACAGCTGCAATCTCGAACACCGCCTCACCGGGCTACACTCAGCAAAGATTACTCCAAAATCCAGGAAGCAACACGCCAGGCCAAGCAGAACGACTACCTAAAGGACTGGATAGAAAACACCATGAGTAAGACCTACATCTGGATAGATGAGCGCTATCATGGGTTCGATATCCTTGGTCCATGGCTGGAGCAAAGCGGAAGCCTGACCGTAGGCCCCGACACGAGGCCATAGGGGCTCTATAAAGGCTCTATTAAATCCCTAGCAAGAGTAAGTCTGGATTCTCCAGCTGCTCTTTCACCTTTACGAGGAAGGTAACAGAAGAGCTACCATCAATCACGCGGTGGTCATAGCTCAGTGCTACGTACATGACCGGTCGGATCTTTACTTCGCCGTCTACGGCTATTGGGCGCTGTACGATATTGTGCATGCCCAATATGGCAGATTGTGGCTCATTGATAATGGGCGTGCTGAGCATAGACCCAAATACACCTCCATTAGTAATGGTAAAGGTTCCACCCTGCATTTCTTCGATGCTCAGCTCGTTGTTTCTGGCTTTACCAGCCAGTGCTTTCAGCTCGCGTTCGACCGTAGCGAAATCCTTCGACTCGATATTCTTGATGGGCGGCACAACAAGCCCCGTTGGGGTAGAAATAGCAAAGCTGATGTCTACATAGTCATGATAAATCAGCTCTTTGCCGTTTTCGCTGAGCTGAGCGTTGACCCCTGGCATCTCCATGAGCGTATTGGCACACGCCTTGGCAAATAGCGACATGAAGCCAAGCTTGATGCCATTCTTCTCCACAAAGCGCTCCTGCACGCGCTTTCGCAGAGACATGACCGCACTCATATCTACCTCGTTGAAGGTAGTGAGCATAGCCGTCTCATTCTTGGCTTTTACCAGGCGAGAGGCAATGGTCCGACGCATCCGGCTCATCTTTTCGCGACGGGCTTCTCTGCTGAAGGCGGTATGACTTTTTTGGACTTCCGCAGGTCGGTTATCTGTACTTGCCTTTGTAGGTTCGGCAGCTGCTGGTGCTGGCTTATTGGCTACCGCTTGCTGTGCATCGGCTTTTGTGATGCGACCGTCTCTTCCTGTACCATTGACCTGATCTGGCGAAACATTGCCCTCGCGCAAAATCTTAGCGGCTGCCGGGCTAGGTGTGCCCGTAGCATAGCTTTCGTTACCACCTGCAGGAGCCGCTTGTGCCGCGGGTTCTGGCGCCGGGCTTTCTGCTGACTTCTCTTCGGTAGGAGCAGCCCCATCATCTTTTGATCCTGCTTCAGCCTTTACACTCGTATCTATACGCGCAACCAGCGCTCCTATTTCAAGATCGTCGCCCTCAGCAGCCACATATTCCAGTCGGCCTGCGGCCTCGGCGGGGAACTCCAGGGTAGCTTTATCTGATTCAAATTCACAGATGGGCTCGTCCATCTCTACCATATCGCCGTTGGCTTTTAGCCATTGTGATAGGGTTACCTCAGTTACTGATTCCCCTATAACGGGAACTTTCATTTCGACCTTGCTCATGTAGGTTTTTCTTGTCTGTAGGCAAAAGTGCGCTTTCGCTTTCAATAAAACAACACTTGTTCAAGAAAGGATATTTTTTGGACTAAGTCAATGAATAATTTGCTGAACTAAAAGGAGTATTTGCTGCTTTTGAATGCATGGCATCAGTCACTTGTGTATCTTTTTTTCAGAGTAGCGGTTTGCGGTCGAGGTGGAAGTCATTCTTGATGATGCAAAGAGGGCATGGAATGTTGAAAAATCAAGCAGGGCTCCAGTTTTATAAGTTGATGGGCAGTGGCCGGGGAAATGGTTTTAGCCCTTATGCCGACTGGGGCACCTACTGTCTGCTCACCGTTTGGGACAACATCGAGCAAGCGCGAAATTTTACTCGCAACTCCAAGCTACACAAAACCTACTCGGGCTTTTGCGATGATATACTGACCCTCTACCTCGGATGCATACGCGCACATGGCACCTGGTCCGACCAAGAGCCATTTCAAGCCTACGACTGGCCTGAGAATGAGGTAGCTGGCCCATTTTGTGTCCTTACTCGGGCTACTATCAAGACCAAATTTTTGATGCGCTTTTGGCGCTACGTCCCAACCTCCAGCGAACCTATGGACCATGCGGCTGGCCTCTATTTCAAGAAGGGGATAGGCGAAGTTCCCGTCATTCAGATGGCTACCTTCAGCATCTGGAGAGATCAGGAGAGCATGCGTGCTTATGCCTACAATAGCCCAGAGCACCTAAAAGCCGTTCGCATGACCCGCGAGCTGGGTTGGTATAGCGAAGAGCTTTTCGCTCGGTTCAGGCTGCTCGATTGCGAAGGAAACTGGCAAGGCAAGCCATTAAAAGACTTGATGAGTACAGCAGTAGCCCAGTGACCCTAAGTGGGAAGAGGTGACCGAAACTGGGCCTGCCGGCCATGTTCAAGCAGGCGGGGGAGTAATAAAGCGTATAGCGTAGACTGTATTGCGTATAGCGACACTGCTTCTAGAAGACTGGCTTTTACGCTATACGCTTTACGTCGCACGCAATACGGCGCACGCTTCGCGCTATGTCCTAAAAATCAAATATCCCACCCAGAAAAATGCAAACTGACTCAGGAACAGATGGATAGATACACGCCGCCCCTTCATGGTGAGGTAAGGATAGATAAGGTACTGGAACCCATATGCCAGAGCAAACCAGGCTATGTAGTTTTGAATCCCGGCTAATCCACCATCAAAATGCCAGAAGTCGTAGTCTGAAGCAAGTTGCTCCATGAGCAGGTCGAGCCAGACCATGAGACCAGCTCCCGTCAAAGAGACGACCCAACGCTTGTCAGACCAATCTCGAGCAATTTGATTGGTCACCATAGTCAAGATACCCCAGAATACTCCGATCATCAGCGGCACCTCAAAGACTTTGATCCCCAGGTTTTCGCCGTAGTAGTACTGGCCGAATATCTGACCGGTATGAACTCCGGCAACCTCGGCCAAATAGCCCATCAACATGATCGCAAATAAGACGATCATTGCCTTTTTACTTATCGATACGCAGTACATAATCACCACCAGAGAAATGGTCAGATTGAGGGGCGTTTTAGGCAAGAACCACTCAGCATATCCCAAAATCATCCCGATCAATGCACTGCCCACAAACAGCCACAGGATACCAATACCCACGTATTGGGATGGAATAGACCTGATAACAGTCCAATGCTCTTCACTTTTATCAGACCAGAACCACATTTTTAGGCGCTCGTACATTGACCTACAATAACCGAAGCCTAACGTCATGAAACAAGGTAGGTTTCAGTAGCTTGTCCATATTCTTGCTTATCCCTCAGGGATCATTTTTGTAGCGATAGCAGCAGAATGCAGACATAGAGGAATTCCTCCACCAGGGTGCACAGATCCGCCACAGAAATACAAATTATCGATCCGTTTAGAAAAATTCGCGTGTCGCCAGAATGCGGCAAAACGAGAGTTGCTGGCCGTACCATACAAAGCCCCCAAATGCGATTGCGTGCGCGACTCTATGGTTCTTGGATCCAGAATAGCTTCACTCACTATGCGATCATTCAGATCCACACCCATCATACGGCTGAGCTTGTCTTTAACTTGCTCTCTAACACGATCTATGAGGACCTCCCAGTCCTGGCCAAAGTCACCTGGTGCATTGATCATGACAAACCAGTTTTCATGCCCTTCCGGAGCATCGCCAGCCTGGCATTTACTACTGATATTCACATAGACCGTAGGGTCCTCGTAGATGCTTTTATGCTCGAAAAGTGTTTTGAATTCCTCTTTGTAGTTGCCCGAAAAGAAGATGTTGTGTAGATCTAGCTTTGGAAAATCTCCCTGAACGCCCCAGTAGAAAATCAAGGCTGAACTACTTCGCTCTTGCTGCAGAATTTTCTCGGGCTGAGTCTGTTCAGCAAGCAGCCGACGATAAGTGGCAAAGACGTCCATATTAGATAAGACAAAGTCTGCAGAGATAGACTCCCCATTCAGGAGGATGCCACAAGCCCGACCATCTTTCACATCGATTCGATCGACACGCTGCCCGAAGTGAAATTGTACTCCTTGGCGCTTAGCCAGAGCTACTAAAGACTGGGTAATGGCGTACATGCCACCTCGCGGAAAGAAAGTCCCGATACCCATTTCCAGGTGAGGGATCATCGACATGATTCCCGGCGTACGGTAGGGCGATGATCCGTTGTAGGTTGCGTAGCGGTCAAACAGTTGTACCAGTCGCTCATCTTCAAAGTACCGTTCATTTTCTTTGTGCAAGCTTGAGAAAATACCTAATCCACCGGATTGCATGAGCGTTTTCAAGGTCGACCAGGAGGTATAGGACTTCCGCAGGTGGAGGCTTTGCTCTAGAAAAACAGGGCCGGTGAGTTCGTACTTCCTTTTGGCCTTCTTAAGGTAGCGGTCAACCCGATCGGCCGATACCCGAAACGTACTGGCCATGCTGTGAGCAATTTCGGAACGAGTTCCCGGCAGGACATATCGGGTTCCATCTTCCCAATAGTAGACACAAGAAGTCGGATGACGGTCGTATTGAAAATGCAATTTGGGATCTTCCCCGCAAAGTTCAAAGAGCTCCGTAACCAGATGCGGAAGCGTAAATAGGGAAGGTCCGGCATCCCATCTGAAACCATCCTGCTCGATCACACTCAGCTTACCTCCGGGATAATCATTTGCTTCATAAACGTTCACGCGATGCCCCTTCTTAGCCAGGCGAATGGATGAGGCAATTCCGGCAATTCCAGCTCCAATAACAATTGTCTCTTGCATGACTGGTCAAACAGAAATTCTTCCAATCCGTTGAGTATTTCTCCACTTTGCAGACCAAACCAACCAACAAATGGGAAATCAGGACACGAAATCAACAAAAAAGCCAAGAATTTACCGGTGGCTAGTCATTCCTCTTCTTCTGGCCTGTGGCGCCATGGCTAATGAAATACTAGATGAAGAAATCACTCAAGATGAAGCTGTGGCCGCCCTTAAAGTTGCCGGTCTGGAGATGTCGGAAGCTGAAATTGAGATGCTACTCCCCGCTCTGGAAGAATACCGGGAAGCCTATGCAGGCATGCGGGAAACGCCCCTCGATAATGGCGTAAGCCCAACACTGGAATTTGATCCTCGGCCCGAAGGGTTTGCGATGCCTACAGAAGATCGTTTTGCTATTCGCTACAGCAGTACAAGTTCTGGTATTGCATCAGATAGCTCAAATCTGGCTTTTGCCAGTGTTCTCCAGTTATACAGCTGGTTACGCAGCGGAGAAGTAAGCAGTGTAGAACTGACTCGATATTTCCTGAATCGCTTGCGGACCCATAACCAGACGCTGCACTGTGTGATTAGCCTTACTGAAGAATTGGCCTTAGAACAAGCGGCTCGTGCTGATGCGGAATTGGCTGCGGGAAATGATAGAGGTTTTTTACATGGTATTCCATACGGAGCTAAAGATCTGTTGGCGACCAAGCAGTATCTGACTACCTGGGGAGCTACGCCCTATCAAGACCAAAGCTTCGATTACGATGCAACAGCTATAGAAAAAATGGAAGAAGCAGGAGCTGTGCTCGTGGCCAAGCTCACCTTAGGTGCCCTGGCCTGGGGAGATGTTTGGTATGGCGAGATGACGCGCAACCCCTGGGATCCTACAACGGGTTCTAGTGGATCGTCGGCGGGTTCGGCATCGGCGGTATCGGCGGGTTTAGTGCCCTTTGCATTAGGTACAGAGACTCTGGGCAGTATTGTAAGCCCATCGACGGTTTGTGGAGTCACCGGTCTCAGACCCACCTTTGGTCGAGTCAGTCGCTATGGAGCCATGACCCTTTCCTGGACAATGGACAAAATTGGCCCCATTACCAGGTCAGCCAGAGACGCTATCCTCGTGCTGAATGAGTTAAATGGTCGGGATGATCGAGACCCTTTTTCCATTCAAGCTCCTTTGAATTATGACAGCCGGGATGAACAGCCACTACGCATAGGCTATGTAGCTGCCGATTTCGATCAAGCGTATCCTTTTAAATCTCAGGATAGTCTGACGCTACTCAAATTGAAAGAACTGGGCTATGAACTCATCCCTGTAGAGCTTCCTGAGCTACCGCCGATCCGATCTATTCTAGAAGTCGAAGCTGCTGCTGCATTTGACGAATTGACCCGATCTGGGCGCGACGACGAGCTGGTTCGTCAGGTGACCAATGCCTGGCCAAATGTTTTTCGGACTGCCCGTTTCGTACCTGCCGTAGAGTATGTACAGGCCAATCGCCACCGCCGCCTGCTTATGGAAGAAATGGCTGAAGTATTTAGGCAAGTCGATTTATATGTGCACCCATCATGGGCGAGCCAAAGCCTGGTGATCACCAATTTCACGGGCCATCCATGCATTACGATTCCCAATGGCGTACAGGAAAATGGCTTACCAACAAGTATCACCTTTACCGGCGGACTCTTCGAAGAGGGAGAAATTGTTCGTGTAGCACAAGAGTACCAGGATGCCTCACAATGGGATGATAGTCAACCTGAAGGGTTTTAGCCTGTTAGCGCATCGGGCATGAGGTTTGATATTTAGGCCATTTTGAGCGAAACAAAACCATTATAACAGACTCTCCAGCAAAGCCGAAGCGCATAGCACCCATCACTAGGAAGATCAAAAGCAACCAAGCAAAAAGCCGCAGATTTCCTAACAGACTACCTACGCTGCTTTAAGTGCTTCCAGCTTACTACCTGCCAGCTTTGCACCAGCGTAGTCAGCATCGACGGTCAGGGTTTTGATTTCAGTACCTGGCAGCTCAAACATGGCATCGGTCATGATGGCCTCGCAGATGGAGCGAAGACCGCGTGCGCCAAGCTCGTACTCGATGGCTTTGCTGGCGATGTAGTCGATGGCTTCGTCTGTAAACCTGAGCTTGATGCCCTCTAGTGCAAACAGATGCTGATATTGTTTGACCAAGCTGTTGCGTGGCTCGACCAGTATACGACGCATCGCCGCTTTGTCCAATGGATTGAGGTAGGTCAGTACGGGAAGTCGGCCGATTAGCTCTGGAATGAGACCGAACCTGCGTAAGTCTGTATGATTAAGATACCTCAGCAGGTTATCCTGGTCAATTTTGTTGGTGTCTGCAGTATCGAAACCTATAACCTGAGTGTTGAGTCTGCGTGCGATGTGGCGTTCAATGCCATCAAATGCACCACCACAGATAAAGAGTATATTTTCTGTGTTGACTTTAACCAGCTTCTGCTCGGGATGCTTGCGGCCTCCCTGGGGTGGAACGTTTACGTCTGTTCCTTCGAGCATTTTTAGCATAGCTTGCTGAACGCCTTCACCGCTAACATCTCGAGTTATAGAGGGGTTGTCGCTTTTTCGAGCCACCTTATCTATCTCGTCTATGTAGACAATGCCTCGCTCAGCAGCGCGAACATCGTAATCGCAGACTTGCAGCAGACGGCTGAGAATACTTTCCACATCCTCACCGACGTAGCCGGCCTCTGTGAAAACGGTAGCATCAACTATGGCAAACGGGACCTGCAAATATTTGGCTATGGTCTTGGCCAGCAGGGTCTTGCCCGTACCGGTGCGGCCTACGAAAAGAATATTACTCTTTTCAATGACGACGTCTCCCTTGCTTTTTTTACCCTCTCTCAGCCTCTTGTAGTGATTGTACACAGCAACAGATAGAATCTTTTTTGCTTCTTTCTGTCCGATCACATATTCGTCGAGGTGAGCTTTTATATCGCGAGGATGAACGTCATCTGGCAGTTCCCACTGCTTGGCGTTGGGGCCAAACTTTGAGTCCAGGCCTTGCTCGCCGCCGTGGGGCTGGCCACCGTATATCTCTTCGTCGACCATTTCCTGGGCCTGTTCGACACAGACCTCACAAATGTGGGCATTGAGACCAGCAATGAGCACGAGTGCTTCGCTTTTATCTCTTCCGCAGAATGAACATCGGTAATCTTGCTTCTTTCCTCGCATCGTGTAAGTGAGTAAGTTAAGTCAGGGTTCTCGTCTTGATTCGATGAATTTGAGCTTACTCTTCGTCGCGAAGCAGAACCTCGTCGACCAGGCCATATTCTTTAGCCTCTGTCGCTGTCATCCAGTTGTCTCGATCACTATCGCGTTCGATGTCTTCAAAAGTCTTGCCCGTATGCTTGGCCAGAATATCATAGAGCTCCTGACGAAGCTTGGAGATCAACTTATAGCTGATTTCCATATCAGAAAACTGCCCTTGCATACCCCCACTAGGTTGGTGAATCATGACTCGGGCGTGCTTCAGAATAGAGCGCTTCCCCGCTTCTCCAGCTGCCAGTAGAACGGCCCCCATACTAGCCGCCAGGCCGGTACAAATGGTTGCTACATCGGGTGAGACGTACTGCATGGTGTCATAGATACCCATGCCTGCAATAACACTGCCGCCAGGGCTATTCAAAAACAGTTGTACATCCCGCTTAGGGTCAGTAGACTGAAGAAATAGTAGCTGGGCTTGTACGACATTGGCAACGTAGTCATTTACCGGAACCCCCATAAAGATGATCCTGTCCATCATAAGGCGGCTGAAAACATCGAGACCAACAATGTTCATTTGGCGCTCTTCAATCACATTTGGGGTGAAGCCGGTAATATTTGGACCGAAGGCTTGTGACCCAGTGTGCTCAGCATATTTTTCCAGGTGCATAGAGCTCATGCCCAGGTGCTGAGTGGCGTACTTATAAAATTCGTTCTTAGGTATCATAATCTGCTATTTTCTTGGGGTAGGCCTGCTCTGATCGGCTGCATACTCTCCCGTCAATAACGCAATATTCAACCTAAGGGTTGGGTCTAAATCACTTTCTTTAGCAACAGTGGGCTAATAGCTTGCAGAAAAGAGGAAAAATTACTCTTCTTCCTCTTGCTGTGCATTGAATTCGACGATGATTTCATTGAAGCGATCAGCTGATACTTCCTCTTCTTTTACCTCTACATTTTGAATCAAATGATCGGTAATCTTCCTTTCCAGTGCATCGTACAGCAGATTGTTGCGCTGCTCTTCGTCTTCGAGGGTTCTCTTTAACCAGTTTTCTGAGAATTCTTCCGTCACCCACTCTGGTCGCTGACCACCGAGCATACCCAAAAGCCTGGCATCTGACGCGGCTCTGAGGTCTTCGGGCTGAAGCTCAATTTCGTGCTCTTTGGCATACTTGGAGCGAATCATCATCCAACGAATACCTCGCTCAAAGCGCTCGGCCTTCCCGCCTTCTTCGCCTCTGACTCGGTCTACTAATTCCTGTGGCAGATCAATCTTTGTTTGCTCGACAAGATGCTGAGTAACCTGGTTCTTGAGCAAAGTCTCACCTTGTAAAGCAAACCCATCTTTGTTGTCTTTGGCAATACGCTCGCGGAGGCTAGCCTCATCGGTGACTTCACCATTTGGGTCAAAATTTTCGAAAAAGGCTTCGTTGAGCTCTGCGAGCTCCAGGCGCTTTACTCCCTTGACGGTAAAGGCAAATTGGTTGTTGAACTCCTTTTCCTCATCGTCTTCCAGCTTCAGGAAGTGCTTTCTGACCACATGCTCGTTGGCATTCTTTTCAAAGGCGAAGATGTCGTGCTTGAAGGTTTCGTCTTTTGATTTGCCTTTGAGAACCTTTTGAACATCTTCGCTCAAGTCCTCAAACATAGACTCGAAATCCGATTGGATTCCACCTTTCTTTACTTTGTTGGATTTATTTAGCTCCTGAGCAGAGAACATGATGATGTCCTCGGCTTGAACAGGACCTTCCAGCTCCTTGTGCTCGCCCTGTTGCTTGCGCAGTCTGACCAGAGACTCTTCAATCAACTCATCATCTACTTTGAGACTGTAGCGCGTCATAGGCTCTGTAGGTAGGGCCAGATCGAAAGGCGGCTTGAGCGCTAGGTCAAAGCTTATAGATACATCTTTCAGCGTCTTGGCGTCTACATCGACTTGTTGGCCTTCCTGGATAAGTGGAGCGAAGATGAGGTCTAGCTCGTGGTCTTCGATGTATTCCTGGAGTCCTGAATTAATACTTTCGTCTACAATCTCACTAAGTACCTGGTTGCCCATCATTTTGCGTAGCGCAGACAAGGGAGCTTTCCCTTTACGGAAACCTTTCATGTCAACTTTCTTTCGCAACTTCTTGAGCTCGGTATTCAGCTTTTGCTTCAGCTCATCTTCTGTGACAGTGATTTGAATCGCTGCGTGATTATCGCTGATCTGATTGTAATCGAAATTGGGCATGGATATAAATTATAACGGCCGGGTCGAAATCGACCCGACCGAGTTATGATGTGCGGATGGAGGGACTCGAACCCACACGCCTCGCGGCACTAGATCCTAAATCTAGCATGTCTACCAATTCCATCACATCCGCTGGCAGAAAACGCGCTTTTTTGGAAGCTATCCGTAAAAGCGGGGCAAAAGTAGGGGTTTGTTGTAAATCTTGCAAAATTTAAGCCGCCTTTCCGATTGATCAGAAAGACGGCTTAGATTTTGCAGGCCAAAACGAGCGAATTATTGCTTCATTAGTGTCCCTACTTGTAGCAATCCATCATCGGTAACCAATCGGTAAGTGTAGGTTCCATTGCTCATCTCAGGTAGGTCAATGGCTTGGCCGGAGTAATTCAATTCTCGGATCAGTATCTCGCGACCAAGTACATCAAGCAGTTGAAAAGTAACTCGACCAGGCCAGTTGTCGTGAGTGAATGACAAGGTTTCGTTCATAGGGTTTGGGAATACCGCTACCGGGCCTTCGGCTAAATTGTACTGATGGACTGAGCTGATAATCCCTTTCATCACCGTTTGTTGACTGTAATTGGTAATGATCGGTGGGTTGAAGTCGAAGTATATGCCCGCGCGATTGCTGATGATTGTTCCATCAGGCAGGTCAGGTAATTGATCGATGGTAAAGTGTACAAAACCGTTGGAAGCTGGTTCGTTGACATTGCTATCGGGTAGCATAATGTTGGCAAAAGTGAAGGTGAGAAAGCGCTCATCTTCTATAGTAAGGTTGTAGGGGTGTGAGCTGATCCCGGGTCGGAGACTAGCCAGATCATATACGCCTTGTGCTAGTGTGTCGCGTATGATGACAGTGAAAGCGGTATCTGTACCAGTATTCTGGAATCGGATCTTGTAGTCGAGTTTTTCGTTGGGAGAAATTAAATTATCCGGGCCGACACCGGCAGGTATGGCTTGCTTGTCATTAGGGTCGTAGGCTGCCGTAGTTTCCAGGCAATAGCGATCCAACCAATTATCATCATCTAGAAGAGGAAGTGCAGTGACCAGGCCAGTAGTGAAGCTACCACCTGTGGAAGTCCCACATCCTTCCTCTATGGCCAGAGCACGACTCAGATAGGGTGCCCCATCGGGCAGTTCGTACTCTATGCGCCAGGTGCTGCCATTAGCCGGGAAGTATCGGGTATTGGACTGGCCAGGTTCATACTCCTCTTCGTCTTGCATGTAAATGACCACATCTTCTATGACAACAAAGTTGATCATACCGCTTGGCCCGTCCCCTATATTTTCTACTTCAAATACAACCTGCCCATCCTCGCAACTAGCTGTTGCTTGCAGGCGAGCCCCTTGGAAATCTCCTCCACCTGTCAAACAATCATTAAGATTGGGGCTGATTTGAGCAGCGGCACAAAGGCTCAATCCAGTAGGGAAATCGCAATCGATCTGTCCTTCGAAGTAGATGCTACCTATGGTGCCAACAGCTAAATCTCCCAACTGTATGCGCAGGCTGCCGTCTGATTGCACAGTATAGGTGGCATTGCTCGACAAAATAGTGAATTGATTGGGCAGGTAGACATCTATGAATGCGTCCATCGCTACTGCTGATCCATAGTTGCCGTACTGAACGTAAAATCGATTGTTTTCGAAGCATGGCCGTAGGTTGGAAGATGAAATTTCTACATAGGTATTTGAGCAAATTCCCAATGTCTCGGCCTGGTCCTCAATAAAAATAATCTGATCGTCGGCAGTTACTTCAAGTGTCTGTGGCGAGCAAACATTCCAATCGTTTGGTGCAACCGGTGGTATCCACTGATAGGTAAACGTGCCTACTGGTAAGTTGAGATAAGCAACACCACCCTGATTGGTAACAGCAGTCTGGTTGAAAAGCCCGCCACCGTCAGTCACTTCGATTGACCAGCCGGGCATAGGACCCGATCCGATCCCCTCATCACAACCGCCAGTCCCTGCAAAAATCTCAGCTTGTAGATTGGCTGGCTGCCCATTGATATAGGAAGATTCGCAGATAGTGATGGGAACGGGCTGGTCGAGATCGATAGTTTGTGAAGCCTGCAAACCACCAAGCTCGGGGTTTATTTCTATGGGTAGCTCGTCTATGTCTTCTAAGACGGTGAATGCAAGTGTCCACAAGACTGTGCCATCTGGAAAGACCCCGTTTTCGTTAAACCAATCTAGCCAAAAGATGCGTAGGCCCTGATCGATGATCTCAGCCGTTGCCCCATTAGCGGTGGCACTTGGCCCCACATAGGAAATCTCTTCAAAAGCCAGCTGGGTATCGTCAATTTGAATAGGCAGGTTTAGAAAGGAGATGTTATTGAAATTGACGGTAATTAGATCTACCTCTACCTGCTGTCCGGCAATAAAAGGCCCTTGTGGACGAGAAAGACAAAAATCAGTTACTCCTCCTCCCGCAGGACCGGCAGTGGAGCACACATTCACATTTATGGATCCGACCACACCAACACGAGTTGCTACAATCATAAACCCATCGTCTGTATCTATACTGGCTTGTAGCTCTGCGTTATCCGATTGGGCAGTAAAAGAGAATGCAATATCACTGATGCCATTAGGGATATTGATGCCTGTTTCGGTATCTATATTTGAAATAGAAACGGCTAATTGTCCAGGAGAAAATTCAGTAACATTGATTGTTGCATTGGGAATATCCCCTATGGTCTCGCCAGCAAAGTTGAAATCATCACTATTGTAGTTGATTTGAAATTGCAGAGAACTGATATCTG
>JBCBVN010000049.1:0-18249 GCA_039817625.1 Bacteroidota bacterium
ATGGCGGAGGCTTAGTAGCCTTTTAGTTCGTTAGTCTGTTAGGCCGGTGCAATATGGATATACTCTATCACAGCCTAACAGACTAAATTCTAAAAGACTAAATCACCTTCCTTCAGCCTAAAGCCATAATCAATAAAAGATTCAATATCCCGAGCCCATTTCCCCATCACCTAACAGGCTAAAAGACTAATCATGAACATCTCTATCCTCACTCCCGATCGTCAGGTTTTTATTGGTAGCATAGAGTCTGTTACTGTGCCAGGTACTTCTGGTCTGTTTCAGGTAAAACAGAATCACGCTCCTTTGGTCAGTAGCCTGGATTCTGGCTCGGTCAAGTTGCGCACCAATGGCGAGTACGCTTTGTACAGCGCTGACAAGGGTGAATTAGAAGAGGGACTGAACGATAGTCGCGAGATCTCTTTCGCTATAGAAGGTGGCTTCATTGAAGTACTTCGCAATGAAATTTCCCTCCTGGTTCAAGGCGTGGGAGACCTGAACTAATTATTTTCCTTTGTCTGTTTAGCAGCATGGGAAATAATTAGTTTATACATTTTACTATATTGCTCACCTATTTTTGGGAGCTATTGCATAAAATACTAAGAATCAAAGGGTTGCTATTGGGCGTTTTGCTCATGGCGGCGTCTACGGCACAAGCCGGGCGGGGTAACCCTTTTGAGCTCAACGACAGGCTCCCACCGGTAGAGGTAGAAGAAGTCGCTACCGATCACAGTCCGCAGGAAGAAGCCGAGTCCGACAATCCATTTAACGTAAGATTTCGTAGCACCGACGAAGATTTCGAGCGTGAAGACCTGCTGTTAGTAGCACGAGGAGAACGAAAGGCTGTGCTCGACGCCAGAGGTAAGTTACTTGGCATTCACTTATTTCTACTCATCTTTTTAGGCGTCTTCTGGTCATTAATGCGCCCTACCCTGACAGCCTGCTACAAGAGTTTATTCAATTCCAATGTAGCCTGGCAGCTCTATCGGCGAAAGGCCGGTGGCCTGCGTAGCCGATTGCTACTGGCTTATCTGTTCAGTTTCCTCTCCATTGGCTTTTTCCTCTATCTGCTTACCCAGCATTTCGATTGGCTTCCGGGAGATCACCCCTGGGTACATTGGGGCTTGCTGAGCCTGGGGGCTACTGCCTTTTTCGGCCTCAAGCATTTGATACTGGCTATTGCTGGCTGGTTGTGGGAAGCCCCACTGGAAACCAAGCGATTCAGCTTTGCCATACAGGTCAACACCCTACTTTTAGGAATGGCGCTTGTTCCCGCCAACCTCTTTATTTCCTATGCGCCGGAAGAAACTACGGGAATCATGGTGTTTGGTGGCCTGGCCCTGGTTCTGGCGGTGTACTTATTGCGGGGCCTCAGAGGGCTCGACATTGGAAACGGTTTGTTGCGCAAAAGCCCCCTCCTATTTTTGTTGTATATTTGCGCCATCGAAATTGCCCCAGTAGCCTTGTTGGCCAAGTTTATCTACGAGCAGGTTTAGCAGGCTAATACTGACCATAAGTTATGACAACTACTATGGCTGACAGCAGTCAAGCGCCAGAGCAGGAATACCGCTCGATCAGGACCATCTTAGTGTCCCAACCCGAACCAGAGAGAAATCCTTACGAGGATTTAGCTAAGCGCTACAATCTGACGATTGACTGGCGCCCGTTCATCGAGGTACAGGGGCTCACCGCCAAAGAATTTCGCAAGCAACGCGTTTATCCCAACGAGTTCAGCTCTGTCATCTTCACTTCTAAAACCGCAATCGATCACTTCTTTCGTTTGTGTGAAGAAATGCGCATTGAGATGTCTGGCGATACCCGCTACTATTGCCTGACTGAAGCGATTGCAAACTATCTGCAAAAGTTCATCGTCTACCGCAAGCGGAAAGTGGCCGTAGGTAAGCGAACCATAGACGACCTGGCCACTACGCTCAAAAAGTATCGCTCTAAGGAGACCTTCTTTTTGCCATGTAGCAATCTGGGTGCAAAAAAAGTAACCAACTTCCTGAATGAAAACAATTTCGAATGGAAGGAAGGTATGATGTACCGTACAGTGGCCAGTGATCTGAGCGATTTAGAAGATGTTTTCTACGATGTTTTGGTATTCTTCAGCCCGTTGGGCATCAAATCGCTGTTCGAGAACTTTCCAGATTTCAAGCAAAACAATACCCGCCTGGCCGTAGCAGGTAGTCAAACCACTAAAGCCGTAGAAGAGCGGGGCTTGCGCGTAGATATTGCCGTCAAGCCACCAGAGATTCCCTCCATGACCTCTGCGCTAAAAGCTTATCTGAAATTATCCAACCCACTGTAGGTTCCATGACCTTGGCCGATCTAGCTGAGCGCTTGCGCAAGCGCTTGCAATCTCCGCTTCCCGGAGCTGAGGCACACCGGCTCATGTATCCTGGTTTCCGTGGCGAAAAACCTGGTGGCATACCCAAAGACGCACGGGTTGCTGCGGTTTTAGAGTTGCTCTACCCACTTTCCAATGGCCAGGTTGGGTTGCTCTTTTTCAGAAGGACCAGCCACGATCCGCGCGATGCACATGCCGGCCAAATTGGCTTTCCGGGCGGCAGTGTAGAAGCACAAGATGAAAACCTGGCTGATACAGCCTTGCGAGAGGCCTGGGAAGAAGTAGCTATTCCCAGGGCATCTGTCGATCTCCTGGGTGGTCTTAGCCCGCTCTATATTCCCGTCAGCAATTTTATGGTGCATCCCTTTGTTGGCATAGCTCCCGAGCGTCCCGACTTCAAAGGCCAGGATGCCGAAGTAGACGAGATTCTCGAGCTCCCACTGGCAGACTTTCTTCGACCCAATGCAAGGACGACTAAGTCTATGACCTTATCTAGCGGCCTGCGCTTACCCGAAGTTCCCTACTGGGATGTTCAGGGTGAAACCATTTGGGGAGCCACCAGTATGCTGGTAGCGGAGTTGGTAACCATCATTCAAGAAATGCAGTAAGGCATGTCCGGTTCCGGCTATAGATTTCGGCTACCACCCCCTATCATTTTGCTGAGCATGATGATCCTCCTGGCCACTGTCCTCACCTGGGTGATACCTGCAGGTAGCTTCGAGCGCATGGCATCAGATGGTGGGCGACCTCAAATTATTCCCGGCAGCTTCAAATGGCTACCCGAATCTCAGGCCGTCAGCTCCTGGCAGATGATCAGAGCCGTACCCGATGGTTTTGCCCGGGCTTTACCCGTCATTTTCATCTGCCTGATTAGTGCCGTTATGTTTGCCTTTCTCGAAAAAGCGCGAACCATAGAGCGAGCGGTAGGTGCACTCATCTACAATCTTGGACAAGATCGATCGGGCATCATCATCACACTCCTGACTTTCATCTATGGCTTCCTGGGCATTTTCGTTGGTTACGAAAATAATATTGCTACCATTCCCATCGCCTGCGTCGTCGTCTTAGCCCTGGGCGGAGACCTTATTTTGGCCGCCGGAGTAGCCATAGGCGGAATGACCGTAGGCTTCGGACTCTCGCCCTTCAACCTATATACGGTAGGCGTCGGGCACGAGCTGTCGGGCCTACCTATGTTCAGCGGTGCCGGACTCCGATCCCTGCTTTGCCTGGGTGGACTAGGCATCATGTCCTGGTTCAACATGAGATACTTCCAGCGCCTAAAGGCAGGTAAAACAGGACAACTCGGGCAAGGACTAGATACCAGCGGATTTGAGTTTGACCCCGATCAGCGCCAGCTCAGCTCCGCCAACTGGATGCAGCTGGCGGTATTTGGTGCAGGCCTGCTGGCCGTCATTTACGGTGGCTTAAAACTAGGCTGGCGCATCAATGACGTTTCCGGTGTCTTCATCATTATTAGCATCTTTTGCGCCTTTATTAGTCGTCTTTCCATCAAAGAACTCAGCGACGCGGCAACAGAAGGCATCGCCCGCATGGCCCCACCTACTTTCGTTATCGGTTTAGCCACTACCATTAGTGTCATCTTGCAACAGGGCCAGATCATAGACAGCCTCAGCTATGGCATTGGGCAGGCACTCGTCAATCTACCTCCTGCCCTTTCAGCTGTGCTCATGACCATCTTTCAGGGTGCTTTCAATATGCTCGTCCCTTCGGGCAGCGGGCAAGCCTACGCAACCCTACCCGTCATGCTCCCTTTGGGCGAAACCGTGGGCCTAAGCCAACAAGCCAGTATTCTCGCCTTCCAGATCGGCGATGGCCTCACCAATCTCATCAATCCCTCTCTACCTGGGCTAGCAGCTATGCTGCTCTACTGTCGCGTCCCATTCGAGCGTTGGTTTGTATTTGTACTTCCGCTGGTCGGTATCGTCTTACTTTGGGCCGTAAGCGGGCTCATGCTGGCCGTGATTTTAGGTTGGTCTTAATGACTCCATCATTGATTTAAGGATTGGCCAAAGCTTAGGCTATTATTCATATATTGAGAAATAAATCGCTATGAAAACCTACCTAAGCTTAACGATAATAGCCTTAATCGGATTGGCATCCTGCCAGACTGAACCCGCCCAAAGCGCAGACCCGCAACAAGAGCAGCAGCAGGCAAATATTGAATTTGTAAATCGTTACTTCGAGCATTTCAACAATCACGAGTGGGAACAAATGGCCAGCATGTACGCCGACCCCGCCGAGTTTAAGGACCCCTCCTTCGGCATCGAAGCGATTCGCCAAACGCGAGCAGAAACCATAGCCAAGTACCATGAGCTGAATGCCATCTTCCCCGATTTGCACGATCGCGTTATACAGACTTATGCTTCGGGCATTGACCACGTAATCGTAGAATTCATATCTACAGGAACAGCCCCCGATGGTTCTACCTTCGAGCTCCCGATTTGCTCCATCCTCACCATTCAAGATGGTATGATCGTCAAAGACTATACCTACTATGACAACTTCGAGGAGGAAGAAATGGAGCCAGACCAGGAATAAGGTGGCCTGCAGGTATACCGCACTAAAAGCCATCGGCAAAAGGTTGGTCAATTATGAAATCTTTCTACTGGCGATCGGACAGCTTTGAGACGCTTCAAAAGGTAATCGGACTTCTTGAGAATTTCCCGGAATGGAAAGAATACGCGCGTTATTGCGAGGATAGAGAGCGCGGTTTGCGTAAAAGGCACTTATTCACCTGGATATTTTCATAAAAGATATGAATTCGGATTCTCTTGCTGATAGAATTGCCTTTGTAGATTGGATCGAAAAAATACGATTAGATAACTCAGGAACCATTAACCTTACTCCTGCACCTTTGCGTAAGGATTTAATTACGCCTACTCTTGAAGATTGGATTGCATTAGAACCCGAAAACCCCATTCCATATCGGTGGCTCAATACGATTGAAAGTTTGACAAAAGCTATACGTCTAGATGCTGAAGAGAATGTATCGAAAAAAAAGACTATGTGCTAAGATCATTGGGCATGTTGATTATAATCAGCACGAACTTCGCAACTACCTTTATTTAGATAGCCCATATAAAGACCTTGAAAATCTGCTGAAATTGAGAGCGCTAGTAAATGATACGGACCTTACACCTAAGAACCACATAGAGATTAATGCGAGGATAGCTATCTGTAAACGATATATCGAATTTGAAAAGAGCGAGCTGTTCGGTATGGGGAATTTTTTAGCCTTCTTGAAGACAGACAAGGAATCATTAGACAAAATACTTCCATTCATCGACTGATTTGCAATGAATATGAAAATTTTATATTTCTTCCTACTCATACTTCTAGGTCTTAGCAGCTGCACCCTACCTCCTTTATTGTGTTTCTTATCTTTTACCGGACAAGAAAAAGTCTATGAATTTGACTTTCCAAAAGAGGAGTTAAAAAACAAAATAGTAGAAGCCTATACTTATGATAAAAGTATACTGGCTAAAAATTTTGGCCTGACGCTTATTCAAAACGAAGACATAAATTCCGAATATCGACGAAGTATCTCCGTGTGGTTAGACAAGAGCAATTGGGATGAATTCGCAACTGAAATCCGGGTAAACACGCCAGATACCCTCAGACTGCTGATCGGCAAGCATCATAGTCGAAAGGAGATTAGCATCCTTGCCGTCATCGATGGCAACGAGTCCAAATCGAGCCTCACACTCTCAGATATAAAATACCAAAGAACAAGAGCTTGCAACCGAGATCAGGAATACTACAGAATAAGAGTCTCCAATAGAATTGACAGAAAGTTAATTCGTAAGCTCGAATAAGGATTCCCTACTTTTAGCGTCCATTACTGTCTACAACATGAACCACCCAATCGCTTTCCTTTTGGCCATCCTATTCTTAGCTGGATGTGCACAAGAAACGACATACGTTTCGCCTGTCAACCTATCTAGCGGGACCGTAGAGCGGCACGAAAATTTTCCATCAGAATTCATCAGTGACCGCAATGTAGACGTCTGGCTCCCCGAAGGATATTCAGACGAACAATCATATGCGGTATTATACATGCACGACGGGCAAATGCTATTCGACTCAACCAAGAGCTGGAACAAGCAAGAATGGGGAGTCGATGAAGTCGTGGGAACACTCCTGGAGGAAAACAACATTCGCCCCACCATTGTCGTCGGGGTGTGGAACACTGAACTCCGCCATTCGGAGTACTTTCCGCAGAAGCCTTTTGAAAGTTTAGATGAAGATGTTCAGGACTCCCTACTCCACATAAGTTTTGGAGGTCCAGAAGACCAACTCTTTAAAGCTGAAGTCCAGTCAGACAACTACTTGAAATTTCTCGTTCAGGAGCTCAAGCCTTTTATCGATGAGCAATATGCCACACATACAGGGATGGAACAAACATTTATTGCCGGCTCCAGTATGGGGGGCCTGATCTCCATGTATGCGATTTGTGAATATCCGGAAGTATTCAGCCGTGCAGCCTGCTTGTCTACGCATTGGATCGGCACATTTGATACCCTTAACAACCCCATTCCCGATGCATTCGCCAATTACCTGACGGACAATCTTCCCAGTCCCGAAAACCACAAAATTTACTTCGACTTCGGTACAGAAACACTGGATGCCTTCTACGAACCATATCAAATCGTAGCCGACAGCATCATGGTATCAAGAGGTTACAGTGAGCAGAACTGGACCACTCAGAAGTTTGAAGGAGAAAACCACTCAGAGCGAGCCTGGCACAAGCGTTTGCATATTCCCGTCACTTTCTTAGCGGGCGTAGATTAGGTAGCTTATTCCTCCGACTTCAGAATAAGAACCATGAATCTCAATCAAGTAACTGTTCCCTCTACTGATTTGGCCAAATCTGTCCCCTTCTATCAAAAGTTGGGTTTACAACTTATCGTAGACGCCCTTCCACACTACGCGAGGTTCGAATGCCCCAACGGGTCATCTACTTTTTCGATACATCAGGTAGAGAAACGCGCGGAAGGAGAGGGCGTGTATGTCTACTTTGAATGTGATGATCTTGATGCACGAGTCAGGCGTATACAAAGTCTGGGCATCGAATTCGAACACGGCCCCAAAGATCAAAGCTGGCTATGGAGGGAAGCCAGGCTAAAAGACCCAGACGGCAATCAGCTCATCCTCTATTTGGCTGGTAAAAACCGACTTAATCCGCCCTGGCGGATAGAAGAATAAGGAATTAGCCGACCAATCTTGACCTGATCACTTCGATAACAGCCTCTCGATCATGCTCGACCTTAGATAGGAAATCGTCATGAACAGCCAAACCTTCCTGATACTTGGCCGACCAAGCAATCATTTCGACCAGAACGGGTATCAAATCCAATCCCTTGGCAGTTAGCTTGTACTCCTTCTTCGTCTTAAGCTGGGGGTACACCCTGGATTCGATAATTCCACTCGCTTCCAGTTTTTTCAAGCGGCTAGACAAGATGTTGGTCGCTATACCTTCCTTCGATTGCTGAAACTCTTTGAAGAACGACTTGCCCTCAAATACCAAATCTCGAATGACCAAAAGGCTCCATTTGTCTCCAAAAAAGTCAAGGGCGTAGCTAATGGGGCAGTCTGATCTCATAAATTTGAATTTAAACGCTTGCAAAATGCAAGCGAGTACTTATATTTGTACACTTGCATTTTGCAAGTTAGTAAAATTATAGCCATGAGCATCATACAAATCGACCTAAATCAGCTAAAAAAAGACAGCTGGTCGGACCAGGAAATGAAGAATGTAGAACGGATGACCGACTTCATTCAAAACTTGATGAACAACCATAACTTCGACTATGTGAACCAGGAATTTGGTGATCACCCATATACCCAGCATAGCAGGGGCATTCCTGACGGAATTAGAAATCTGGTCAAGTATGTACAAGATTTTGCCAAAAGATCACCGGAGTACACCTACGATGTGAAGCACATTTATGCGGATGGCGACTATGTTACCTTTCACTCGCATGCTACAACAAAAATCAAGCATAGAGGCGACGACAGAAAGGGGTTTAATATCATAGATACCTGGAAGCTGGTAGATAATCAGATAGTAGAACATTGGGATGCCATACAACCCTTGAGCTTGTTCATGCGGCTATATGTATTACTTATCGGTGGAAGAGTAGCTAATAAAAACGGTGTTTTTTAGGTGTAAAGGATCGGAACATTCGGGGAATAATAACATCCCGCTACTCGATCTGCAAGATCTCGCGCGAGGATCGGAACATTCGGGGGAATAGCACCATCCCGCCACTCGATCTGCAAGATCTCGCGCGAGGATCGGAACATTCGGGGAATGTTCCGACCTGCGATAGTCTAAATTAAGAACCTCCGTACCTGACATTTCAGCCATTTGTATACATCATTCGGAAAAATCGATACGTGGCGCATATTGGCTCCCTGCAACTTTGTCGTATTCAAAAACAGGAAAAATGAATACGATGAAAAAGGTAATAGTTGTTACGGGTGCATCTTCTGGTATAGGCAAGGCAGCAGCGCTTCAATTTATTCAAGAAGGCCATACGGTTTATGGCGTAGCCAGACGAGTAGAAAAGATGCAGGCCCTGGTCGAAGCCGGTGGTCAGGCCATGAAGATGGACGTAACTAAGCACGAGCAGGTACACACGGTCCTATCGGATATTATAGCTCGTGAGGGCAAAGTCGATGTATTGGTCAACAATGCGGGCTATGCCGTATATGGGCCCGTGGAGGAGATATCCTATGAGCAGGCAAAGCGCCAGTTTGAGGTCAATTTATTTGGCCTGGCAGAAGTCACGAAAGCCGTCATTCCCACGATGCGCCAGCAGCGCTCTGGTACCATCATCAATGTGTCCTCTGTAGGTGGAAAGATCTATAGCCCGCTGGGTGCCTGGTATCACGCCACCAAACATGCACTCGAAGGCTGGAGCGATTGCTTACGACTGGAGCTAGCAGAGTTTGGGGTCGACGTTGTCATAGTAGAGCCCGGCGCCATTAAGACGGAATTTGGGGACGCTATGGACCAGCAGTTCGGCAGTACGGAAAATAGTCACTACGCCAGCCTGAAGAAAGCCATGGAGCAAGCCATTGAACACACCTATGCCTCCGGAAACTTCAGTGAGCCGGAAGTCATAGCCGACACCCTATCTAAGGCCGTACGGTCCAATAAGCCCAAGACGCGCTATGCGGCTGGCAAAATGGCCAATCTGTCCCTGCGCATGAGGAGACTCGTATCTGATCGGATGTTTGATAATATGGTTATGCGCATGGTGTCTCAACGGGCAAAGGCATAAGAGCTTGTTTGGGAATTACCCTTTCGACGACTCGCAACTGGAAAGATTCGCATAATAGAATTAATCCAGTTGCGGGTTTAGCGGAGTAAGCCTAAAATCTCCCTAAATTTAAAGCATGGAAGAGATCATAAATATTGAAACCGTATCGCAAGTACATAAGATGGCGGGGCGATCTGAGCCCTTACATCCCTTGATCTCCGTCATTAAATTTACAGAAGAAGCGGCCAGGAAAGACTTTGATCGCCTCAAAGTCCGATCGGGTCTGTACTTCATTTCTCTAAAAGCCGGCCATCATTGTCCGATGGTGTATGGCCGAAACACCTACGATTTTGAGAGCGGGTCTATGATATTCATCGCCCCCAATCAGGTCATGACATTTGAGCCACCCAAAACAAACGCGTCCTATGGAACCTGGGCCTTGGTTTTCCACCCTGATCTAATCAGGAAATCGCCTCTGGGGGAAACCATTGACCAGTATAACTACTTCTCTTACGAGGCAAATGAGGGCCTGCACATTTCTGAAAAAGAGAAGGATATTCTATTCGATTTGTTGGGCAAAATCGAGTACGAGTTAAATCAAAATTTAGACAAGCACAGCCAGGAACTCATCATCGCTACCCTGGAATTATTTTTAAAATATTGCGATCGATTCTACGACCGACAATTTTATACGCGCACCAACCTCAACAAAGATTTTGTAACCAGCTTCGAGCGATTACTGAAAGATTACTACCGATCTGAAAAGCCATTTAAACTGGGCTTGCCAACGGTAAAGTACTGCGGAGAGTCGCTGAACATGTCGCCCAAATACTTAAGCGATTTACTCAAAAAAGAGACGGGTAAAAGCACCCAGGAGCACATTCACCATTTCGTCATTAACAAAGCCAAGAACCAATTGCTCGCCAGTAGTTCATCTATTAGTGAACTGGCTTATGATCTCGGCTTTGAATATCCACAGCATTTTGCCAAGGTCTTTAAACGAAAAGTTGGGATGAGTCCGAGTCAGTACCGGAATGCGAGTTAGAAGACATTAGACCGCCAGATCAATCTACCCCCATTGCAAACGATCCACCTCAAGAAAGGAGAAATTATTCAAAAAGATGGTGAATTAAACACCAGGGTCTATTTCGTTAAGTCTGGATTATTGCGCAGCTATGCCGTCGATAAAAACGGAAAAGAAAACATCTTCATGTTTGCTCCCGAAGGTTGGGTCATTGCCGACTCCAACAGCCCGGAAACACCATCGGCTTTGTTTATCGATGCCCTTGAAGATTCTATCGTAGTAGCCCTGCCTAAAGACCTCGAACGAGAGAAGCAGAATATCGCACCCCTAACTAAAAGGCTGCATGTGCTTCAGAATCGAATCTTAATGCTCATCAGCTCAAACGCCCTGGAACGGTATGACCATTTTGTAGAAACCTATCCCAACATCCTTCAGCGAGTTCCCCAAAAAATGATCGCTTCCTTTCTAGGGATGACCCCAGAGACCTTAAGCACCATAAAGAGCAAGCGGTACAAGGACAAGAGGACATAACCACTTTCTTAAGAAATCGTAATGCATACCAAATCCAGAGGGGAGAACTTTGTTCCCTAAAGCAATCGGTATAGCTATGGCAAACAATGGTCTATTTCTGAAAGTCGCGGCTGTTCTGTGGTTCATCTGGGGCGCAGTGCACATTTTCGCCGGTGTCATGACCGACAATTTCATATTGAGTGGAGATATTGCCGGAGCGGTAAGTGGCATTGCAGATGCCGTAGACCCGGCGACCCTGCAAGCCAACTATCCAGAAGCCTCGGGTGCGATCATCGGCCAGCACGGCTTCAATCTGCTATGGATTGGGGTTGTGACACTCATCTGCTCTTTTTACATCTGGAAAGGAAATAAAAATGCCATCTTCCTGGCCGCCATCACCGGTGGTTTGGCCGACCTCGGATATTTTCTATTCATGGATCTGGGCGGTTATGTAAACTTCGTTCCAGGAACCGTAATGACGCTCGTTTCCAGTGCAGCTATTATTTTGAGCTTTGTGGCTTACTTCCAGACCAGGAAGGAAAATGCTGCCGCTTAGAGGGGCACAAGGGAAAGGGAAAATTTTTCATTTCGAATCTCGTTTTTCAGGAAACACGCCTGATAAATGAAAGGAATGAAAACTCTTTGGATCTGGACAATCAGTTTGATGTGTACGCTACTCGCTTGCCAGAATAGCGACAACGAGAATACACTTGCCGACCAGCCGCAAGCTGAAGAAGTCCCCATCATCCATTTTGATTCTCTCTCGGCGACCTACCCTACTCAGATCGCTAACGACAAGGGATTCGTAGAGATATCAGGCGTCCAGACTTTTGAAGACGAGCAGTTGGTTGGTAGTGAATTCACCATCTCACTAAACGACATAGCCGACCACCCCTTCTCCAAGACCATTAGCATAGACACCCTGATTGCGGTCAATGAAGTAGAAAGCCACCAAGACACCTTAGATCACAGCTATTTCGATGGTGCGGTTATCAGGAGTATAAGCTACCGGTCAGTTCGTGCGAATACACTTCACTTCGATGTTATCCTCCAAAATACCAGGCAGCAAAAAGAAGTGATATGCAGATTTAATTTATTCTATCGAACAGAAAAGGAAGGGAAGGTATATGGCTGGCATGCTGACAGCATTGTAGCGTTATAACAACTGAAACGTAACTTGCCAACCAAAACCGGTTATCATGCGCTTACTGTTTGCATTAGTATGCTTTAGTCTCTTTTTCTTCACTTGCAACTCTCCCACACCCCAGGAAGACATGCCCGATCCAATCGTCACTGCCGCCGACATATTTGGTGATCCAGCCTATCGGGCCATTTCTTTTGGTGGCTACCGCCAGCCCACCCGTGAGGTCGTGCCCACGGTAGAGGAATTGAAAGAAGATCTAGCCATCTTGCAGGCTATGGGCATCAAACTGTTGCGTACCTACAACACTCAGCAGTTTGCCCAGGCAGCCAACTTGCTGGAGGCCATTAAGCAAATGAAAGCCGCCGATCCCGATTTCGAGATGTACGTCATGCTGGGTGCCTGGATCGACTGCGAAAACGCCTGGACAGAAGCTCCCAACCACGAGGCGGAAAGCCTCGAAAACAACGCAGCCGAAATCGCCGCTGCCGTCGAGATGGCCAACCAATATCCCGACATCGTAAAGGTCATTGCCGTCGGCAACGAAGCCATGGTCCACTGGGCAACGAGCTACTTCGTCTATCCGGATGTTATCCTGAAATGGGTCAATCATTTGACAGACTTGCGCCAGCAAGGCAAACTCCCCGAAGGCGTTTGGGTCACCAGCTCCGATAATTTTGCATCATGGGGAGGAGGCGACGACAGCTACCACCTGGATGATCTGACGGCCCTGATGGAAGCCGTAGACTACATCTCCCTACATACGTATCCATTCCACGATTCCCACTACACGCCCGACTATTGGCTCGCACCCGAAGAAGCCGTTGCCGACCTATCGGAACAGGAACGCATAGAGGCCGCCATGGTCCGCGCCAGAGATTATGCGCAAAGTCAATATCAGTCTGTGGTCGATTACATGGAATCACTAGGTATCGAGAAACCCGTGCATATAGGCGAAACCGGGTGGGCGACCAAAGACAGTCACCTCTATGGTAATGACGGCTCTAAAGCCGCCGACGAATACAAATCCAAGCTCTACCACGATCACCTCCGCGAATGGACTGATAGCGAAGGCATCTCCTGCTTTTACTTCGAAGCTTTCGACGAGCAGTGGAAAGACCCAACCAGCGATCTGGGCTCAGAAAATCACTTCGGGCTCATCAATCTGCAAAGCCAGGCCAAATATGCCCTCTGGGACCTGGTGGATGCCGGTGCTTTTGATGGCCTAATTCGCAATGGTCAGCCCATCACCAAAACCTTCGATGGCGATCTGGAGAAATTAATGGAGACGGTGGCGCCGCCGCCTCTTCTGGAAGAGTAGTTCTCCCTCTTCCTGAAAACCGACAGCTCAGCCCCCGCGTTTTAAAAATTCGAAGCCCTACTTAATTAGCCTAAGGTTTCGTTGCTTTGCAACTTATGGCAGACACCAAAGCCAAGTTCGGTACTGCGCCGGTATTTTTTACGGCCATCTCCACCATTCTGGGGGCCATTATGTTTTTGCGTTTTGGGTTTGCCGTAGGTATGGTTGGGTTGGTGGGTACCATGGCCATTATCCTCATCGGGCACGCCGTGACCATACCAACGGCCATGGCGATAGCCGAGATTGCAACCAACCAAAAGGTAGAAGGCGGGGGCGAATATTACATCATTTCGCGTAGCTTCGGATTGGTGATCGGCAGTACGATCGGTATTGCGCTTTATCTGTCGCAGGCCATTTCGGTAGCCTTTTACATCATGGCCTTTACCGAAGCCTTCACCCCACTCACCGACTGGCTCCTGGCCACCTACCGATGGCCCGACTGGGCGGCTTCCCTGCTCAGTATGCCTCAGACCATAGGCATCCCGGCACTGCTGTTGCTGACTGCCGTTATCCTCACCAAAGGTGCAGACCTGGGTGTTAAAGTCTTGTATCTGGTTGTTGGGACTTTAGGACTTGCGCTGGTGGCCTTCTTCCTCGGGCAGACTGACTACGACCGTGCTAATGACGGCATAGCCTGGATGAGCACCGTTCATGATGAATCTGTGGACATCTCTGAAGAAGTCAGTGTGTTCGAGTTTACCTCGGCGGGCGATAGCCAGTATATCGACTCCTTTCCCGAAAGCGCAGATTCGAACCGCGCGCTGACCAACCCCGCCATAAACCCCAACGACGAGGCCCGCGGAAGTACAAATCCTCCAAATCCCCTCCGAGAAATAGACTCCTCGACTAGCCAGGATCGCGACACCAATCTGCCCTCTATGGGTCCACGCCCCGATCTGCCTGATGCGCCCTCAGCACCACCCCTGCCTGCCGAACTGGGATTCTTTACCGTATTTGCCATCATCTTCCCCGCCTTTACCGGCATGACCGCGGGTGTAGGGCTCTCGGGAGACTTACGCGACCCCGGCAAGTCTATCCCGCTTGGCACCCTGGCGGCTACCATAGGCGGCATGGTGGTATATATGCTCATGGCCTTCAAACTCTCCGCCTCTGCCCCGCCTGCAGAGCTGGCCGATACCAGCCGATTGGTCATGGCAGATATTGCCTGGCAAGGCTGGTGGATTATTCCACTGGGCCTGGCTGCAGCGACCATTTCCTCTGCCCTGGGCTCCATTTTGGTAGCTCCGCGCACACTACAGGCCATTGCCGTCGATAAAATATTCCCGACCCCCCGAATCAATGGCTGGCTCTCGCGGGGCCGGGGCGATCGCCAGGAACCCTACAATGCCAGTCTGGTCACGATTGGGATCGCCGCTGTGTTCATTATGCTGGGCGCGCTCGATAGTGTAGCCGAGATCATCTCTATGTTTTTTATGGTGACCTACGGCTCGCTCTGCCTCATCAGCTTCCTCAATCACTTTGCCAGCGATCCGAGCTACAGGCCAAGATTCCGCTCCAAATGGTATGTCTCGCTCTTCGGAGCCCTGGCTTGCTTTGGGCTCATGTTCTTTATGAATAGCGGCTACGCAGCTCTGGCCTTGCTGATGATCGTCTTCTTGTATCTATATATCAGCTGGTCTAATCCCGACAAGCAAAGTCTGGCGCTGATTTTTCAGGGTGTGATCTTTCAGTTCAGTCGCCGGCTACAGATCTTCCTACAAAAGGCCGACAAGGAGGAGAAATCGAGTTGGCGCCCATCTGCTATCGCCGCCAGCAATCAGACCTTTAACCGACTGGGTGTCTTTAATCTTTTGCGATGGATCTCGCACCGATATGGTTTTGGCACCTACATCCACTACATCAAAGGCTACCTCAGCCACCAAAGCCACGAGGAGCGGGCCGAGATTAAAGAACGAATCATCCGTATGGCCGAGGCCACCCATAGCCGCATATATGTAGATACGACCGTCTCGCCATCCTACACGTCCAGCATTGCACAGATCGTCCAGTTTCCGGGTATTGCGGGCACAGAAAACAACCTGCTGCTGCTCGAATTTTCAAAAAATGACCAGGAGGGCCTGGACGATATCATCGATAATTTCAGTCTGATCAATGCCGTGGATTTTCACTTAGGTATTCTGGGGGTTAGCGAGCGGGGATTCGGGCACCTCAAGCAGATACACATCTGGTTGGAGCGCGGCGACTATCAAAACGGCAACCTGATGATCTTGCTGGGGTATATCCTGCTCGGTCACCCCGACTGGGCCAAGGCAGAAATCAAGCTCTATGCCGTGTTTGAAGAATCCCGGCTCGAAGACGGCCGCTCACAACTCTACGAGGTGGTCGACACGGGCCAGCTGCCCATTAGTCGACAAAATATAGAGGTCATCTGCCGCCGCGACGATGCCGACACCCGAACCGTCATCAATTCGCGCTCCGGCGATGCCGATCTCGTTATCGTTGGCTTCCAGGACAAGGCCATCAAAAAATTGGGCAAAGAGCTCTTCGCGGGCTATGAAAGCGTTGGTAATGTCCTGTTCGTGAATGCCTCGACGGGCGTGGAGATCAGATAGCAGCTTACTGGAAAGGAAATAATAACCTTCCTTTCAGATTGGTGATGAAATACTTGCGACCATCATAGCTGCCGTACCCTTTGGCCAGAGGTATCTCGAATGTCACATAGACTCCCCGCGTATCCGTAAATCGCTGGCTTTCCCAATCTACATCCGTAATCTCTAAAAATAAACCATCGTTTTCCTCTCCTGTCGACAGATAAAAATCACTGGCATTGGCATCTTCACCATTGACCAAAGGCAAGTCATGAGAGTACAAATGGATATGGGCCTGATCAGGCTGCTGCCCAAGCGCATAAAATCCTACTTGTAGGTGTTCTGCCAAAGAAGCAGAATCTAGTCGGCAATCAGATCGACTACTCTCCAGCCCCACAAACTCTACAAAAAGAGTAGGGCCAAGCCAGTGAAATGGATCTGATAAAAAATTGGGTGGATCAAACATCAAAGGCTCTATCTCATAACAAGGCCTTTCATCCTGTGAATCATCAGCCCAGTGAGTGCCGAGAAAACCTACAGCGCTGGACATACCATTTCTGGAGTATCCTTTATAATACTGATTACTGGATTCATAGAAGCTGAGTTGCTCGCCAAGACGCCAGGACAAAGGCCTCGAATACAGACTATCATTAATCTCCAGCTCGACGTATATATCGGTATTGATGGCATCAAAATCTAAAGGTCTGTTGTCTTCCTCTTTACAGGAAAATACAAGTAGCAGTGGGAGAAAAATGAATATTAATCGCATGTTTAATGATTTAGAATGAATAGGACAGACCTAATTCAAGGCCATTAGATGTTTCTCGTTTCGGGTTGTCCCAAAACCCATCCGGACTCAGATCAACCAGACCAAACTGGATGTTGGTATATATGCTCCATCGAGTAGAAAGTCGGTAGTCCACACCAGTGGTTATGGCCCAATCGTGTCTGGATAATAGATTGGCCCTGAAGCCTTCAAAAGGATTGGTAGCAGTACTGCTCGTTCGAGTACCTGACCGACGACTCCGCTGTGAAACAGTATAGGCGTACATCAATCCCATTCTGGTTCGGAATCTGGAAAAGTTGACTTGGAGTTCACCACCAATGCTCAGCGCATCGTGGTCGTCATATTGATCGATATAATTAAAGACCACCGGTGTACTACTCCCATTGGTTGGAATAACCGTAACCTCTTCTTCGTACAGAAGCCAGGGCTGTCCCCGTCGAATGGCAGACTGATTTCTATATCCAAGATGTAGTCGAATGCCTAGCTTTTGGCTTAGTGGCAACTCATAGGCCAGACGGTAGTATAGGCCGGGATCAGCTTCATTGTCACCTGATAAGTTCTGCCGCAAGTGCCACATATGCCCCAAACTCAAGGACCAGCGGCGCTGCCGCACAGGACGAATTTCACCTGAGGTATTTGGGGGGATGATTTCCAGACTATCAATGGTCAAGCTTTGTACTTCCGCAGGTCGGAAGTCATGGCTCAAGAGCGCGATGCGATCTCCTGCTCTGGATACCGGCGTCTGAGATGCTTGAATATTAGATGTACTTGAATCTTGGGCTGCACCATCTGAATTGGGAGAGATGGAATCTTTAGGTTCGCGACTTTCGCCCTCAGACAAATCAGATCCAGAACCTGGATTTTCATCTCTCGCTGGCTGTAGGTTTTGATCATTCTGCTGACCAGCAGGAGAATGTGAGGACGAGTTCGACGATTGACCATCTACAGCTCCCAAAATGGGAGTAGTCGTGTGATCTAATTCTCCTGACTTCTCAGTATCTACTCCTTGTACCTCGTAGTGTTCAGCATCGGTAGAATGGCCACCAAGCTCCATGTCTGATGTTGGCTCAGATGAGATTTCCGTTGTGAACACTTTTGTGTTCACCGACTCAGAGCTCGCAGCTTTAGATAGTCCTCCAAATGGAGAAGTATTGGCCCAGACAATGAAAATAGTAGCGATGAGTCCCAGACCGATTAACAGCCATTTCAGCGACTTCCATTGGATGCTAGAGCTATTTTGAT
>JBCBVN010000050.1:0-17981 GCA_039817625.1 Bacteroidota bacterium
AGCTCGGCAAGTCCTATCCAGACTAAGAGGAAAAGGCCAAATCCAGCCAGGCCGAGCTTCTGTCTCAGCAAAAACCCGTGGTCGAAATCAATACGCGCCCCCCTAGTAGTATTACTGTAGATAGTGCAGGACTGGCACAGCGTGACTCCATCATCAAGGCGGATAGTGTGGCTTTTGCCAATGCGACTGAATTCCAAAAAATTTATCCGCTTCTGCCTCCTCCAGGGCGGGTTTTCAGCCGTTTTCCCAGCCTGATCAACCCACCCGAAACAGGTGTATGGTTTCCGGCCGATGGCAGCAGAACCCGAGCACTCATTCCCAATGCGCTCATTTCGACCTGGCGGAATATTCAAGGCTACTTCTGGGCGGTGTTTTTCAGCCTGCTTATTGGTATACCGGTAGGTCTCAGTCCTACCCTACGGGCCCTCTTTGCTCGGCAAATTGACGTGCTCAGATATCTGCCACTTACGGCCCTCACTCCTTTGTTCATCATTGCATTCGGTACCGAGGAAGCCCTAAAGGTGAGTTTTCTCGCCTTTGGTATTCTGGTGTATCTGTTGCCCGTTGTGATGCAGCGCGTATGGGAAACTGAAGACGTCTACCTGAAAACCAGCTTTACGTTAGGAGCCAGCGACTGGCAGCTTGTCAAATCTGTCTACTTACCCTCCGTTTTGGGTAAATTGATCGATGATATTCGAGTGCTGACGGCCATTAGCTGGACTTACATCATTATAGCTGAAAGTCTGAATCGAGACTCGGGCTTGGGTGGATTAATCTACATCTTTGCCAGACTAGGTGATTTGCCGGCGGTTTACGCAGTCCTGATCTTCATTGTGATCATCGGCTTTTTACAAGACCAGCTCTTTGTATACATCAATCGGAGGCTGTTTCCGCACAAAACATTCAAGCGGGTTAAGCCCGGTATGAACGAAGTCAAGCTTGGCTTGATGACCATTTTAGGAGCCAGCATGATCTACTTAATTGTCCAAGCCTTTACCGGGCTAGAAGCCGGTGTTGTATTGGGCATCATCTGTGTAGCAGGCCTGGTTTTTGTCGGCTTAGGTGAATTCAAACTCTGGCAGCCCGTGGCACAAAAGGAAGTGGCGAATGATTGATTTTCAAGATTCGGCAAGGGACAACATCATCGAGTTGCGCGGCATACGGCAAAGCTATGACGGTGGAAAATCCTACATCATAGATGGTCTTGACTTTCTGGTGGAAGACAAGCCCGCTCAAGGGCAGTTTGTCGTCATTCTGGGCGCATCAGGAGCGGGAAAAAGTACGGTGCTGCGGTACATCGCTGGTTTGCAGCGACCAAGCGACGGCAGCGTCCTGATCAAAGGTCTGCCCGTCGAGGAGGCCCCTCGAGTCGGTATGGTATTTCAGCGCTACAGTAGCCTGCCCTGGCTCACTGTACTAGAGAATGTCGCTTTGCCACTTCAATATCAGGGCGTCGCAAAATCCGAACGACTGGATCGTGCTGCGGAAATGATCGCACTGGTTGGTCTTAAAGGGCAAGAGAATAAATATGCGCAATACCCTACCCTTTCCGGCGGGCAATTACAGCGAGTAGCCATTGCTCGCAGCCTGATCGCCAACCCTGATATCCTGCTCATGGACGAGCCTTTTGGTGCACTCGATATCAACACGCGTCTCCAGATGCAGGATTTGCTCACCAAAATCTGGCACGAAATACACCCTACAGTTATTTTCGTCACGCACGACATTAATGAAGCGGTGTATTTAGCCGATGATATCTACATGATGAAGCCTGCCCCTAGCAAATTTACCGAGCATGTGCACGTGGACCTTCCGCTAGAGCGAGACCGATCCACCAAACGAACAGACCGGTATATCGAACTGGTACGGGAAGTAGAAGACAGGATGATCGCTATCACTAGAATGGAAGACTAAGCCAGGCTCGACTCTCAGAATTTTACCATTATAGAATTATGTTCCTTGCAGAAATTAATCAGCTAGATCGGGTAATTGATACCTGATGTAGAGCAATGCCCAAAGCTTCCATACAAGCACTGTTAACGACTTGCAAATCGGCATAAAATTCATCTTTAATATAGCTGCATTAGCGTACTTGCAAGCATGAAACCCCATTTAGCCATTAGTTTGCTGGTGCTCATCATCAGCGCCTGTACTCGTGTGGAAAACCCTAACTATTTGCCTCGAGAATCTGACCTTCAGGCTGGCATTTACAACAAATATTATGTCCATTACCAACCTGAGGATCGAAATGAATGGTCTACTGAACACAAGTACATCCATTTGCAAAAAAGGGGGCAGAGAATATTACGGGAACAAATAAATCCTGATTACAAACTTACTCATGACCAATATTTAAAAATCAACAATAACAATTGGATCGTTGAAGAGGGAAATTCCTATTTATACAATGGGGATACCGTTATAACATCCTATCTAAAACCCTATACATACAGATTTGATATCGATTCCGTTGGCCCATCAGAATTGGAGGTTAATTATAGCAATGGTGATTATTTTTATGAATACCTGGAGCATTTAACACCAAGAGATACAACCATAGAAAACAGGCCAGCAAAAATCTTATTTTCCGAAGGATTCAGAATATTTACAAACAACGGCGACTCGACCAGAACTGACATTTCCAAACTACTTGTCTACGTAGATGGACTGGGTCTTTATTTTAGTCAGTTACAAACACCTAATTATAAATACATCTGGGAATTAGTAGAGCAAATACCAGAGCGAGAATATAGAAGATTATTAAGCCGCAAGCCAAATAGAGTCGCTTATATAAATCCAAATGAGACCCTGGACATAGATTCAGAATTTACAAGCTGTGACTCCGTAGATGAAATTGTCGATTATTACAATGGAGATCCGGATGGCGCACCGGTTGGCAAAAAGCGAACTATTGAAAACCTGACCAAAGAGCTTTGGAATTTTCCAAACAGGTCTGGGGAAAGTGGATATCTGACCCTACGCTTTGTGATCAATTGCGAGGGCAAGGTCGGCCGGTTTACTACGGAGCAGGCTGACCTGAATTTTAACTCTACCACCTTCGCTCCGGACCTGATAGATCGAGCCAAAAGTATTGTCGAGGAAGTCTCGGAATGGCAGCCCGTTGTGGTACGTGGCGAGGTCAGAGACAGTTATGCCTACATCACCTTCAAATTACAAGATGCACAAGTTATCGATATTCTGCCTTAGCCTGGTTTGCCTGCTCTGCAGCTGCAGGACACATGAAGAGCGATATTTTCGTCGGTCTCTAGTGGAGAACCAGGAAGAAGCCGTGTTTGCTGCAGCCACTGGTTATGATACTCCAGCTGCCTTTACCTTACCAAGTGATAGCCTGAGCATCAGAGAACTGAGCGATTTATTTGTAGAAGGCAGCTTCTATTATTACCAGGGAAGCCCCGGACACCAATTGGTATTAGAAGAGGGATTGAGTCTAGACCCTGAGTCTGCCCTATTACATCGCGAGCTAGGAGTCGCTTATCTCAAAAGGGGAATAGCTGATCAATTCCCTCGGTATTATGGTAAAGCGGCCTCACTTGACCCGGTTAGCTGGCTAGGCTGGCGCGCTTATTTGTATCTCTACTTTTATCGCGACTACCAGCGGGCCATAGACGATTGCAACAGGCTCGATCCATTGACACCCAACTTTGTCGATCACCCCCAGAGTACGAGCATAGATTATATGCGCGGACTGGCTCATCATCAGCTTGGCGAATACCAAGTGGCCAGATCGTACATCGACCTTCATATGGAGTTTGAGCGAAGCTCAGGAGATCCCCAATATATCGACAAAACATCCTATTTGCTATCTGCCATGAACTACCTAGAACTCGGTAAACTGAACGAGGCGTTGGCAGAACTCGATACAGCCGTAAGCTGGGGATCGAAGTGGGCCGAACTGCATTACTATCGCGCCAACATTCTCTTTGAATTGGGGCGAATGACAGAAGCCAGAGCGGCACTCAATAAGGCAGAAGAGGGCTATAATACTGGATGGGGACTAAGTCGACCATATGTGGAGGAGTTCTTTGCCGCCTACCCCGAAGACTTCCGCGAACTCTCCTACCAATTAGACCTGTTATTGGGTGAATAAATGCCTACATTACGGCTGTGGCGCATATCAAAATTATATCTGCTGGAGCTGGATCGGGAAAGACCTATCGCCTGACCCAAGAATTGAGTACCCTGTTGGCAGACGGACTTGTCAAGCCCAGCGGACTCATCGCAACAACCTTCACCAATAAGGCCGCTGCAGAGCTCAGAGAGCGGGTGCGGGTTAAGCTGCTCCAAGAAGGATATAGTCAGGCGGCCAATCAACTGGACAATGCACTTATCGGTACGGTGCACGGATTGGGTGTCAAGTTGCTGAGACGCTTCGCCTATCAGGCAGGTGTTTCGCCTCAGGTTGACATTATTCCAGATGGTGACCAGCAAAGGATGTTCAACCTCAGCTTGGCCGCCTCCCTCGACATTGATTTCATAGAGGAAATGAGCCTCCTGTGTGAAAAACTGGGACTAGGCAGTGCGGGAGAGCCTTACAACTGGAGAGGGGAAGTGCTCAGACTGGTAGATCTGATACGAGCCAATGACCTGGAAGAGTCAGACATCAACAACAGTCGGGATCGATCCTGGCAGACACTATCCAAACTCCTTCCGGATGCTAAAAACCAAGCCGATTACTTCAGCAAATTGAGGGAGAGTCTGGGTATAACAGCAGCAGCCCTGGAACAAAACGAGGCAGACAGCACCAGGAAAACCCTTAGCATGGCCACCAAGCTGCGCAAAGCTGGTCAGGAAATAGAACGGCGTCAGTTTTTGCCCTGGCCTGAACTCGCCGGGCTGTTGAAAGCTGGAGTAGGTGCGAAAAGCAAGGAACTCATTGAAGAATTACGAGGGTTGATCAACGAGCATGCCAGCCTGCCCGAGTTTCAAAACGACCTGCGGAAGTACCAAAACAACTTATTCGACTGCGCGCAAAAAGCCATCCGCGAATTTGACCGATATAAAAAAAGCAGAGGGCTGATCGACTATACAGACATGGAGGTATTGGTGCTCAGACTGCTGGAAGACGAGGCTGTGCAGGCTACGCTCAGAGCGGAGTTAGACTTGCTGATGGTCGATGAGTTTCAAGACACCTCGCCCATACAATTGGCCATTTTCCTCCGACTGAGTCAACTAGCTGATCGGTCGATTTGGGTAGGTGATCCCAAGCAATCCATTTACGGGTTTCGAGGTGCTGACCCCGAGCTTATGCGGTCGGTTATTGCTTATTTGGGAGGATTGCAGGCAGAAAATATATTGGACAAATCCTGGCGCTCGCGAGAAGACATTGTCCATTTGTGCAATGACCTGTTCAGCAGAGCTTTTCCCGATTTAGACCCACGAGCCATCGCTCTAAATCCAGTTCGCACACGGGCAGGTAATGAATACAGCCCGGCGGAAGCGGATCACCAGTCGGCAACATCTGGGTTTTGGATGTGGTCCTACCAGGTGGAAGGCGGTGGCCGTGCGCCCAGGCGGGAATGGTACCACCGCATGATTGCCCAGTCGGTAGCCGACCTCCTGGCAGATCCCCCTAAGATCAGACCCAAAGGAGAAAGCGTCTATCGGAAATTGCAAGCCGGTGATATTGCCATATTGATGCGTCGCAACTCCGAAGCCAACAGCATGGCCAAGGCGCTGGCAGATACCGGACTGGACGCCGCCTTGGCTCGCACCGGACTGCTCGACACTGCAGAAGTCACTCTGGCAACCGCTGCGCTGCGATACCTACTAAACCCTGAAGACAGCTTGAGTGTAGCCGAACTTATGCTTTTCGGTGAAGGACACAAACTCGAGTTCATCATCGATCATCGTCTGGAGTTTTTAAAATCCAAGCAGGGAGAAGAGCGGCTCACCGGCTGGGGACGCGACCTGAATGTACCCGGCCAAATTGACAGCTTACGAGACTCCATTCGGGCTTATTCGCCCTCGGAGGCATTCAATTTGATTCTGGAATTGTTAGACCTGAGAAGGACGGTGGCCAGCTGGGGGCGGGGCGAAGAACGCCTCAGCAATCTGGACGAGTTGAGGCGTTTGGCCCTGGAGTATGAAAACAACTGCCACCAACGCCAGCAGGCGGCCAGTCTCGGCGGACTGCTTTTATTCTTTGAACAGCTTCGGCTAGAAGGCAAGGACACGCGGGCGGCGGGTGAAGGACCGGACGCCGTCAATGTGCTGACCTACCATAAAAGTAAAGGGTTGGAGTGGCCGATGGTGATCTGCCACGAGCTCAATGCACAACTTAGAGCCGATGTGTTTGGAGCTCATCTAGAATCCGGAGATCAACCGTTTGACCCTCAATTCCCTCTGAAGGGGCGCTGGGTTCGTTTTTGGGCTAATCCATATGGACGCTTAAAATCTGGTCCCGCACTATTAGAGGCTGTTGCCGCATCTGAGTGGCAGCAAAGGGCAACCGCGACTGCACTGGCTGAAGAGGCAAGACTGCTCTATGTTGGCCTCACGCGTGCCCGCGATCTGCTGGTATTACCACTGGCCGGTGGCAGCGCCTGGGTTGACCGGGTTTACCACCAAAGCCCTAAGGCGCCTCCAAGTTTGCTCGTTGACCAGGACGTGCATTTTAGCTGGCAAGGGCAGAGCGTCTCGCAGCTTGTGCAAAGCTGGGAAGCTCCTCGCACGCTTCCTGTAGCGGAACCAACGATAAGAGGGATCAGATTTATGAATGAGCCGACCAAGGGCCCTGCTCACTGGCCAGACCGCAGCCTCAGTCCTGAGCTCATGTCCGACGCCTATTCAGGTCAGTCCATAGCTGCATCTCAGGCAATAACCTATGCCCACACGCCAGAGCTACTGCCTGAATATGCAGGCAAAGCGTGGGCAGATGCGGTTCGGGCTTTCGTACTTGCAGATTGGACCGGTCGCCCGCAGGGACAAGATCGACTGGAATTGGCCGAATCCATCTGGCAGCAAACCCTGCCCATGCAGGATTTCCAGCCCATGCATTTGTTTGAGCAATCGGATGGCCTAAAACATCACTTGTCACAGCTCGCAGGAACGGAATGTCAGTGGCAATCGCGTGTTCATTTTAAAGGTCCGGCGGGCGATTATACCATTTCCGGGCAGCTCGACTGGGTTGGCCAAAATCCGGAAGGTATTTATGTAATACAAGCAGCTGAGGTCTTTGGAAAAAAATGGTCAGGCAAGCTCAACCAGCAAGTAGCTACTTTCTATTGGCGGGCTAAAGCATTTGGTCATTTCGCTCAGGAAGCCTTAATGGCCCACCTGATCTGGCTACCTGCTCAAGCAAGCCTTATCCAAATGCCGATGGATAAGCCAAAAGCAGAATTGCTGACCCAAACACTGGCCCAATGAACCACATTCTTCTTGTAGCCGCCACGCCGTTTGAGATCGCTCCTACCCTGTCCTATCTCCAGGAAAATTGGGCACCGCATCCATCATCAGCCAAAGAGGTTGGGAAGAATAGGACTTCCGCGGGCCAACAAACAGATCTGAATGCCCCAGTCTATGCTCGCGGTTCAAACGAACAGAAACAAGAGCAAACCCTTTTTCACAAGGGCGAGACCGAGCTTAAAGTGCTCATTTCGGGAGTAGGCCTGACGGCAACCGCCTTTGCTTTAGGTCGAGCGTCTAACACCAACCCATATCGACTGGCTATCCAGGCGGGCATAGGAGGTGCCCTAGATCCCTCACTAGCTCTAGGCCAATTGGTCAGGGTGGCCAGCGATCGGTTTGCAGACCTCGGTGCAGAAGATCAGGACGGAAGTCTTATAGACCTCCGGGAACTCGGCTTTATGCCCGAGGGATCCAACTCTCCTTTCAATCCTGATGGTACACTATCGCCTATGGATGAGCAAAGCCAGGCCAGCCTCATCGATCTCCCTTTTGTCGCAGGTATTAGCGTCAACAAAGTCCATGGATCGACAACATCAATCGAGCGTCTGCGAGAAAAGTATCCTACAGCACAAGTCGAAAGCATGGAAGGTGCCGCCTTTTTTTACGCCTGCAACGTGATGGGCTGGCCGGCTTTACAATTAAGATCTATTTCCAACTATGTGGAAGCCCGAGACAAGGCAAACTGGACCATCAAGGAAGCCATAGCTTCTCTAAATGAAGGTCTGATTCGCTTGCTGGACGTCTTGGCTTAAAGCTTGTATTGAAAGGCCGATTTATCGATCAATCGAAGAGACCACCCGGCTCATAAAGCCGTTGAGTGCCTCCTTGGTCGATGCGCCTTTCTGTACTTGCTTCTGGACTTCCACTGCACCGTAAAGGTTAGACAAGAGCTCTCCGATTACATCCAATTCCTGATCTTTTAGACTCGGGACTTCCGCAATCGCCTCTAAAGTTTCTACCGTTTCCAGTAAGAAATCTTCGTCTCTCTCCTCGGCGAAGGAAGTCAACTGTTTAATTATTGGCAACTTCATCCACTAGGTCTTTTAGAATGTCAAACTTGTTGGTTTGGGTCTGATTAACCAGCTTGCCATCTTTGAAAGTGGCAAATGTGGGCAGGTTGTCGACCTTGGCGAGTTTACGAGACTCTATATTCTTTTCCGCATCTACGAGAATGAACGAAATGTCCTCGCGCTCCTTCGCCATTTTCTTGAACTTCGGCTTCATAATCCGGCAGTTGCCACACCAACCCGCTGAGTACTGCACAACGACGGTAGATTCACTGCCTACAATCTCGGCCAAATTATCATTACTTAGCTCGATAAGCATAATCCTTATTGTTTTGAGTGATTAGTGACTACTTAGATAAGCCGAGACACCGTCTCGGTTGGCCTCCATGGCTTCATCGCCATCTTCCCAATTGGCCGGGCATACTTCTCCCTTTTGCTGGAAGTGAGTATATGCGTCTATCAGACGAATGTATTCCTGTACGTTGCGACCAAGCGGCATGTGGTTGATGCCCTCGTGAAATACCTGTCCTTGCTCGTCGATCAGGTAGGTAGCTCTGTAGGTTACGTTATCGCCTTCGAGTAGGTCAAAACCATACTCCTGATTGATGCCCTTAGATTTGATATCAAGGATGCCCAGGATCTTGGCCAGATTGCGATTGCTGTCTGCGACCAAATCGTAGGAAACGCCTTCGATGCCACCATTGTCTTTTGGTGTATTCAACCACGCAAAGTGAACCTCTGGCGTATCGCAGGATGCACCGATAACGATGGTGTCTCTCTTTTCAAATTCGGGTAATGCCTCTTCAAAAGCGTGGAGCTCGGTTGGACACACGAAAGTGAAGTCTTTTGGATACCAGAAGAGCAAAATCTTCTTGTTGTTGGCTATTGCCTTTTGGACAATATCTAGTTTAAATGTGTCTCCCATTTCGTTGATGGCGTTGACCTCAACGGATGGAAATTGCTTACCAATAAAACTCATATCAATCTGTAAATTGCATTAAAGTACCATGAACGCAACTGCCCTAAACTGGTTGACATTTGTCATTCCAAACAGCTTCGCACAAGTACTCGCAAGACCTCGGACTCAGAATAATTAATTAAAAAATGCGCGATAAATCAATTTTAATTCTGCAATTCCAATAACTCGCAGACAATCGGCAAAAGACATGGTCTAAATCTTCTGACAATGCTTTGACGTGAACTCAATGGCCTGAATCGGCCTCATTGCTCAACTCCCAACAAGGACATGACTTGAGTAGCTATAAACTCTCCGCTCGTTGCTAGTGAAGCAGTGACTAATCGATTATCAGCATCTACGATTTCGCCATTGCTTCGCGTCTCCTTGTCTACCCTCAGCAGATTGGCACCTCTTGATTCGAGTTCCATCTCCATGTCAAAAGGCAGCAGGCGACCATAATCGGCTTCGACCATTAGCTCGCGCTCAAACCAGCTCGGAAAGCAAGTCATCGTCTTGCCTTTGACCATTGGGTCTCCATTGGAAAGCTTGACGTTTACCAAAGATGAGGTGCCGTGGCCTAGTGCACCCACTACCCCATCGTTTTCGTAGATTTGTGCTATAATCTGGTTGATGGCTTCATGGGAATGGATGTCCCAAAACTGACCGTATCCACCAGGAATGATTACTGCATCATATTCTTCCGCATCGATTTGATCTGGCGTCAATGAATTATTGACCGACTCTACATAGTAGTCTGATGCCAAAGCCTGACTGATTAATTCGGTCGTATCAAACTTGTAGTAAATGGGTATCGCTCCGCCATTGGGTGAAACGATATCGATTTCAAAATCAGCCTGCTTTAACATGATGAAGGGCACTGCAATTTCCGATAGAAAGGTCCCATTGGGGTTTCCCATAACCTCATCCACACTGGTGCAAACAAATAAGGCTTTCTTTTTTGTCGGATAAGGTGCCCAGGTCGAGTGCATCATTTTCAATCTCCAACCCTCGCTTGTTTCTATGGCTAATGCGCTTTCCAACCAATAGGCTTTCCCTACCAGGCTATCTTCCAGATAAAATTCCGCAAAATTATCATAGGCCATTTGAATAGACGACCCATATTTTTCCATCGATATAAACTCCATCCGATTTACTCGGGTCGGTAAGACTTCCCTTTCATGTTGGCTTCGAATGTATTCTTTGATGCGATCATTGTCCCAGATTTCACCATTTTCCAGAATTATAAAATCATCGGTATGGTAAGTTGAAATGGCGTTGGAATCAACACCGCCCCATATCTCGTCGAATGCACCCTGAATCAGGTCTTTGGCGATTTGTTCTTCCTCGGCTGAAAGCTCGGTGGAAGTATGGCTATCGGAAGCTTGACAAGAGGCCAACAGCAAGAGAATCAGTGGAAGATATTTCATATGGTTTGGTTTTAATCGAGTGTGTGATGCTTCAAATCACATCAATTCCAGGCTTGAAAAAGTTGCTCTACTTTATGCAGTAAGTATTGATCACTTTTGGTTTCTTTATAAAGCTTTGATAAAAACAGGGCCGTTCCAGAATCCATCTTGAGGTCATTAGTGGAAAAAGATGGAAATGCTGTTATTTGCTTTTCATCAATAGAAATGTCATAGCTCCTTCCTATTCTTTTGATCAACTTATTCATGTGAGCAACAAGTGGCATAGCCTTGCCAGAATCTCCATTTTTTAAATGAAAATTCACTTCTGCGCAAATTTGCTTAAACTCTAAAAGGCCTTTGTCACTTCTCAGTTCCACCGCTCTTTGCATCAACTCCTTCAAGGAGGAAGATTTAGACACTAAATAACCCAGGAGAATAGGAAACTCAACCTGGAGATTGTGGCGGTGATGAAAGAAATCATTAAGTACCGCATGATTTTCATTTCTTTCATCAGCCAGATTTTGGAGAAAAACATCTTTCGAAGAAGAGACAAACGGCTGATTGTTGAAGATCGTTGACTTACTTGGATTGATCATCCAGGTCAGGTTGTTGTTGACTGCGGTTTCGTATTCGTTGGTGATAACAACGGTCATAAGTGCCAACCAACTATCATCAAAAAGCTTCCTGTACTCTGGTTTAATTGCGTTTAAATATTTTTCACTGTGTGGAAGAATAAGACTTTTAATATGCTCAAATCCATTTTTATTTATTTCTTCTTTGAATAAGTCATTATCAACTCCAAGTTCATTATTGTCCGAAAAATCAAGTATGCCGGTCCCGTCATATAAGTCTAATTGCTTAAGTATATCTTCCACAGACCAACCAAAAACATCCCAGCAACTACGTACATATTCATAAACGAAATTAATTGGAAGCAATGAAAAATTGTATGATGGAAAAAGACTCAATAGTTCCTTAACACCACTCTGAAACCTAGATGTCAAATTATCAATTTCGCTAAGCTTCCTTGACCCAATCTCCTTATATATAAGAGGACTTTCAAAGCTCAAATCCGCAGATTCAATCGAAAAATCAAAAACTGAGTCAATGTCAAAGTGCTTGACCAATGCCTTAATTTCTTCATCAACTTCATCCTCGCCTAAATCGCAGTAAACCTGATCGCCAAAGACAATACTATCTACGAAATTCGATAGCGCCAACACCTTATTTCTGGTGACCGGTGCTTGAGTATTGAATACAAAAACAAAATCTTCAGGACTGCAGTACAATCTCAGCTCCTCATCCTGATCTAAATATATTTTTGGCGTAGAGCTAAGCCGATCTAAAAAAATCAGCGTTTCGTAGACTACCCGATTCATACCGATCTGATAGTCCTCATATCGAATAAGCCCGAGGTTGTTCTTTCGCTCAAGCGAATTGAAAGCAGAAACCAACATGGTACCAATACGCCTTAATTCTCCTTCGCGCATATTGGCGGCGATAGCCGCTATGACTTGACAGGCAGATTCATAATGGCCTCTCAGAATAAGATCCCGTACTTGTTGGTGCTTGTCATTCAAAATGGGTCTATGGCTTTAGCTTTTTATCATAGCCAAAGCTAACAAAATCCTTTGCATAGACCTGATCGACGGTGCGTATCTCTTGCTCTCCCCAGTGAATATCAGCCTTTACGGCTTTGGTCGAATTGGCCCTCACTTTAATGTCGACCCCAAAGATTGTGGCCAGCTTTTCCATATCTGTCTTGGACTCCATTCTAAATACGGCCGTAAAAGGGAAAGAGACGGGAAGCACATTCGTCCTGGCGTTTACCCGATGCGCCCAGTGCTGAGGAAAAAGGTGTCCGTCTTTCATATGCACTTCAGGAAGCATGGAAACGAACTCTGCAAATGAGGTGCTTAGAAACTTGTCTCCTATGGTCTCTGCCGACATAGACTCTTGTATCTCCATCAATGGAAAAAACATTTTCTGGCACAGCTGCCAACTTCCTTCCTCTTTGTTCACAGCTATAGCTTGCCGGAACTTATCGCGAAAGAAGGACTCTACTCTATTGTAGGGATTTCTAACCAGCAGATAGAAAGTGGATTTTTGAAGTCCCAATTTGTGCTTCAATAAAATGGAAATCATTCTTCTGGTTTTGGGTATCACCTCCAGACTTTCCTGTCGCGACATAGTCGAGAACATGACCTTGTAGTTGGTCACTAAGTAAATGTCTTCTCCCTTCTTCTTGAAACAAATCATGCTTTGGCCTTAACTCTACATCAGTCACCACTAGAGTGAAGATGTACCACCAAGGCCAAAGCTAATCAACTTTTTCAGGTGACAGAAACGTGGCTTTCAAATCTACAGGTCAAAGCTGAGTCCTACCATTAGGCCGAGCTGATCTAAAGTCAGGTCGGTATTGAACCCACCGATCTCACTTGCATCGCTGGATAAGAATGGATCTTCATAATTGACATTTGTAAAGTCCAGTTGGAGCATTCTACTCAGCAAGGTGAAATCCAGGGCAAGTCGGTCACCTAAATGAAGGGCTACTCTCGGATTTAGGCCCACAGCTAGTCCAAAAGAGGCTGATTGGTAATTCACCTCCTCGGCGTCAACCGCCTCAAAACTCAAGGCATCCACAAATGGCGAGGCGGACAAGCCAAGCCCTATGTCCAGCTTTCCCCATAAACCGTTGAAGAAAAATCGGCCGTATTCCATATGGGTGAATAGCTGAAAGGTGCGACCGGAGTTTCCACTGATAAGAATCAGCAATTGCCCATCTTGAATGAGTGCCGAATTAATGCTATTCGATCTCGAAAGGACAAAGCTCTCTATCCCAAGTCTGAGGTAAGTACTGTTTTCATTTTCGAGTTGATACAGAAATCCAATTCCAGATTGGAGTTTTTCACTTATTTCTAGATGAATGATCTGGTCATTCTGGCCGATAAACTCATAGCTTTTGGATACTTCTCCAAAGCGAAAGGAGACAACTGGAGAAACAGACTTGGTCCAGGATGAGTTCTGCCCGTTTGTGCTCGTTATATTCAGGGCAATTAAGAGAATAATGGTGAGGTAGTTCGAATACATAAGTCATTTGATTATGACCTCTAAACTTTGCCTCTCAGATTCACATTGCCTCTTAACATTTACAGATAATCAGCTACCACTCTTCAATTCGGCAGTACGCTGCAGTGGTGTGCACTTGATGCACGATGATATTTGCATCTGGGCCAATCACGAATTCGCTCATACCGATGTGGGTTTTATTTCTTGGATTCCAGTCGTAGGTGTATCCCAATTGAGTCCATGGATAATTCTGGTCCCAATTCACTTGGTAATAAGATGATAGTCTCAAATTATTAATCCAGTTTATGTGATCCTCCTCAGTTCCCACGGGAAACCCGATTTGACAAGAACTATCGGTAATTTCATTATCCGGGCATGGACGAAATAAGTCTTTAGGCTGCACCCAAAATTCAACGAAATAGTTCTTTTCCACATTGGGTGGTAGTCCGAGTAACTGCTTCAGTCGCAAGTCGACACCCTCTCTTCGGCCAAATTTATTATTCTGACAAACGGCTTGTAATTCGGGTGCTACCGTTACCCAAATGGGATAACTCTGAGTGTTGTAAAAACCCGTCTCCGAGTCATTAACGTAGTAGGTGGTATCTGTTTTCCAGCTCGACACCAGAAGGTAATCTACACCATTGATCTCTTTCCAGATTAATTGGTCATTATCCCTTGAAATAATGGTCAACTCATTGGATATTTCCCATATCTGGGCCTTAGCTGCATCACCAATGCATTCACTGTAGGGCCTGACCATAGTCGATACATCAAACGGCTTGGACAGTTGCTTGGCACAACTCATGCTAAGGAATATGGAAAAAATCAGCAGGCTAGTGTATTTCAAGATGAAATAAATTTTAGAAATGGGTTAATGATCGTAGCTCAAGCTATCCAAACGCTTCAAGCCAAGGGTTCCGCTCGAGCACAAAATAGAAAAAGAATGCAGCCAGCCAGCCATGATAAACCCCCATAGCCAGCATACTCCGACCTCTCAAAAACAATGAAACATACACAATGGCCAGGAAGAAAGTAGCTCCAATCAGGATCAAAGACGGATAATGAACAATGCTAAATAAGACCGCTGTGATTAAAACGACAACCCAATCGGAATACAAGCTGCCTAGCAAAATTTTGACGTTCTTGCCAAAAATACCAAGTACTAAATACTGTTGGAGGATACCCCAAACAGGATATAACAGCAGTATATAAATGATGGTGTGGTCAACCACGCTACGCTTTGTCAACAAACCGAAGCCCACAAAAACCAGGAACAGAACAAAGGCATAAGGCAATAATTCTTTCATGGTGTAAGTGAAGCCTTTCTCTGAGCTTTTGGCTATATCGGCCTTTAGCTTTTTTCGGTTATTCCATTTAACTAAAGCATAAGCAAACCACAACAGGCAAGAAGTTATAATGAAGGGCAGTCTGAAATCCAATATGTTAATAAAGACGACCTTGCCAATACCTGTAAACAGGACGCACAGACACTCAAATATCAGGATGTTTCGGCTTTTATTCATTACTAATCCCAGGGGCCATCTTTTATAATATTTATGAAAGACTCTCCTTCCAGGCGATAGAGACCACCGCCACCGCCAACCCAAATACGGCCCTTACTGTCTTCAGCAATGGCCTGGACAGCGCCTACGAGTAGACCTTGCTCTCTACGGAAGTTCTTCAAAGAAGTACCGTCGTATCGATATACGCCATAGCCTTCTGAGCTAAACCAGATATTTCCCTGACTATCTTCAAAAACGGCACAGACTTCATTCCCGCCTATGCGTCCGTTTTGTTGAGAAAAGGTTTCAAAATGCTCCCCATCATAACGGCTGACTCCCCCAAACCGGGTACCGAACCAAATATGTCCGTTCTGAGCAACCAGTATATCATCGACCGTATTGGAAGTCAGGCCATCGCTTTCGGTGTATTGTTTGAAAGACCGGCCGTTGTACTTAAAAGCACCAAAACCCATGGTACTAAACCAGATGTGGCCTGACTCATCTTCTGTGATGGCCATGGAAGTAGCGGCTGTTATGAAATCGCCCGTGATGGCTTCCGGATAAGGTATCTCAAATGGTGTCCACTTCTCTCCATCAAACTGATACACCGCTGTAGCTGATCCGGCCCAAACGATATCTTCACTATCGACATAAATGCTCCAGAACCGATGGCCATCAAACAAGGAAGTGCCATTGTAATTGGTAAAAACCATCTCTTGATCAGACTCATCGGGTTTGTCTATTTTAACTACTCCCTGGTCGGTGGCTATCCACAAATGTCCATTTGAGTCTTCAGCAATTCCAGTGATCTGTTCTCCTCCAAATCCTTCAGCGCTTGAGAAGTATGCCAGGTTTTCCCCATTGAAGTAGACTATGCCAAATGCGTTGGTCCCCATCCAAAAGTGGCCGTCATGATCCTGGTGAATGTGTCGGATAAAATCCGCAACCTGGATGTTCGACATCGGGTCTAAATCCAACGAAACTGAGACATTCTCTTGTGTTGCTGGCTTTTCCTGACCGCTGCAAGAAGAAACACTGAATAATAAGCACATTATGGCTGGGACGAGGAGCTGCTGAACCGTCATAAAGAAAAGGATGATCGCCTACAAGTATAAGGAAATAAACACTTGGGCGTGTTTCTAAAACTCAAATTTCAGGCTTTCTCAAGATAGCTGCCTGAGCAGCCACTCTTTCTCAGTAAGGGTTGTTTCTGCTAAAATTTGGTGGCGAAACTTCGCCTGACGTTCGGAACTTGTAAAGTCAATTTTCAATAGTTGCCGAGTAAATCGAATCAAGTTTCTGTAGTTAACCCGATGGTAACTAATACCAGGCTTTCTCCGCAAATAAGATGAAAATGCATCGAGATGGCTCTGCAAAACCTCTCTTTCACCGAGCTCATAGTAGATCTTCAGAAGCAGCGTTCTGGCGCCCAGGTTGAGGAGTGGATCATGATAATTGGCCTGCTGCAGTAAGGGTAAAGCATCAGCGTATCTCTTGCTCGCATATGCGATTTTAGCGCGGTTGAAATTATACATGCGATCGCGATAACGGCGTTCCAGCTTTTCTGTCCACTGCTCAATAAAAGCTTCGGCGTAAGCAATATCATTAACCTGCAAAGCCGTAGACACAATATTGTGATAGGTAAAACGAGACAATCTGCCCTTGCGAAGCAGGTATGCATTTTCCAGACCGCTTCGATACAGCTCCATTACTCGCTCGAAATATGCTCTTTGGCCTGAATTAACCCGACGCACACCAAAGTTTATAGCTAATAAATAGAGGTCCCTTGCCTCAGAAACAGGCAAATGAGAGGCTTCATTAAATAGGCTTTCAGAAAAGCGCTGAAAAGCTTCTTCGCTATCGGGATTTTGCAAAACCTGGATGCCGTAAAAGTAAAGGCGTAGTGCGGGGATGGCTTCAATGTCATCCTCTGAAAGGCTTAGTATAAAGCGGTCAAAAAGTGTCGGTTCATAGCCCCATTGATAAACCTGTTCGTGATTAAGCAACCACATCAATTGACGAAGTTTAAACGATAAAAAGGCTCGATCTGCACTTGCAGAGAGCAGGGAAAACTGATCGTCTTTCTCCGGTTGCCTGCTGAAAGCCTGGCGGTAATAACTTTCCTGATATTGAAATGCCTTCAACCAATATTCCGCATTTCTCACCTCATCCCTTTCCAGCAATTTGGCCGACTCCTTCAAGAGTTTTTCCTGCAACTGATTGGAAGATCTTCCCTCTAGAACTGATGCTACCTTCATCTTCACATCAAACTCGTCAGCAAGCAATGCTTCTACAGCCAGAAAGCGCTCCAACTGCTTAGTCAAATAACTGAGCAGTAAGCGCCAGGACTGGTCGTTAAAACCGCATTCAGGCCCAAAAACCTGTGCCCACAATGAGCTTTTCTCCGGGACCTCTTCATGACTATTGTAGGTCGACAACAGATTAACGAGAAAGCCCGCGTCTTCTCGGCGATTGTGATAAGGGGAACCCAAAAACTGTTGAAATCCTTTTTTCTCTCGCCTCTTTAGAGAAAAAAAGAGCCTAAAAAACCTGGGAGTAACAACACTTGCAGTCATTTTTTGAATATTACATCTACCATCAAATCATTAAT
>JBCBVN010000051.1:0-17522 GCA_039817625.1 Bacteroidota bacterium
CAAGGGGCAAGCGACAAAGGAGCCCGCATACTCAAAGATCTGGGGGCAACGAATGATGGCATTCGCCAGGCCATACAAGATTTGCGCAAGGGCAGAAAGGTCGAAGAGCCTAATGCGGAGTCAAGCTATAATATTCTATCCAAGTATACCATCAACCTCAACGAACGGGCAGAAAGTGGAGAACTCGATCCCATCGTAGGTCGAGATGAAGAAATTCGTCGTTTACTACAGATCCTTAGTCGCAGGCGCAAGAACAACCCACTACTGATTGGGGAAGCAGGAGTGGGTAAAACCGCAATAGTAGAGGGCATAGCCTGGCGAATAGTGAAGGGCGACGTGCCAGAGAGCCTGGTCGATAAGAGAATTTTTGTCCTTGATATCGCTGGTCTGCTGGCTGGCGCTAAATACAAGGGCGACTTTGAAGAACGCCTGAAAGGAGTCATTACCGAAGTAACCAATAGCAACGGGCAGTACATTCTGTTTATAGACGAAATCCACAACTTGATAGGAGCCGGTGGCGGAAACGGTGCTATGGATGCAGCCAATATCCTTAAGCCCGCTTTGGCCAGAGGCGACTTGCGAACCATAGGTGCTACGACCCTGGATGAATATCAGAAGTACTTTGAAAAAGATAAAGCGCTGGTCCGTAGATTCCAGACCGTACTTGTCGAAGAGCCCAGCGTAGAAGACACCATATCCATCTTGCGCGGTTTGCAAGAGCGTTATGAGGTATACCACAAGATTGAGATACTGGACGAAGCGCTGGTGGCTGCTGCCGAACTGAGCAATCGATACATCAATGATCGCTCCTTGCCAGATAAGGCCATTGATTTAATGGATGAGTCTGCTGCCCGGCTCCGCCTGGAGCTCGACTCTGTTCCTGAAGAGATTGATGAGGCCGAGCGCAAATTGCGGCAGGTTACCATCGAGCGGGAAGCCATTAAGCGAGAAGGGAGTGCACCAAAACTGAAAGCCATCAATGCTCAGATAGCCGAAGCTCAGGAGAGAGTAGACGGACTGAGAGCTCGCTGGGAGAACGAGCGTGAAGTTGTAGATCGGGTACAAAGCCTGAAGAAGGAAATGGAAGAACTGGAGTTGGAGGCAGACAAGGCCGAGCGCAACAGTGACTTTGAAACTGTAGCGAAAATTCGCTACGGCCAGCTTCAGGAGCTACAAAACAAGCTGGAGTCCGCAGAATCAGAGCTCGATGAACTACCCGACGAGAAGCGATTCACGAATGAAGAAGTCACCGCTAATGATATAGCAGAGGTGGTTGCCCGCTGGACAGGGATTCCGGTCCAGAAGATGTTGCAGAGCGATCGAGAGAAACTGCTGAAGTTGGAAGATCAGCTTCACAAGCGTCTGATCGGTCAGGATGAAGCCGTTCGAGCGGTTAGTGATGCTGTAAGACGAAGTCGAGCAGGACTGCAAGACATGAATCGTCCCATCGGGTCTTTCATATTCCTTGGGCCGACGGGTGTAGGTAAGACCGAGCTGGCTAAAGCACTGGCAGAAGTACTGTTCAATGACGAGCGCGCCATCACTCGCATCGACATGAGCGAATACCAGGAAAAGCACTCGGTTAGCCGTCTGGTGGGAGCACCTCCGGGCTACGTCGGCTATGATGAAGGTGGTCAACTGACAGAAGCTGTGCGCCGACGTCCCTACAGCATCGTACTGCTGGATGAGATCGAGAAGGCCCACCCCGACACTTTTAATATTCTGCTGCAGGTTCTCGACGATGGTCGTTTGACCGATAATCGGGGCCGCATAGCCGACTTCAAGAATACCATCATCATCATGACGTCCAATATGGGAGCCGAGCTGATCTTGGAAAACTTTGAAGACCTAGCCAGTGTGGGCGCAGATCATCGGGAAGAGATTTTGCAGACGACCCGCGAAGAGGTATTCGATGCCCTTAAAGAGAATCTCCGCCCCGAGTTTCTAAACCGCATTGATGAGCGCATCATGTTCTTGCCGCTCACCAAAGAAGAGATCAAGCAGATTGCTCGTTTGCTCATGCGCAAAACAGAGAAGCAGCTCAACAAGCAAGGGATGGTGTTGAAAATTACGGCTCGTGCTATGGATTGGCTGGCAGATAAGGGATACGATCCGCAATTCGGAGCCAGACCTATGAAGCGAGTCCTCCAATCAGAGCTGGCCGATGAACTCAGCAAAGACCTCATTGCCGGAAACTTTGTAGCTGGTGATACCATCTACACTGATTTGGGCGAGGGCAAGCTGGTATTCAGCAAGGAACCCTTTCCGCCAGCCGATGAAGCAGCCCCTGCTGCCGATCAGGTCGAGGAAGAGGAGCCTGCGGAAGAGAAAAAGCCCCGCAAAAAAAGCAGAAAGCGAGGCCGTAGAGGCGGGGAGAAAAAAGAGGAAGAGCAGGAAACCAATGCAGCTGAAGTAGAGAAAGCTGCAAAGGATTTACAAGATGCCGTAGATGAACTGACGAAAGGTGCTAAATAAAAATTGGAACTTTTATTAATTGACTTGTCATTCTGATTAGCAAAATGGTAAGCTAATGAACCTTTCTTTACGTCCCTGGCGCGAATCCGATTTTGAGAGGATAGCCGAACTGGCTAACAATCCTAAGATCGCTCGCAATCTTACAGACATGTTTCCCTTCCCGTATACCAGGGATGATGCAGAGACCTACTACAAGTCGTTCACGGAGACTGGAAATGGAGACATTGTGCGTGCCATTTGCCTAGACGATATACTGATCGGTAGTATTGGCCTGCATCCTAAAAAAGATATTCATCGCCATGAGATGGAGATAGGCTATTGGTTGGGAGAGCCTTACTGGGGCAAGGGTATAGTAAGTTGGGCAATTGGACAGATGATTCCAATTGGGTTTTCTCAAACTGATGTTATCCGATTATATGCAGAGGTGATGGCCTACAATCTCGCTTCGGCCAGGGTCTTGGAAAAGAGTGGGTTCAAGCTTGAAGGTCGACTGGAGTTGGGCATCGTTAAAGATGGGGTATACTGCGACGCCCTTCGCTATGGCCTGGTGAAGCGAGGGGCTGCCAATTAGTTCGAATCCCTGCTAATGTGGTATATTGAAGACAGCAATGGATAAGACAGCTTTTCATATTAAGACCTTCAAAGAAGCTGAAGACCATACTACTTACTGGCTCAATAAGTCTGTAGAAGAGCGGCTACTGGCCGCAACTGAGTTAACCCGAAGAGCCTTCAACTTGTCGGCTGATGACTTTGGGAAAATTGATAAAGCCTACTTTGCAATTAGACACCAAGGCATGAATAATATATTCAATCAAGACTTCCAAGACCTCATCAAACTCCTCAATAGCTCTGATGTCAGGTATATTTTAGTTGGTGGTTATTCTGTGATTTTACATGGATACAGCCGATCTACAGGTGATATAGATCTTTGGGTTGAACCGACTCCTGAAAATTATAGAAAATTGGTTGAGGCTTTTACCAAGTTTGGGCTGCCGGTATTTGATATGGTCGAATCAAAGTTTATAGATACTGATCAATACGATGTATTTACTTTCGGCAGAGAACCGAATCAGGTAGAGATACTTACTAAAGTAAAAGGACTCAAATTCAAAGAAGCTTTTGCCAAGAGCACATGGTTTGAGTTTTCTGATTTAAAAGTTAGAAGTTTAAGCCTTGCAGACTTGAAGAAGGCAAAGGCTGCCGCAGGACGACTGCGGGATCAAGTTGATCTAGAGCAACTTGGATTAATCGATGAAGAATAAGCCTACCTTCGCGCCATGTTATTGTACAACATCACGACCAAAATCGAGCATGACGCGCATCAGGAATGGCTGGGCTGGATGCAGAGTTCTTATATCCCTCATTTGATGGATTCCGGGTTTTTCCAAAGCTATTTTTTGTCGCGCCTGCGCGGTGTCGATGAAAGCGATGGCTACACCTATGCTTTACAGCTCAACATGGCCAACCAAGCGACCTTTCAGCTGTACCAACAAAAGCATGCCTTCACTCATCAAACCATGCACGATAGCCGATATAAAAACCAGTTCGTTAGCTTTAGATCGGTTCTGGAGGTTGTCGACCAGGGATAGAGCGTGCGTCTGGACTGAGGAGTTAATGTGAGGGGCCGAGCATTATATGGTCTTATTGGTTGGTCCACATGATGCTGCCTCTGGTATTCAGAAGTACAAAGGTTCCGTTGTTGAGCAAGTTAAGCTCCACCGTTTTATTGATTGGGTTTCTATACCTCGAATCGAAGTAAGGATGTGTCTGGGAGCTCCAAACAGCTTGACCATCTGTAGCATAGATTACCAAATTTCCATCGTCTTGCAGGGTCAGGTAACTACCCCGACCAGCTGTGCGGGCATCCCATAAATACTGCCCATTATTGTACATCGCCAGATTGCCATCATACTGCATTCTGAGTCTCACGGCCCCACTTGCAGACACGAGCTCCTGGCCCTGAAGTAGTCTGTTTCCTGCAATCATCTTGTCATATAGGGGCGCGGTATAGGATTCTTCTTTTTTCCCTTTGGTAGACCCGTTCGAAGCAGGTGTTTCAGGGCGTGCCCAGGCTATGTTGCCGGTTTCGGAATACAGGGCAAATTGTCCGTTATCCAAGACCTCCAGCCAGCTGGGCTTCCAGTTCTGGCTATTAAATCTGGAATCAAAGTACGGGTGAGTTTCAGAGGACCATACCGCTTGGTTCTTAATGTCATAAATGACCAGGTTGCCATCGGTTTGTAGCGTGAATCTGTGGCCTCTGCCTTGTGTCTGAGCGTCCCAGATGTATTGTCCGCCCGGGCCGTAGAAAGCCAGGTTGCCATCCGTCTGAAAGTGCAGCTCGTATTGTCCGCTTGCGCTGCGAAGTACCTGGCCACGATCCAGTGTCTGGCCTGGTTCCAGATAACTCTGGGCGTGAATGGTGGTAGAATAGGCCCCAGCGAAAAGGGCTATTACGAAAAAGAGAAATCGCATGAAAATTGAATTATGAGTTTTTGTAAATCGGGTGTTTTTCCTATTTGCCAACTCGTGAAGAGCCTGCAAACCGCTTGAAATTAGACAACTTTCTAAAGTTTCGGGATTCAAATTTACAACTATATAACCACCAAAAGTGTAAGAGAGAAATTCACTCCATTATTTCATTTCAGATTAACCACCATGAGGATTATCCACATTATATTTCTTCTTCTTTTCGTGTTTTCTTGCGGACAAGAAGCCACCACCAACGAAGACAATAACGCAGAAGAGACCACCACAGAAGTAACCGATGCTCCCGAAGCCAACGAGCAAGGTGTAGTTGGCCAGGAGGTCAGCTATGAAGCCGATAGCACCACCATGAATGGCTACCTGGCTTACAGCAACGAATTTGAGGGCCCTCGCCCCGGAGTTTTGGTCATTCACGAATGGTGGGGCCACAACGATTATGCGCGCAGTCGGGCAGATATGCTGGCTGAGCTGGGCTATGTAGCACTAGCTGTAGACATGTACGGTGACGGTCAGCTCGCCACCCACCCGGAAGATGCAGGCACTTTTGCTATGTCTGTCATGGGGAATATGGATGTAGCTAAAGCCCGCTTTGAAGCAGCATTGAATTTCCTCCGCGATCAAGAGCAAGCCGATGCAAACAAAATAGCTTCTATTGGATATTGCTTCGGCGGAAGCGTATCATTGGCCATGGCCAATGCTGGCTACGATCTAGATGCTGTCGCGGCCTTTCACTCCGGCTTGACCCTGCCCGTATGGCCTGAAAATACCGAAGATGTAAAGGCGAGTATCTTGGTGTGCAACGGAGCAGACGACCCGTTCATCGCAGCGGAGCACATTACCGATTTCAAAAAGAAATATGACGACTTAGGTATTCCCTACGAATACATTGCCTACGACGGCGCAGTCCACGCATTTACAGATCCCGGTGCTGATGCAAAAGGGGAGGCATTTGAACTACCGCTGGCCTATAATGAAGAAGCTGATGTAGCCAGCTGGGAAGAACTGCAAGCACACTTGGCAGCAGCTTTCGAATAAGTTTATTTAGCTCTGTCTGGCCAAGCCCGGACAGAGCTAAAATCACTCATTACCTACTTTTCAATCTAATTACTGGACAGATTACTTCTTCCAGACTGATGCCGCCGTGCTGGAAGGTATTTCTGTAGTAGTTGTTGTAGTGGTTGTAGTTGTTGGGGTAGAGGAAAAACTTGTCCTCCTTGGCGAAGATGTAGGTGCTGCTGATGTTTGGACTGGGGAGTTTTCCTTGCTTGGGGTCGCGAACTTCCAGCACATCGCTTTGGTCGTACTTGAGATTTCGGCCCAGCTTGTATCGCAAATTGGTCGTCGTATCTCTATCGCCCACTACCCGACTTGGGGTGTTTACCCTGATGGTTCCGTGGTCTGTAGTGATGATGAGCTGTAAGTCACGCTCCGAAAGCCTGCGTAGGGTTGCCCAAAGCGGGCTGTTCAGGAACCAGGATCTGGTTAGACTGCGATAAGCCTTTTCATCACCGGCCAGTTCCTTAAGAACTTCCATTTCGGTACGCGCATGGCTCAGCATATCAATGAAGTTGTAGACAATGACACTAAAGTCATTGTTGAGGAAGTCGAGGGCTCGATCTTGCATTTGGCGAGCAAAGTTGGTTCGGGTGACTTTGGTGTAATCCCACTTCAGGTCGCCCCGGCGCATCAATCGCTCCAACTGCTTGCCCAGCAAGTCTGCCTCGTGATTGTTCTTTCCTCCTTCGTCGGTATCGTTTTTCCACCAATCTGGATAGTGCTTGGCAATATCTGCAGGCATCATTCCGGCAAAAATGGCATTGCGGCTGTACTGCGTACTGGTGGGTAGAATGCTGAAAAATGCGTCTTCTTCTTCGACCCGATATAGCTCGCTGATTATGGGCTCTATAACTTTCCACTGGTCATACCGCATATTGTCGAGCAAGACGAAAACAGTGGGGATATCCTTGCTGAGATGAGGTAGCACTTTCTCTCGCATCAAAGAGTCGGACATGATCGGGCTATCATCGCCCGAGATCCAATTCAGGTAGTTTTTCTCGACGAATTTGCTGAACTCTTTATTGGCCTCACTCTTCTGCATGGCCAATATCTCGCCCATTTGCTCACTATTGCTGCCATCTAACTTGAGTTCCCAGTTGATCAACTTGCGGTAGGTGTCGACCCATTCCTGTCGATCCAGACCACTATTGATCTCCATTAGCAATTGACGAAACTCTTGCTGATAGTCGGTATTGGTTTTTTCACGAACCAGACGCTTCTCATCTATGATTTTCTTCAGGGTCAGCAGAATTTGATTTGGGTTAACCGGCTTGATCAAATAATCACTGATCTGACTACCTATGGCCTCTTCCATCACATGCTCTGCCTCGTTCTTGGTGATCATCACCACGGGCACACTCGGGCGCTTGTCTTTGATTTTGGTCAGAGTTTCAAGACCGGTCAGACCTGGCATGCTCTCATCTAAGAATACAATGTCTATATCTGCGGTGGTGTCTATTTCTTCCAGGGCGTCGTAGCCGTTGGTGACAGTCAGTACGTCGTATCCTTTCTTTTCCAGAAAAAGCAGCTGGGGCTTGAGCAGATCGATCTCATCGTCGGCCCAGAGTATTTTGATGTTATCCATAGATAGTCTTTTAGTTCTTTAGGTGATTGGGGGGTGAGTTAGAATTTCGAGATTTTTCTGGTGGCCCAGAGCTTACTCTTTCGATGGGTGATTGCCTATTTGAACACTATATACCATTCGGCTGTCGTGATACGGTTTCCGACCCTGCGGAAGTACAACGCCTAAAAACAGCAAATTGGTTTGAACTACAAAAAAAGAACAACTCTAACAGCCTTCCCATCACTCCTAAGTTCAAAGGCCTCATCTTACAAAGATTCCAGCATCTCAGGCTTCCCCACATCATCTAAAAGACTAAAAAACGAACCGCCGCACTTCTCCAGGACGGACTCAGTGAGAAATAAAAAGGAAGAAGGCGAACGGTCCGCGAAGTACCTAATAGAAAGCGAAAGCCTGCGGGACCACCTACTGGCTTTCGGGCTTTTGCTTAACTTTAACCAAATCGTTAATACATCCTTAAATGGCCAATTCGCCATCATCAGCAGGAGCCATCAATCGAAATTTGCATTACCGCCCCTTGGAGGAGCCGGGTTTCGAAGCGCGACGCGATGCACTGCTGGCAGGCGATCGGGCGGCACTGAGCCGGGCCATCACCCTGCTTGAAAGCAGAAGGGAAGCCGACCGAACACTAGCTGCAGAGTTGGTGTCGTGGGCTGATGAACAAAGTGGTCGACATAGTTTCAGGTTGGGCATCAGCGGCAGCCCGGGAGTCGGGAAGTCTACCTTTATCGAGGCTTTTGGCATGGCTTTAGTCGAGCGCGGACACAAACTGGCTGTCCTGGCTATAGATCCGAGCAGTAGCCTGAGTGGTGGCAGTATCCTGGGCGATAAAACCCGTATGGAACAGCTGGTCAAGCAGCCCAATGCTTACATCAGGCCAAGTCCAAACCAAGGTGCATTAGGCGGTGTAAACAGAAGCACGCGAGAGAGCCTGATGCTCTGCGAGGCGGCTGGCTTCGACTTTGTAATAGTCGAAACAGTAGGGGTAGGTCAGAGCGAACTGGCTGTTCATGGCATGACCGATGCATTCTTGCTGCTGGCGCAACCGGGTGCTGGCGATGAGCTGCAAGGCATTAAGCGCGGCGTGTTGGAATTGGCGGATATGATCGTTGTCAATAAACTGGATGTCCTACCGCAAGCCGTTCGTCAGACTGCAGCTCAATTGCGTCAGGCACTACACCTGGCTCCTGCTCGCGCCGACGGCTGGACCCGGCCCATCCTGACCGCTGCTGCCCTAACGGGGCAACAGATCGATGAGATTGTTACCTCTGTCGAAGATTATCGTCAACATCTACTAGATGGCTCTTACTTTGCTAAGGGCCGCGAAAGACAGCGACAAAAGTGGCTCGGCGAATTGATACAGAGTGAGTTGCTGTACGATCTAAAGCAAGCCAATCTGACAGATCGAGAGACCACTCCTGAGCCAGGCAAGGTTTTTGCCAGAGCAAAAGAGCTACTTCATTCATTCTATCAAACTCAAGACAAACAACCACCATCATGAAATCCATCACTACCGTAGGCATCCTGGTCGGGCTATTTGCATTACTTTTGGTCGGCGGATGCAGCTACAACAATGGCTTCGTACGCGCCGAAGAAGACATTAAAGAACAGTGGGGCGCCGTACAGACGCAATACCAACGTCGCGCCGACCTGATCGGCAACCTCGTAGAGACGGTGCGTGGTACCGCTGAATTCGAGCGATCAACCCTGGAATCAGTCGTCAACGCCCGCGCCAGAGCGACCCAAACCAATGTCAGCGCTGATAATCTGACACCAGAAGCGCTACAGCAGTTTCAAGCTGCCCAGGGTGAATTGAGCCAGGGATTAGGTCGTCTGTTGGTAACCGTAGAAAGCTATCCGCAGCTACAGTCGACCCAGGCTTTCCGCGACCTGATGACGCAACTCGAAGGCACAGAGAACCGCATAGCCGTTGCGCGCCAAAGGTTTAATGAGCAAGTAACTTCTTACAACAAGAAAGTGCGCGTTTTTCCGGCCTCGCTTTTTGCCAGCATTTTGGGTTTTGATACCTACACCCAGTTTGAGGCAGATCCGGGTTCAGAAGATGCGCCTCAAGTCAATTTCGACGGCTTAAACGATTAAGTAATTTTCTTTCTGCTTCCTGGCTAGTGTCCAGGGAGCAGAAAGAAAAACTTCAAAGTTTCCCATGGTCAATTTCTTTAGTCCGGAAGAAGAATCTCGCCTGGTGGCCGCCATTCAGGCAGCTGAGCGCACGACCTCGGGCGAAATACGCGTGCACGTAGAGCGCGAGACCCATCGGCCTGCCATACCCGAAGGGTGGCGCATCTTCCGCAAGCTGGGGATGCACAAGACCAAGGACCGAAATGGCGTATTGATCCTTTTGGATTTACACCATCAGGCTTTTAGTATTGTGGGCGATGAAGGTATTCATAAAGCGGTGGGACAGGATTTCTGGTCAGAAGAGCGAGACATACTGCAAGATCACTTCAGGAAGGGAGAGTTTGTGGAAGGACTTGAAATTGTGATTGCTCAGCTGGGCCAAAAACTCAAGTATCATTTCCCGTACGCCGGCGATGACATAGACGAAAATGAACTGCCAGATACCATCAGTTATGGGTAGAATAGTAAGCTACTTGCTGCTTTTTTCAATGCTGCTCAGTACAACTGACTTGGTAGCTCAGTCGGCATTGCCCCGACAGCAGAATAAGCTGGTGTACGATCTGGCCGGTATGCTCGATCGCAGCCAGGAGCAAGCACTAGAGACTAAGCTGGTCAACTACAGCAACGAAACCAGTACCCAGATAGCAGTCGTGCTGGAAACTTCCCTGAGCGGCGGAGATGCCTTTGAGCGCAGCTTTGCCATAGCCGACAACTGGGGTATAGGGGGCAGCGAGGAAAAAGACAATGGTGTGCTGCTTTACGTAGCAAAAAATGATCGCCAGATTCGCATCCAAACCGGTTATGGTGCAGAAGGCTTCCTCCCCGACATCCAGGCCAAGCGCATCATCGACAACATCATTGCTCCTGCTTTTCGCCAGGGCGATTTTTATAGCGGAATAGATGGGGCTGTCCAGCGGATCATGGACCTGGGCACCGGAGAGTACACGGCCGACGATGAAAGCGATGGCATACCTTTTCCACCCATCGCCATTTTGCTGCTTTTCCTGATCTTTTTTGTGGCTCTAACGGTATCTGCTACCCAGGGCGACGATGATGACGACGATGATGGTGGCTACTGGCGCGGAGGCCGCTACGATATGGACGACTATGGCCCCAGGCGCAAAAGGCGTCGCGGCGGCTGGGTGATTTTACCCGGTGGTTTCGGTGGTGGTAGTAGTGGCGGCGGTTTTGGTGGCGGCTTCGGCGGCGGCGGTGGATTTGGCGGTTTCGGTGGTGGCGGCTTCGGTGGCGGTGGCGCTGGTGGGTCTTGGTAGATACCTCCTACATGCGTGAGAGATGATTTGGTCTGGGTACACGGATCGAACAGATAAAGCGGAGTTAAGCGGAGCTTTTTCGGAGCTCAATCTGTCTATCTACGATAGTCAGACTTGTACATCGGAGGGTAAACGGAAAGGAGCCAACCTTATATTCAGACACTGCTTATTTGTTTCCAAGCCACTTTAGTCTTGGTCTCGTTCTGTGTAATTCCGTTGCGACTGTAAAGCTGTCGCAGTCAGCTTTCAGCGCTCCGTATCTCCGTGTAAATCTGGTCGCTCCGTTTACTCAGCGTACCAAAAAAAATCACTCATTCATGTTGAAAAATCCCAATTAAAAAGCAGAAGGTGCAATTATCTATAAATCAGTTGCTGGTTACTCAAGCTGTTTACCTGACAAAAACTCAGTATCATTGAGACGGTATAAGCTCGTACCCAAAAGAGGAAATAATATGCTCCATGATTCACTTCAATAATGCCGGTGCCAGCCTTCCTCCCCAATCGGTGGTCGATGCACAAATCGAGTATCTACGCGAGGAGGCGTTAGTTGGTGGATATAGACTTGCGCAGGTGCGAGCTGAGGAAATAAACGACTTCTACCCCGCTGCTGCTGAAGTACTAGGCGCTCACGCGCGCAACATTGCCTGGGTTGGTAGTGCCACAGAAGCCTTTAACCGAGCCGTAAGCTCCATACCCTGGAAGCCGGGAGACATCATACTCACTACGCGGGCTGATTACGTCAGCAATCAGTTGGCCTGTTTGCAGCTTCAAGAGCGATATGGCGTACAACTCGAAAGATTGCCCGATAGCCAATCGGGCTATGATCCACAGGCTTTAGAAGATCGTCTGGCCAAAGGACCACTCCCCAGACTGATTAGCATCACCCATGTGCCCACCAATCGAGGCATAGCCCAGGACATCATGGCTGCTGGAAAGCTTGCGCGCCGGTACGGAATATGGTACCTGGTCGACGCTTGCCAGTCTCTGGGCCAATTGCCACTGGATGTTGCAGAGATCGGTTGCGATTTCCTGTGCGCCACTACGCGAAAATATCTACGCGGCCCGAGAGGCGGCGGACTCCTCTACGCCAGCGATCGCGCCCTGGAAGCTGGCCTGACGCCCATGGGGCTCGACCTGCAATCGGCCAGCTGGACTTCGCCTTCTCACTACAAGCCCAGCGAAGACGCTAAGCGATATGAAACCTTTGAACGATCACCTGCTACACAACTGGCTGCCGCACTGGCCCTGCGCCATTTGCTGGCGCAGGATCGTCCCGCCATCTACACGCGCATCCAGTCACTAGCCAAAAAGCTGTGGGTCGCCCTCGATGAGCATCCCCATACCCGCATGGTAGATCCGCTGGAGAGTCTCGGCTCGGGCCTGGTGCTCACTTACTTCCCCAACCTGGACCTCCACCCCGACAAACTCATCGATGAGCTCTTCGATCGCGGCCTCAATGTCAAGTATTCCTCCGTTGGCTCAGATCAGTACTACTTCAAAGAGCGCGGCATCGAATGGGCCATGCGCGCCTCGGTTCATTATTTTAATACGGAAGAGGAAGTGGAGAAGGTGGTAGGACTTTTCCCCTACCTCGTCTGATCAAATGCCTGAATCACCTCCAATATCGACTCGATATCATCGTAAAAGGTGCGGATGAGTTCGAAGGTGACGTTGGTTTGAAAGAAGCTGGGCTCGAGCAGGTCGTACTCGTGGCTAATAGCGGCAAATAGCTCTTGATTGTCGATGGCAAAGTAGACCTCGCGATCTTCGAGCAGCTTGGCGTATTTAACCAGGGCTTGCTGCATGGGTGGGGTAAGGAGCTCTTGCAAGACCGTTCCCTCGTGGGCGTATACCGTGAAGTGCTGATCAAAAGCTTCGCTGAAATGATTGTCTTCCAGGGTGTTTTCTATGGGCCTGCCGCCGCCCGCGTAATAGGCCCGCAAGGAGCGATGGATCAGGTTGGCCTTGTGAGTTGGCCATACCGCCAGCTTGCCGATGACCTGCTCGTTGAAATGGGCGTGTACGAATACCCCGGCAAAGATGGTTTCGAATCGATGGCTGGCCATGCTCTCTTCCTTGACATAGACCTCGCACAACTGAAAAGGCATCTCGCCGATCTGTCCTTCGATGTGGTCTTCTCCTTCATAGAGCGCTCTTCGGGTGAAGAACAAGCCGGAACGGCCAAAAATTTGTCGATCTATGCTGCGCTTGGGGTCGTACTTCAGCGACTGAAAGTTGGGTTGCTGATTGAGAAAATCGAGCAGCAGCTGCACGATGGCCGGCTTGAATCGCTGTCGAAACTGCTCAAAGCGGTAGCCTAGGTAAATGAGGTAGCCTATACCGATTGGCAATAGCACAATCAGCAAAAAAGGCAACTCCAAAAACCAGATGACGCTCACCAGCAAGCTGATCACAGCCACCGAAATACCTACCCGCAAGAGTAAAATCTTTCTCGCACGTTCGGTGCGCTGCAGCTCTGGTCGAATGTGGCTGTTGTAGAAAATGCGAAGGTCCGCTTCCCGGCGCGTGCGGGCAGCTTCCCGTGCTTGCTCATTGGCCAGGCGCTTTCGGCTCAACTCCTGCTCTTGCAGCCTGCGGGCTTCCGCCTCCTGCTCGCGCTGATAAGCTTCGTATATATTTTCTGACTCCGCCATTGATACGACAAGATAGTAATGTTGGATTTTTCCCCCTACACAACCATAGGTCTTAATGCGTACTCTTTTATTCGTCCTTCTGCCTGACAAGCAGACTGGCCAGCTACAAAAATTATCCTTAACTTTGCGCCCCTATGAAAATCAGGCAGTTAGTCTTGTTTTTTTCTCTTTCGCTTGCCATACTCATTGCCAGTGGGTGTCGCAGCCAGTTTGAGCGTGTTCGCACCTCAACTGACCCGGTATTGATCCTGGATCGGGCCAACAACTATTATGAGGAAGAGGAGTACCAAAAAGCCCAAACGCTCTATGAGTTGGTCGTGGCGGCTTATCGGGGTACGGCCGAGGCAGAAATGATCGCTTTCAGGTATGCTTACACCTTTTACCACAACGATCAATTCATTCTGGCGAGCTACTACTTCAAGACTTTCGCCAATACTTATGGCGCCAGTAATTTGCGGGAAGAGGCCGACTTTATGGCCGCTTACAGCAACTACCGATTGTCGCCCATCTTTCGCCTGGATCAGACCTATACCGAGCAAGCCATCGATGGTTTCGAAGAATTTGCCAACCGGTATCCGACCAGCCCAAGGGTAGAGGAGAGCAACAGCCTGATTGACGAGATGCGCAGCAAGCTCGAACTCAAAGATTTCGAAGCTGCCAAACTCTACATAGATCTTAGACGTTATCAAGCAGCGATTCAGTCGCTGGATAACCTCTTAAAAGAATATCCGGAAACCCGTCGCGCCGAGCAGATTCGATTTATGGCCACCAAGGCCGCTTACGATTTTGCGCAGGCCAGCTTCGTAGAGCTGCAACGAGATCGCTACGAAGAAGCCGTTGAGCGTGCCGAATACTTCTTGCGCCGCTACCCGGAAAGCGAACAGCGCGACGATGTGAATCAATTTTTAGAACGAGCAAACGCTCGAATAAACGAGTTGCAAGATGTCAGATATCAAAGCCAAGGCTCAAGGTCTTGACCCCAACATTTCCGCCCGCGATGTCCGCCAGTTGGTAGGTGACACCGAAAATGTATACGAAGCTCTTGCCATAGTCAGCAAGCGTGCTCGCCAGTTGGCTGTAGACCTCAAGCACGAGCTTGATCAGAAGCTGGAAGAGTTTGCTGAGGTTACGGAAACCATCGAAGAGGTTACCGAAAACAAGGAGCAGATCGAGATCTCTAAGTTCTACGAGCGTCTGCCCAATCCGGTCATCATCGGTACAGAAGAATACCTGCGCGGTGACTTGTATCATCGCTACAACGATCGTCGTGAGGAAGACGACGATTTTTAGCAGTCAGTGATCCAAAATCATTGATCAGTCATTTGCGAGCGCATTGTAGGCATGCCTACAATGCGCTCGCTTGTCATTGGTGATGAAAGGTAAAAAGATCATCCTGGGCATCAGCGGTAGCATCGCTGCATACAAAGCCGCCTCGCTAACTCGCCTTCTAGTCAAGGCAGGAGCGGAGGTACGCGTACTCATGACGGAGGCCGCTGCAGACTTTATTAGCCCACTCACCCTCAGTACCCTTTCCAAGAACGAAGTCTTACAGTCGGTGCGCAGCGAAGCGGGCTGGAACAATCATGTGGAGCTGGGCCTGTGGGCCGACGCTTATGTGATTGCTCCCGCTACCGCCAATACCCTCGCCCGCCTGGCCAATGGCATATGCGATAATATACTGGCTGCCGTCTATCTGAGCGCCCGCTGTCCGGTCTACTTCGCGCCCGCCATGGATATGGATATGTGGCTGCACCCTTCTACTCAGCGAAATCTTCAGCTACTGCAGGAAGCGGGAAATCACATCATCGATCCTCCTGCTGGCGAGTTGGCCAGCGGACTCAGCGGTCCCGGCAGGCTGGCAGAACCGGAAGATATAGTCCGCGTTTTGGCCGCTGCGCTCGATCAAACCCAGGACCTGGCCAATACCAGCATCCTCATCACCGCCGGGCCGACTCACGAACCGCTCGACCCCGTTCGCTATCTGGGCAATCGGAGTACGGGCCGAATGGGCATAGCGCTGGCCGAGGCTGCCGCGCGTCGCGGGGCCCAGGTACATCTGGTTTTAGGACCGAGTAGTCTGCCCGTAGATGAGTCATTAGTCAGACTTTCGCGGGTGGAAACAGCACAGGAAATGTTGGATACCTGCGTAGCTAGTTGGGCTGGTGTTGATGTGGGGATTCTGGCTGCCGCCGTAGCCGACTATCGACCTGCGGAAGTCCAAAAACAGAAGATCAAGAAAACGGCAGATGATCCAGTGCTCAAACTGGAGCGCACCCCCGATATTGCGGCTACGCTCGGTGCCCAGAAAGGTCATCATCAACAGTTGGTTGGCTTCGCCCTCGAAACCCATAACGAACTCGAAAATGCCCGCGGAAAACTAAGGCGCAAAAACTTTGATTTTATCGTGCTCAATAGTCTGGCCGACAAAGGGGCTGGCTTTGGGACGACAACCAATCGAATACGGATTGTAGACCACAATAAGGTGACCGAATTCGAGTTAAAAGATAAGGCTGAAGTGGCCGAGGATATTTTGGATTATCTTGTGAAGCCTTCAGTGTCAACCAGCCACTCTTAATGTATCTGAAATTGCCCTCTGTACCCTCGATCTAGAGGTGCTGGAGGGGAGGAAATTACGACCATGATGCGTATAACGACTCTCTTGCTCCTTCTCATCGTCGCTGCCGGACTACGCGCTCAGGATGAAGGACCTTTCGATCTGTCGCTGAGCCTCAATACTCAGCAGGTGACAACCATCGATCCGAAAATCTTTGAGACGCTGGAACGCGATCTCATCCTGATGCTCAACAGCTACGATTGGACCAGTGATCGCTTTGAGCCCGAAGAGCGTATACGCTGCAACTTCGTGATGACGATCCTGGAAGGGGATACGCCCAACAACTTCACGGCAGACCTGGCGGTACAAGCCACCCGCCCGGTATATGGCACCGGCGAGCAAACGCTGGTGTTCAACTACCTCGACAAGAAATTCAACTTTTACTACGAGCAATTTCAGGCGGTGCAGCTGAGCGAGAATACCTTCACCGGCAATCTGCCGGCCGTTTTCGCCTTCTATGCCTACCTCATACTGGGTTACGACTATGATACCTTCGAGATGATGGGCGGTCAACCCTACTTTGAGAAGGCGCAGGAAATCATCAACCGCCTACCGACTAATCTGGCCACCGACGATCCAGGCTGGTGGACTCGCCAGAGCCGCAACCGCTACTGGCTGCTGGAAAATATCCTGTCTCCGCGTAGTTTGCCGCTGCGCCGTGCTCAATACACCTACCACCGCGAAGGGCTCGACCTGATGCATCGCAATGTGCCCCAGGGGCGCGCCAACTGCCTACTGGCCATAGAAGATGTGCAGCAGACCAATCAAGCCTATCCCGGCACCGTCTATGTACAGACCTTCATAGACGCCAAGCGCGATGAAATCATCGAGATGTTTAAAGGTGCAACACCGGCCGAGCAGCAAAATGTCATTCAGACCCTCACTCGGGTAGACCCTTCCAACTCGGGTCAGTATCGAAGCATTCGCAGCCGCGGGTCATCCAGCGGCAGACCGAGCTCTTCTAGTCGAACGCCTGTGGCTAGGGGGAGAGGGTAGGTCAATCGAATTGAATTTTATTAGCGTAATCCTGTAGACCAATTGCGAGATTGTCTAACTCGCTAATTGTGGCTAGCTCCTTTTAGTTGGGAAATTATCACTTCTGTGCCGAGTGTATACGCGCTCTGAAAGACCATAATGACTAATGGGTTGTGCCTTTCAGGGCTTGTCTGAATTTGTCTTTTGTGGTAGGCCAACCAAGGTGATTGCATTAGATAAGCGTTTAAATAGTGAGGCTTTTTTTG